>JBFWQT010000036.1:0-20130 GCA_050249295.1 Planctomycetota bacterium
ATGCGGGTCGTCGCCGACTGGCTCGAGAACTACCGCCGCTTCTGGGAGGAGAGCTTCGACCGGCTCGACGACTACCTGCGCGAACTGCAGGCGACACCCGCGCCCGCCACACCCACACCCACCCCGCCCGATCCGAAGGAATCCGCCACCGATGCAATCGACCGCGACAACGACGAACCCACCGACGAAGGCAAGTGACATGACGACCCCGCAGACGCCCGGCAACGCCACCGACTTCCAGATCTCGCGTGTGTTCGATGCGCCGCGTGAGCTCGTCTACCGCACCTGGACCGACCCCGTGCACCTCGCCCGCTGGTGGGGCCCGCGGATCATGACCGCCTGGTGCAACGCCGACGTGCGCCCCGGCGGCCGCTACCGCCTCGTGATGGTCGATCCGGCCGGCGGCGAGTATCCGATGACCGGCGTCTACCAGGAGGTCGTCACCAACGAGCGGCTGGTCTTCACGATGGACCTCTCGGAGCATTCGGCCGAGTGGCACGACCTCGTCAACCCGGACCGCGACCGCTCGGCCGGCATCCCGTCGCTCGACCTCGTCTGCACCGTCACATTCTCCGACGCCGGCGAGGCTGACGGCAAGACGCTGTGCGACATCCGCGTCTCGATGCACTCGGCCGCGATGCGCGACCGCATGGTCAAGATGGGCATGCAGCAGGGCTGGTCGGAAAGCCTCGACAAGCTCGGCGAGCTGGCCGACACGATCGACCGCGAGATCGTCACCGTGCGCGACTTCGACTTCCCGCGCGAGCTGGTCTTCAAGGCCTGGACCGCGCCCGAGCACCTCGCGAAGTGGTGGGGCCCCAACGGCTTCAGCATCACCACGCACTCGATGGACTTCGCGCCGGGCGGCGAATGGCGCCTGACGATGCACGGCCCCGACGGCACCGACTATCCGAACCGCATCATCTTCCACAAGATCGTCACGCCGTCGCGACTCGAGTACTCGCATGCCAACGACGAGGTCGAGGGCGTGCACGTGCACTTCTCCACGACCGTGACGTTCCACGACCTGGGCGGCCGTACCCGTCTGACGATGCGCGCGGTGTTCCCGACGGCCGAGCAGCTGCGCTTCGTGGCCGAGAACTACGGCGCGATCGAGGGCGCGAAGCAGACGGTGGGCCGCCTGGCCGAGTACGTCCCGCAGTTCCGCCACAAGCTGGTGATCACGCTGCCGTCGCCGACCGAGGCCGTGCTCACGCGCGTGTTCGATGCGCCGCGGCACCTGGTGTTCGAGGCGATGACGAAGCCCGAACACGTGCGCCGCTGGTGGGGCGTGTTCGGCGGCACGCAGATGATCCAGTGCGACCTCGACCTGCGCGTGGGCGGCAACTGGCGCTACGTGCTGCGCGCGCAAGACGGCACGGAGATGCCGTTCGCGGGCACCTACAAGGAGATCGTCCCGCCGGCCCGCATCGTGCAGACCGAGCGCTACGACATCGAGCCGTTCTCGCAGTACGAGTACGTGGCGACGATGACGCTGACCGAGGACGCGCGCGGCCGCACCGTGATGCGCACGCACCTGCAGTACCCGTCGCCCGAGGCCCGCGACGGCCACCTCGGTTCGGGCATGGAGGGCGGCGCGAACCTCACGATGGAGCTGCTCGAGACGCTGCTCGCCGAGCTCGGCCACGTCGATCCCGGCGTCGAGTTCACGATCGACCGCGAGGTCGATGCGCCCCGGCAGCTGGTCTACGAGGCCTGGACCGACCCGGCGCACCTGGTGAAGTGGTGGGGCCCGAAGGGTTTTGCGCTCGACGTCGCGTCGATCGATGTGCGCCCCGGCGGCGGCTTCCACTACAAGATGACCTCGGGCCAGCAGGTGATGTGGGGCCGCTTCACGTACCTCGACGTCGTGCCGGGCGAGCGGCTCGTGTACGTCGTGTCGTTCTCCGACCCGGAGGGCCGCATCGTGCGGGCGCCGATGAGCGAGACCTGGCCGATGGAGATGCTCAACACGCTGACGCTGGACGACCTGGACGGCCGGACGCGGATGCAGCTGCGCAGCGTGCCGGTGCGCGCGAGCCAGGCCGAGGTGGACACGTTCGTGGCCGGCCACGCGAGCATGAACGGCGGCTTCGGCGCGACGTTCGACGCGCTGGTGGTGTTCCTCGCCGACCTCAACCGCGGAGGCCAGTCATGAATCGCATACGACCGGTACTCGCCGTCGAGCGCCATCGGCTGGCCGCCGACACGGCCTTGCTCCTGACCCGCCTGCTCGCCGGCAGCGTGTTCCTGATTGTCGGCTGGGCCAAGATCCAGAACCCGTTCGGCTGGATGGGGCCGGACGGATTCGCGCCCGGATTCCTCCAGGCACTGGCCGCGCTGTCGGAGTTCGGCGGCGGGATCGCGCTGATCCTCGGCCTGCTCACGCCGCTCGCGTCGTTCGGCCTGTTCTGCACCATGGTCGTCGCCGCGGGCTTCCACCTCAGCCTCGGCGATCCGCTGGTGAACATGACGGGCGGCGGCGCGGCCTACCCGGCGGCGATGTTCGGCTGCATCGCGCTGTTGATTATCTCGCTCGGTCCGGGGCGGATGTCGCTGGACCGCGTGATCTTCGGGGTGAGACGGGCTCGTCTCACGGATGAGACTGTGCAGGCCTGAGACACTCCGCTCCGGAATGTCGCGATTCGACGCACCGGGTTCGCCCGGGGCGTCGCTCGCGTTTCGACCCGGAAGCCCGATGATTACTCGCTCCACGGGAAATCCACCTTCTGGCACGGCTGTTGCGATCTCTGCTTCCAACGGAGCCAGTCATCCAGCAGCGAGGCCAGTCATGAGCAACCCCGAGCACCAGTTCACTCCTGCCCACGTCCGCTTCCTGCTCGTGGCGACCACGGCCCGCCTGCGTCTGCGCGCCGGCACCGAAAAGGGTGCGGTGGCGTACGACGACGCCGAGGATCTGATCACGCGCCTCGAAGAACTGACCGGCCATCGTGGCGGCACGGCTCCGGTGGCCAGCCTGGCGCGCATCCTCGCCGCCGTGCGTGCAATGGCCACCGACGACTGGACCCTGGACAGCTGGGTGGTCGATGAGGTGGTCGCCCCGCTCGTCGCCGTGTTCGCCGACCAGTTCGGCGTGAACATCGATGACGTTGACGACGCCGCTTCGTATCGTGAGGACGCCGGGACAGATGATGACGACGACGACACCGACGACACCGACGACGACGACGATGATGGCAATGCTGATGATGCATCGCGCCGTCGTCGTCCGGCCACACACACGGGTACCAGCTATGGCCTGGATCGAAACCGTAGCCAACGACCAGGCGGAGGGACCGCTTCGGCGGATCTTCGACGACGCCCTGAACCGCGTCGGGTTTGTGGCTGAAATCCTGCGGGTCAGTTCGCTCAACCCGGCGGCGCTGCGCGGCTACATGGGAATGTACCGCGCGGTGATGTTTGATCCGTCGCCGTTGAGCCGGGCGCAGCGCGAGATGCTGGCCACCGTCACGGCGAAGACCTCGCACTGCGTCTACTGAACGACCCACCACGCGGCGAGTTTCGCCGCCGAGTGCGGAGACCGCGCGCTGGCCGATCGTGTGATGACCGACTGGCGCACGGCCGGGCTGTCGGAGATTGACCAGGTGATGTGCGCGCACGCCGAACGCCTCGCCCTCGAACCGGCCTCGATCACGCCGGCCGACCTGGATGCGCTGCGCGCGCGGGGTCTGACCGACCGGATGATCCTCGACATGAACCTGGTGTGCGCCGCCTTCGCCTTCTTCGTGCGCATGGCCGATGGTCTTGGCGCGCAGCTCGAGCCGGAGATGGAGAACCCGCCGGAGGCATACCGCTGACGTCGCCGTCAGCAATCCATCCTTCGCGAAACAGGCCGCCGCGGCCCGCTCCCTTGCGTGGCTGTCAGCGTATCCGTACCGGTCCCGGGCGAGCCGGGGATCGGAATACTCTGACTGCCACTTGCGGTCGCGGCTCTTGTTACGCATGGACCGTCTGCGCCCGACCCCGTTCCGGGGCCGTTCCGTCGCCAAGTGTCGCGACGCGATCGCTGGTCGGTCGGTCATGCAACCACCGATTCCGGCTTGCGAGCGGTGCTCGTCGCCTCCGTCTCGTCGTCGGCGACGTCCGTGTCTACGGGATTCTCCGGCTCGATTGGCTTCGTTTCGTCGTTCTCGATCTCCGGCCCCGCCGTCGGCGGCGTGTGCCGCCGCGTCATCCGCTCGTGGTTCGCGCGGATGTACTCGGCCATGGTCATCGCGGCGATCCGCTTCAGGTCCATCGGCTTGTTCAAGAGATAGTTCGTCGTCATCACGTCGGCGGCGTGACCCTCGGCCTGCAGATGCAGGCGCCGGTCGCGGTTCTTCTGCAGCCGATCGAGGTCGGCCACGCACTTGTGGTACTCGCGCTCGATCGAACCGCGATAGCGCAGCAGGACGTTGAACTCCGCGATGCGGAAGTCGTCCGTCGTGAAGAAGTGCATCACGTGCTTCTCCATCGCCTCCAGGCGACGACGCTTCCAGCTCGCGACGATGATGCGCTCGGCCACTTCCTCCTCGATGTCAGTGGCGAGCTGCATCGAGACGCGCATGTGGTAGCGATACTCTTCGAACTCCTCGCGATCCTCGTGGTCCATGCAGATCAGGTTCGCAGAGAGGCCATGCTTCCAGGCATTCGTCCGGCTGCGCTGCTTGCCTTTGGCGCTCTTCGGGCCTGTGGAGCGCTGCGCATTGCGCCGATTAGCGGCAATCTGGGCTTCGGTCGTCATCTTGGCTTGTTTGGGTCCAGGACTCGGGCGGCGGCGGGTGAGCAACACAACACACCCCCTCTGTAATGAGGATTGTCCTATGTCGGGCCAGATTTTCTGCCACAAGTCGTTGGGGCAGTGGTCTTTAGCACTGAATCAGCTAAAATGGACCGATGTCAGGATTGGCTTGTGGTTGTGAAAGCTCGTGAAGCGTCGTGGAGGTCCGCAGGTGTCGCCTGGCACACCGTATCGAGGGTGCGTTGCACGCCACAAAGGCACGAAGGACACGAAGGACCACAAAGGGGCTGGAGAGTCACCGCCGCCTCCACCACGAAGACCACAATCAACAAATCCACCTGGCCGGGGACTGCGTGCTGCCGAGCACGACGTGAAAGAGAGATTCACCACAGAGAGCACAGAGAACACAGAGAAGGAGTGGAGAGGTGGACGCGCCTCTTTCCTTCTCTGTGTTCTCTGTGTTCTCTGTGTTGAACCTTCTTCTTCCGATGGGTCGATGGCGATCGCCGATCGGCGGATTCGTGATCGCAACGCCCACTGGGCCCGCTCGCTTGCGCTCGCGGCTCTTGTTCGGGGCGCCGGACCGGAAGGGATTCTCCGCTCTGTTGTCTCCGGGTTGAACCTTCCTCCTGCTACGATCCGGGCACATCCGCACGCGGGTCGAACAGCCATCGCGGTCCGCCGGTCCCCGTCGCTTGCCCGCGCCGGGCATCAATGTTGGGATGCGCCTGCTCGTCCGCACTCGCTCCACACTCGCGCCATCGCATGACCTACCAGTTCATCCAGTACGACCTCGCTGACGGCCTCGCGACGATCACCCTCAACCGTCCCGATGTCCTCAACAGTTTCCACCGGCCGATGGCTGCCGAGCTCCAGGCGGCACTCGCCACTGCAGCCGATGACGCGGCCGTACGCTGCATCCTGCTCACCGGTGCCGGCCGCGCCTTCTGCGCCGGGCAGGACCTGGCCGAAGCGCAGGGCAACGGGCCGGACGGTTCGCCCCCGCCATCCTTCGAGGAGATCGTCGAGACCACCTACAACCGCACGATCCGTCAGATCGTCGCGCTCGAGAAGCCCGTGCTCTGCGCGGTCAACGGCGTGGCCGCGGGTGCCGGCGCGAACCTCGCGTTCGCCTGCGACATCGTGCTGGCGAGCAGCAAGGCGAGCTTCATCCAGTCGTTCATCAAGATCGGCCTGGTGCCCGACACCGGCGGCACCTGGTTCCTGCCGCGCCTGATCGGCCTCGCGCGCGCCAAGGCGCTGACCTTCCTCGGCGACAAGATCACGGCTGACGACGCGGCCTCGTTCGGCCTGATCTGGAAGGTCTACGAGCCCGACGCGCTGATCGCCGAGGCGCGCAAGCTCGGCCTGCACCTCGCCACGCAGCCCACCGCTGGCATCGGCCTGACCAAGCGTGCGCTGCACCTCGCGCTCGGCAACTCGCTCGATGCGCAGCTGCAGGTCGAGAAGGAGCTGCAGATTGCCGCCGGCGAGACCCACGACTACCGCGAGGGTGTGGCTGCGTTCCTCGAGAAGCGGCCGCCGCAGTTCCGCGGCAACTGACCGGCGCAAGCCGACGCGAAGCGCAGCGGAGCGAGGGTCGTCACGCACCGGGCGCCGATCCGCCCACCGCCCGCCTCGCATTCGCCCAGATTGCAGCCATTGCAAACCGCCGGTGTTCGGCACACGATGGGCGTCTCCCGGTACAAGCCTCATCCATGGTTGCATCCGCGCAACCCGTCCGGCCCGTCCGCCGCCCCCAGCGACGCGATGGTGCGCCTCCTGAAGGAGCGGTGCCATGACCGACCTCACACTTGATGTCAAACGCCTGTCGTCCGTGGGCGACGGCGCGCTGGTGACGATCGCCGGCGCGATCGACGCCAGCACCGTGATGCAGTTCCAGTCGGCGATCGAGAACCTGCAGCTCAAGGGGTTCCGCCGCTTCGTCATCGACATGGACGGCATCCGTTACGTGAACTCGACCGGCATGGGCGCGCTGGTCCGCCTCGTCGACCAGCTCGAAGCCACCGGCGGCCGGTTCGTGCTGCTGCGCATCCATCCGCGCGTGCGCATCGTGATCGAAGCGCTCGGCATGAACGTCTACTTCCAGATCTTCGACGAGCAGGCGCAGGCCGAGGCCGCAATCGGCCAGCAGGAGGCCAGCGCGCCGGCGCCGCGCCCGGCCGCGCCGACGCCGTCGCCGAGCGCAACCGCCAAACTGCGCACCACAACTTGCGAGGTCTGCGGCGCCACGGTGCGCATCCAGCTGCCCGGCACGTTCCCGTGTTCGCAGTGCCGGACGATGTTCACGATCGCGCCGGACGCGAGCGTGACCTTCCACAAGGGCGTGACCGCAGGCGCGAAGGGCGGCCCGAGCAAGCTGGCCGAGGCGACTGCGTCGGCGACCGATGCGATTCCGCTCGACGAGGTGCAGGAGGCGGTCTCGGCGGCGAAGACCGCGGCCGAGGAAGTGCAGCGCAGCGTGCGCTCGACCGGCACCGCCATGCCGCGGCAGGACGTGGCGCCCGCGGAGAAGGCCAAGAAGTCGATGGCTGCGCCCGGCGCCGGCGCCGGTGCCGGTGCCAGTGCTGGCGCCGCCGCCGCTGCCGTGCCGGTGCGTTCCACCGGTACCGCGATGCCGCGCAGCGAGATCGCGATGGCCGCGCCCGCGCCGGCCGCCCGTCCGGCATCGCCCGCCCCGGCCACTCGCGCCGTCGCCATGCCCACCACCACCACGGCCACGACGACAACCGGCGAAGCGGCCGACGACGACATGGCCGGTGCCGGCAGTGCGCGCAAGCGCGACGGCAAGCCGGCCAAGATCCTGGCGCGCCGCACCACCGTGCGCTTCTGGAAGCGCATGAACCCGCACAACAACTACCCGCTGCTCGTACTGCTCACGAAGGACAAGGTCGAGCAGCAGAAGCAGGCCGGCGTCGGGCAGGTCGAAGGTGGCGGCGTGCAGGTCACGGCCGAGGACCCGATGATCGAGATCGTGCCGCGCATCCCGGGCTGCCTCGTCGTGCCGTATCGCATGGTGGTCGACGCGCGGCCGGCCGAGGTCGAGGCGCGCTTCTCGGTGACGCCGCTGGGCAAGGGTTCGCTGCCCGATGCGTGCGTCGATCTGTTCCACTCGGGCCGTCGCGTCGATTCGGTTGCGCTGCCGATCAAGGTCAGCAGCACGTTCTGGGCGCGCCTGTTCGCGCTGCTGTGCGCCGCGCTGCCGGCCGTGCTGGGCTTCGCCGAGGCATTCGGCCTGAAGCTCGAGATCCAGTCGGCGGCCGGCAAGCTCGCGCAGCAGGCCGTGGCGCAGCTCAACGAATCGACCGCGATGTTCGGCCTGGCTGGCGGCGGCGTGTGCCTGCTGTTGACGCTGATCTTCTGGTTCATCGCGCGCGCGCGGCAGGGCGATCCTGTGCAGCGCTTCGTGACGTGGGATTCCGCGCGAATCGGCACGTAGCGGTTGGTGGTCTGACTGACCAGCAGCCGCGACCGAAAGGGAGCGGGGAAATGCGCGATGGCTGGCGAGTTACGAAGCGTGCTCGCCAGCCATCACTGCATGTCCCCGCTCCCTTTCGGTCGCGGCTCTGATCTGTTCGCGCTGTTCGTGCCGTTCGCGCCGTTCGTGCCCGCAATCTGTCCGCCCGACACCATCACCACGCGCCCGGCCAGACGATCAATCTCGCGCCGGTTGTGGCTGACCAACAGCGTCGGCAGCCGGAACCCGGCCAGCGCGCGCGCCAGGTAATCGAGGATGCGCTCCTTCAATTCGTCGTCCAGCGCAGCCAGCGGCTCGTCCAGCAGCAACAGCGCCGGGCCGGAGAGAATCGCGCGCCCGAGCGCCACGCGCTGGCGTTCGCCGCCGCTGAGCGACGCCGGGTATCGCTCGAGCAAGTCGCCGAGACCGAGCACCTCCACCACGTCGGCGAACGCCGGCGCCGCCGCCGCCGCGGGCTTGCGCCGCTGGCCGTAGCGCAGGTTGGCCGCGACGCTGCGGTGCGGGAACAGCAGATGATCCTGGAACACGATGCCGATGCCACGCCGTTCGGGCGGCAACTGCACGCGGGCCGCTGTGTCGGTCAGCACGCGATCGCCGAGCACGATGCGGCCGGAATCGGCGCGCAGCACGCCGCCGATGAGATGCAGGATCGTGCTCTTGCCGGCGCCGGACGGGCCGACGAGGCCGGTCACGCCGGAGTCGAGTTCGAACGCGGCGCGAAGCTCGAAGGCTGGCGAATAGCGCAGCGCGCAGTCAAACGCGAGCAGCGGCATGCGCGCCTCCTCGCGTTGTCGGCCCCCCGGCTGTGCGCCGCCGGCCGCGTCGTTCGAGCCAGCCGCCGATCAGCAGCGCGAGCAGCGCGACGACGATCGACGCGACGATCATCCGCGTGCCGTCGTTCTCGCCAGCCGCCGAGGGGCTCTGCAGCAGGTTGTAGAGGTAGATCGGCACGGTGCGCGTCTCGCCCGGAATGCTGCCGGCGATCATGATCGTCGCGCCGAACTCGCCCATGCTGCGCGCGAACGCCAGCAGGCACCCGGCCACGATGCCCGGCAGCGCCAGCGGCAGCGTGATGCTCGCGAACGCGTCGAGCCGCGACGCGCCGAGCGTGCGCGCAGCCAGCGAGAGGCGCGGATCGATGCTCGCGAACGCGAGGCGGATCGGCCCGACGAGCAGCGGAAACGCAACCACGGCCGACGCGAGGGCCGCGCCCTTCCAGTCGAAGACAATGTGGATGCCGAACCAGTCGTGCAGCGGCTGGCCGAGCAGGCCATGGCGGCCGAACGCGACGAGCAGCAGGTAGCCGGTGACCACCGGCGGCATTACCAGCGGCAAGCTGATCAGCGTTTCGACGAGCACCTTGCCGCGGAACTCGCGCCGCGCGAGCAGCCAGCCGAGCGCCAGCGCCACCGGCAGACTCGCGGCCACCGCCAGCAGCGAGACCTTCACGCTCACACCGAGCGCTTCTGCTTCGCTGGCAGTGAGGAATGCGAGCGGCATGCGTCGGGACAGCGCAAGGCGGTCGAATGCGCGCAGTGTAGCGACCGCCGCGCCCGCCGGCTCACCGTTGCATCGAATCGAAGCGCCGCTTCGCCTCCGGCAGTGCGTCGCCCGGCTCGCGCAGTGCGGCCGGCAGATTGCGCACGGCGTCGCGCAGTGCGTCGTCGCTGCCGCGCAGCCAGAACGCCTGGCTCGCGTCGAGCATCGGCTGTGCGGCGGCGTCGGTTGCATCGGCGGGCAACGCACCGGCCGCGCGCACCAGCGCAAACAGGTACGGAGCTGGCGACTCGTCGTCGCCCACCGTCACACCGGCGTACTGCATCTCGTGCGGGTAGTCCGGCAACTCCACCACTCCGGCCGCGTTGGCCGCCCCGCGCCACACCGCCACGTCGGAAAGCGGGTAGCGCAGTTGCACGCGCGTGCCGGCCGCTGCCCGGAGCTGCACGCGCGGCGCGGCCGCGAGCGACAACTCGACTACCTTCGGCTCGAGCGTGGCGGTGGCGACCGCGAAGTCGCCGTTGCTCGCGAAGACCCAGACGCGCACCGCGTGCCCCTTCTGCTCCGGGTGGTACACGCAGCGGAACGCGGCGCCGTCGCGCAGCGGGAACACTTCGACCGGCAGCTTCCCGCCGCCGGGCAACGCCAGCACCGCGCAGCCATCGATCTTCGTGCCGAGCCGCACATCCAGGTAGCCCGGCAGTTCGACGTGCGGACCGGCCTTCTTGCGTTCCTGCAGGTCCTGCGTGAGCGACTGGCCCCACTCGATCCGGCCTCCCTCAGCCAGTTGCCCGCCGTCCAGCAGGTCAAATGGGCGATCCAGTTCCAGCCTGCCAAGCCCGGCGGGAGCGTTCGGAATCCGGTACTCGCCGGACTCCTCGGATAGCGCGGTCCGCTCGGTCGAGCTGCGCAAACCGGCCGTGGTGTCGGTCACCTTCAGCCGGATCCAGCGGCGCAGTCCGTTGCCGGCGGTGTCGCGCACGGTGCCACGCACCGTCGCGAACGTCGGCATCTCGAAGCGGATCGTCGCCACCTCCTCGCGCCGCTGATCGGCCAGCGTGATGACCGTCTCTGCGATCGTGCACGAACTCCGGCCGTCATGCAGTTGCGCGACCAGGTGCAGTTTGCCGCTCACCGCCTTCTCGACTGCCGGCGGCACGGCCCACATCATGTGCTGATCCACGCGCAGCCGGTGCGAGCGCCATACCGTGCGGAACCCGCCGTTGTCGGCCTCCTCGCGCGCGGTCACCGACCAGTCGTCGTTGGCCTGCCGGCGTTGGGTGCCAGTCAGCATGAACACGAAGCGCACCAGCTGCGGCGAGTCGTCCGCGCCGTCCGGCGGCCCCGGATCGGCCGTGGCCGGGCGCGGGAGGTCGATGGCCAGCAGGCACAGAAGGACGACAAGGGCGGCGCGCAGGGGTTGCATCGGGTTCGCGGGGCTCGTCGCCGTGGCGCACAACATGGTAACCGACGCGCATGAGCAACTCCCCATTGCCATGGCCGGAATCGCCACCCGCTGGCGGCCCACTGCCGGGCGTGCCAACGTCGCTGCAGTGCGACGTCGGCATCGTCGGTGCCGGCATCCATGGCGCGGCACTCGCACGCGAGCTCACGCTGCGCGGCGTGTCGTCAGCACTGATCGACATCGGCGGCGTCGGCGGCGGCACGAGCCAGTGGTCCACGCAGTTGCTGCACGGCGGGCTGCGCTACCTGCGCACGGGCGACTTCCGGCAGGTGCGCGAGGGCCTGGCCGAACGCGCGACGTGGATGCGCATCGCGCCGCACCGCTGCACGTGGCGCGCGTTCCACGTGCCGATGCGCGGCTGGTGGTCGGCCCTCGTGCAGCGCATCGGCATCACGCTCTACGACACGTGGGGCCGTGATCGGCCGGACTGGCCGCGCGAACTGAGGCTCGGGCGGGTGCCCGGGGAAATGTTCGCGGCCGATCCGCGCAGCCATGGCGGCACGTTCCGCAGCGCCGTGGCGTACGCCGACCTGCAGACCGACGACCGCGCACTCACGCGCGACCTCGCGGCGTCGTCCGACACCACGCTGCTCGACTTCCATGAGGTGCTCGACTGGCAGCGCGATAGCGGCCGCGTGATCGGCGTGCGGCTGCGCGACCGGCGCGACGAGAGCACGGAACGCGGCGTGACGGCCGCGCAGTGGGTGCTCGCGCTCGGACCGTGGACCGACCGTGCGCTCGCCCGGTGGTTCGGCCCGCAGCCGCACCCGCGCCTGCGCCTCTCGGCCGGCATTCACCTGTGGCTCGACGCCGTGCCCGGCTGCGACGCGCCGTGGACCGTGATGCGCCACGGCGGCCGGGTGATCTTCGTGATTCCGCGCGACGGCATGCTGCAGATTGCGACGACCGAGCGCGAGGTGGACGACGGCTGTGTGGCGATCACGCAGGCCGAGCGCGACTACCTCTATGCGGCGCTGGCCGACGACATGCCGGCGATCGCGTGGCGCGAGCTGAAGGTGCACGCCGAGGAGTCCGGCGTGCGACCGCTGGTGCTCGCGCACGGCAGGCGCGGCACGGCCGGGCTCAGTCGCGAGGCGCGGCTCGACCCGTTGCCGCCGTTCGACAACGTGCACCTGGTGCTGGGTGGCAAGCTGACGACGGCGCGCCGCTTGATGGATCAGCTCGCGACGAAGCTGACCGGCGAGCGCTGCCCCGCGTCACGCACGACAGCGCTGACGCCGCACGCGTGACGCAAGAGACGGTAGCACACGCGGGTGGTCGCCGTGCGGGTTCGGGAGCACAAGGCGCATGGAACGAACCGCTGGGGCGTCACCGGCGTGTGGATGAGTCCTGCTCCGGCGTCCAGTCGTTCTTGCGGGAATACTCGGCCGGGCGGATCTGCTCGTCCATCGTGCTGCCGGGGTGGCTGCTGACGAAGTAGGTGATGAGGTACTGACGCTCACAACGGCAAGAGTGTGACTCGGCTGGAAAGGTCTGCGTCTGCGGCACATTCCGCTATCACGTGGAGATCCGCAACGCACTGGCCGATCGTGACGCGCGTCTGGCGGGCGAAGACTACGCCGGCAAACTCGTTGCCCGCCGCCGCATGATCGTTCGCCAGGCGCAGGAAATCGGTGTCCATGGTGAACACCACGCGTCCGGTCTCCGCCGCCCGCTCAAGCAGCACCTCGTCGGCGTCACCGGCGTGGTCGTCCTCGAACACGGTCAGCACATCGACGTCGAGACGGCGAAGCGCCGAGACGATCGGCCGCGGCACGTGCTCGTCGAAGTAGAAGCGGACCGTCACTGGATGCGCCCCTCGGCGCGCATGCGGTCGGCAAACGGAGACGGATGCGACTGCCGCAACGAGTCGATCCACGCGTCTTCTTCCACGAGCTGCCGGTCGATCTCCGCCTGGTTGGCGAAGTAGTAGGTCAGAGCGGCGTGGATCTGCGCCATCGACAGCCGGCGCTCGTATTGCTCGTGGATCTCGGCAGGGCTCCAACCCCACGCCAGGTGTGCGAGTACAACGTCCTGCACCTTGAACGGCGTGCCGGGCACCACCGCGCGACCCTTGTTGTCGCGACTGAGCAGATTGTCGAGAACGATGGGTTCCATTGGCATGAGCACCTCACACGGGGACGTTCGCCGCGAACTGCAGGGCGGAAGCCGGCCGCTGCGACTGGATCAACCCATGGACATCCTATCCCATTCTCCCTCGCCGTTGGCGTTGCTTGGCGACTGAGCCACGAGCGGGTTTGCGCGGGGCACCGTGGTGCTGGCGACCGTGACCGGGTTTGCGTTTGCCACCACTGGCCGGTCGCTTCACGTCGTCCTTCAGACTCTCCGGGCCGGAGCCGATGCCGGCGGGGCGGGCGGGGTGGTCGTCGTCCCAGTCTTCGCTGCGGCCGGGCGGGACGAGGGTGTTCTTGCCGTGGCCGATCAGGTCATTGCGGCCGGCCTCGCGCAGGGCCTTGCGTACGCGACCGTGGAACTCCGGACGCGAGGACTGCATCAGCGCGCGCTGGCGGCGCTTCTCGCGCATCGTCGTCGGCGTGTAGACGTACTCCAGCGTCTCGGGGTCGAGGCCGGTGTAGAACATCACCGTCGCGGGCGTCATCGGCGTGGGGATGAAGTCCTGCACCTGCTCCGGCGTCCAGTTGTTCTTGCGGAAATACTCGGCCAGCCGGATCTGCTCGTCCATCGTGCTGCCGGGGTGGCTGCTGACGAAGTAGGCGACGAGGTACTGCTCCTTGCCGACGCGCTTGCTGGCCTCGATGAAGCGCTCGCGGAAGATCTCGTACTTGGCGAACGACGGCTTGCGCATCTTCGCCAGCACCGTGTCGCAGGTGTGCTCGGGCGCCACCTTCAGATGGCCGCTGGTGTGGTGCGCGGCCAGGTTCTCGATGTACGCCTCGCCCTGCTCGCCGCCGACGCGCTCGTCGATCAGCATGTCGTGGCGGATGCCGGAGGCGATGAAGGCCTTCTTCACGCCGGGCACGTTGCGCACGCGCTGCAGCATGTCGAGCTGCTTCTCGAGGTGCTGGCGCAGCGCGGGGCAGGGGTCGGGCAGCAGGCAGTCTCTGTTCTGGCAGGCGCCGACGGTTTGTTGCGCGCTGCAGAAGTTGCCGTACATGTTGGCGGTCGGGCCGCCCACGTCGGCGATGGTCCCGCGGAAGCCGGGCATCGCGGCGATCGATTCGGTCTCGCCGACGATGCTCTCGACGCTGCGGCTCTGCACGGTGCGGCCCTGGTGCATCCAGATCGCGCAGAACGTGCAGCTGCCCATGCAGCCGCGATGCGTGATGATGCTGTGGCGCGTGGTCTCCCATGCCGGGATGCCACCCTGCGCGGCATAGTCGGGGTGCGGCTGGCGCGTGTACGGCAAGTCGTACCAGCGGTCGAGCTCGGCTTCGCTCTGCAGCGCGGCCGGCGGCAGCTGGATGACGTGCAGCGCGCCGCAGCGTTGCACCAGCGTGTGGCCGCGCACCGGGTCCTGCTCGTTGTAGATCGTGCGGAACGCCTTCGCGTAGTTGCGCCGGTACTCCTGGATGCTGGCGGTGCCCTCGCCCGGCTGTTGCTCCTGCACGCGCTGCGGCTGCTCGCCGGCGGGCGGCAGCAGGTCGTCGTGCGCGATCACATGCATCGGCTCGCCGAAGCGCGCGACGTAGCCGGGCGAGGCGAGGTGCGAGATATCCTTGCGCACGTAGGCGGTGCCGCGCACGTCGGTGAGTTGCTGCACGGGCTCGCCGGCCGCCAGGCGGTGCGCGATCTCGACGAGCTGCGCCTCACCCATGCCGAACACCAGCAGGTCGGCGTTGGAATCCAGCAGCACGCTGCGGCGCACCTTGTCGTCCCAGTAGTCGTAGTGGCTGAAGCGGCGCTGGCTGGCCTCGATGCCGCCGATGATGATCGGCACCTTGCCGAACGCGCGGCGGATCAGGTTGCAGTACACGATCGTGGCCCGCTTCGGCCGGCAGTCGGCCGCGCCGCCGGGGCTGTAAGGGTCGTCGCTGCGCGGCAGCTTGTGCGCGGTGTACGCGTTGAGCAGCGAGTCGAGGTTGCCGGCGCTGACAAGGAACCCGAGCCGCGGTGCTCCGAGCCGCGAGATGTCGGCGGTGCCCGTCTCGTTCTGGTACGCCGGCTGGGCGATCACGCCGCCGCGGTAGCCGGCCCACTCGAGCACGCGCACGAGCACGCCGTTGGCAACCGACGGATGATCGACGTAGGCGTCGCCGGTGATCAGGATGAAGTCGCACTGGTCCCAGCCGCGCGCGTCCATGTCGGCGCGCGAAACCGGCGCGAACTCCTCGCGCGAGGCGACGCGCCGGCGAGCCGGGGGTGTAAACCCCCGGAGGGGATTTCGGGGCGCGGAGTCCGACTCGTTCAGGAGCTGCCCCCGCGGAATCCGTTCGGCTTCGTCGTCGGCATCGCGGGCGCTTGTCGCATCACCCCTCCGGGGACTGACGTCCCCGGCTCGCCCGGAGTATTCCTCGGCGAGTTGCACCGCCATCGCCTGCGCGCGCGCGGCCTTCGCCTTCAGGTCGCTCTCGCCAGCGTTGCCGGCTGCGGCGCGAGTGGCCAGGAACTGCGCGAGCCGTTCGTCGCTGATCGTCGTGTCCCCGTCGGCCACCGCGGCCGCCGCCCAGGCGACCGGGTCGCCCTTCGCGCCCTGCAGGCGGTCGCGCTCACGGGCCATCCACGCCTGGTTGATCGCGGCCTGCGCGGCCTGCTGCTCCTTCGGCACGCGCACGCCATCCGGCGTGTACTTGCCGGCCGCCAGATCGACGGGGTCGAGGTGACTGCCGACCTCGAGGCGACTCTCGGCGTAGCGCCGTGTCGGCGCGACCTGATGCTGGTTGCCTGCCGTGTTGCTGCCGGAATCGCCGCGCCCGGCCGGCGCAACGCCAGCCGAAGAGTCATCGAATGTCATGGTCCTTGCAGTCCGGCCCGCTGTGCGAGCCCGGCGCGGTGGTGCCGGCTGGCGGGCGAACTGCTCGCCTTGCCGACGTCCGCTGGATGAGTGGCCACCGGATGTGGGGCCGGCGCGAGCGTACCAGATCGCGCGCCGGTCGCGAACTACTCGCCAGGCGGCTGCGCAACATCTGTGTCATCGGCGGCATCGTCGTCGTCACGCGCGGCCAATTGCTGCGCGTGGTCGAGCACCTCGGCCAGCTCGTCGGCGCTAAGGCGTTCGCGCGGGCCGCGGAGGGTCAACCGGCGCCACAGGTCGACCACCGCGTTGCCGACCTGCCAGCGGCGCGACGCCCGCACACGCGCAAACAACTGCGCGGCGTGCAGCGTCAACCGTCGCAACGTGCGGGCCTGCTCGGCCGTGGAGCGCGCCGCATCGCGCTGGCGAATCGCGATGTCGGTGCGCTGTTGCGCGTCCCGCAATGTGGCGTCCTGCTCCACGAGTTGCTGCTCCAGGCGCTCGAGGCGCTGTCGCTCGCGCGCAACATCCTCGCGCGCGGCCGACAGCGCATCACGCAGCGGCGGCAATTGCTGCAGGGCGCCGGTCGCTTCGCCCAGCTGGTGGCGCAGGTCGGCAACCTGCTCGTGCATGCGCTCGACGGTGGCCTGCGCCGCGGTCGCGTCGTCCTGCGCACGCCGCAACTGGTCGCGCACGACGGCCATGTCGGCGGTCGCCTGCTCGCGCTCTTGCCGACGCTCGTCGAGTTGCGTGTCGCGCGCGGCCAGGGCCGATTCGAGGCGTGCACGGTCGTCGGCCAGCCGCTGCAACTGGTCGCGCGCAACCGCAAGTTCGCCGGCGGCCTGCTCGCGCTCGCGCTGCTGCTCGGCGAGCTGCGCGGCGAGGCGCGCCTGCGTGTCGCTCGCCTGGCGCAACTGATCGCGCGCCACCGCCAGGTCGGCGGCAGCCTGCTCGCGCTCGCGCTGCTGCCCGGCCATCTGCGCCTGCAACGCGGCGTGATCGTCGCGCTGCTGCTGCAGTTGTTCGCGCAGCAACGCCACTTCGGTGGTCGCGCGCTCGGCCTCGCGCCGGCTGTCCGCGATGCTGGCCAGCGTCTGTTCTCGCTCGGCCGCCTGCGCATCGCGTTCGCGCTGCCACGCCTCCGAGTTCGCCAGCGACGCCGCCGCGATCATCCGCCGGACCGGCGTGGCTTGCGGCGTGCCGTCGCAGGCCTCGTTGAGGAGCGTCGCGTACATGCCGGCCACATCCACCCCGGCGCAGGCCAGCGAGTCGGACACCTGCGAGCGGTGATGCCACACCGAGTGGTCGAGACCCTCGCGCAGGTGCGCCACATCGAGCCGCGCGTCGTCCGCATGCTCGCCGAGCACGCGGCGCGCCAGGCCGGCGATCTTCTCGAGCTGCCCGCCGTCCGGCTCGAGCAGGTGGTCGTAGCTGACCACCGTGCGCCGCGGCAGATCGTGACCGAGGATCGCCGCCACGTAGCGCTGCCACAGCCGCAGGCCGTCGACGCGCGCAAAGCCGTCCCGGCGGGTCAGCGAGTCCGCGACGTTCAGCGGACTTCGCACGCAGATCAGCACCTCCACCGCCTCCGGCAGCAGTGGCCGCCAGAACGGCCAGGTGACGGACAGGCGCGGGTCCTTGATCGCCCAGCAGCGGGCCGACCCGAGCGCCAGGTCGAGCTGCTCGATCGCCTCGGCGCGCAGCGCGCGCAACCCGTCGGTGTCCGGCAGCGGGTCGGGGATCGTCGGCGGCCGGTGCCAGTCACCGCCGTGCAGCGCGAGCAACCGCTGGTTGATGTCGACCACCGGCCCGAGTTCGAAGTGCCCGTGCGGGTTCGATGGCTGCGCAACGAGGAGCTGGTCGGGCGGGCCGAGTTCGATGCCGGTGCGTGCCAGCAGTCGGGTGATGGCGGACGTGCCGGAGCGGTGCATGCCGATCACGACGATGCCGTTGGGATTCAGGCGGGATGCCATCGGTGTCGTCGTGCGGTGCGGAGCGGGTCGCGCCGAGAATACACGATTGTCGGGCCGGAGCCTCGGGGGCATCGAAGTGGTGTCGACCGGCGCATCATCAGGTTGTACGCTCCCCCCGTTCCCGGAGGCCAGGCTCGACAGCCCGGCAGGGAAGCCGGTGTGAATCCGGCACGGACGCGCCACTGTAACCGGCGACGAACCGCTCATCAGGCCACGGCCGGACCGGCTGGAAGGCGAGCGGCAAGGACGACCCGGAAGTCAGGAGACCGCTCCGCGGAACGATCCGGACCGACTGTCGCGAGCAGCAGTCGTCGGGAGTTGTCGCGCCACCGTTGCGGCTGCCGATTGATCGGCGGCCTCGCGCACGGCGGTTGCGGCGGTCTCGGCGTGGCGTCTCGCGACGGCCATCACAGGTGCGCGCGAACACGCACCGGAAACGCCGACGACGATGATGATGACCCGATCGACACGCCAGCTGGCGCGGCCCCTGATCCTCGTTCTCGCACTACTCGTTCTCGCGGTGGCCATCTCGCGGCCGCACGCCGCGCAGGGTGCGCCCACCGCCACGCAGCAGTTCCGCGGCAACGCCGGGCACGCGCCCGACACCACGTTCCCGGCCGCGTTCAACACCGACAACATCACCAGCGCATTCACCTACGATCCGTCGATCGCCGATGGCCTGCCGGGCGGCTTCAACAGCGGGTCGCAGCCGTGCGTGTCGGCCGACAGCTCGATGGTCTTCGCGGTGGGCGAACTCGACACCGTGAGCAGCAAGATCATCGCGATCAACACCACCGACGGCGGCAAACTCTGGGAAATCACCGTGCCGTCGCACAACGCGTTCGGCAGTTCGTCGTCGCCCGTCTACTCGCGCGGCTACGTCTACTGGATCGGCTCCGACGGCGCCGGCACCACCTCCGCGTACAAGATTCACGCGCCCAGCGGCACCACGTCGGCGGCCAACGGCGGCTGGCAGGTAACGCTGCCGATCACGTTCGACATCGTGAACGCGACGCCGATGATCGCCGACTGCCTGATGTTCTTCGACAGCTACGCCGACTTCGTCGGTGGCCCGACCACGGCGATCCACGTCGCGCTGCGGCTCAGCGACGGCGGCATCGCGTGGGCCAACCCGGACGGCGGCCAGGGGCAGGGCTCGCCGGCGTTCGTGCCCGCCAGCCACTACATCGTCACCACCATCTACGACCCGGTCGCCGCGAAGCAGCGGCTGCGCGCGTACCACAGCACCACCGGCAACACCGCCTGGACCACGCCGTTCACGCTCGGCGCGTCCGGCTTCGAGGTCGCGTGCGTGCACCACAACGGCAGCATCTATGTGCAGGACACCAACTTCGGCAACGGCTCGCTGTACCGCATCGACGCCGCCACCGGCGCGCTGATCTGGCAGGCGGCGATCCCGTTGTCGGGCACCGGCGCACCCGCAATCGACGACGCCGGCAACGTGTACTGCTGCGGCGAGGACTTCGGCGGCACCAATCGCGTTTTCGCGTTCGACTCCGCCGGCGTGGAGATCGCCGCGTGGGACGGCACCGGCTCGGGCGGCAACTCGGCGAGCGTGACCGTCGCCGACGGCATGGTGCTGGTCGGCCATCCGGGCAGCAGTTCGCTGCGCGTGCTCGACGCGGCCGACGGCTCGCTCATCAGTTCGCTGGCCGGCTTCGGGCCGGTCGCGTTCGGCCGCAATCGCATCTACAGCATCGACACCAACGGCGTGCTGCAGGCCAACACCTGCGGCTCGCTGTTCGCCAGCAGCGTCGTCACCTACACGCAAGGCAGCACCAGCACGCCCACCTACAACGATCCCGACACCGCGCTCGGCCGGCCGGCCACCACCACGGTCGGCACGGTCGGCGGACCGCCGCCGCAGATTCCGGTCGTGCCGTCGTACCCGCCGGTGCAGACCGACCAGATCGTCAGCATCGGTGTCGGCGGCGAACTCGTGCTGCGCTTCGACCAGCACATCGACGACGACCCGAACAACCCGCACGGCATCGACTTCAT
>JBFWQT010000036.1:20230-23937 GCA_050249295.1 Planctomycetota bacterium
GGTGGTGGCGGCGGTGGCAACGAGACCGGTGGCTGCAATGCCGTGGTGTCGGCCGGCGCGACGAACCCGCTGACCGCGGTGTGGCTGCTGGTCCTGGTGGTTGCCGTCGCGCTGCGCCGCCGTCGCTGATCGAGGCCGGCGGAGTCGAACAAACGCCGTTTGCGGCGTCTGACATCGGTCCATTTTAGCTAACATTTTTTCTAGCTCAACTGGCGCAAGCACTTGAGTCCGAAAATGGCCTGAAAGATAGGACATTCCTCATTACAGAGGGGGATGTTGTGTTTCAAAGGCTGGATCCATGTCGCTGAACTCGCTCATTTACGCCGTTTGTGTCTGCACACTTCTCCACATCGTCGTGCTGGCCACGAATGGCGACACTACGGCCGCGGCGGCGGCTGCGGCTGCAACGCGCATCGAGAGCCCGTGCGTCTTCACCCTCCGGGAGCAAGTCCGCGTCTCGACCGATCTGCAATGCGCGACGCGGTTGATCGCGCGTTCGCGGCACCGTGAGCGACCTCCCGGGCCAGTCTCATGCTTGTCGCGCGCTGCCGCAGCGGCAATCGCCGACCCGCGGATTCGTGATCGCGAAATCCCGCGGAACGAACCCATTCCGTCGAAGACACATGTCAGAGCACGAGCGCACGCGTACAAGACGCCGAGTCCGCGCCGGCCCGGCGGCCAGGGTTATCGGATGCCGTCATGCACCGAGCCGGCATCGCCCGCGGAGGCCCATAAACACGGGGCTCTTTTGGCGAGAAAGGCAGTGAAATGGGTGTGAAGCGTCGTGAAGCGGGTGTCAACGCCACGCGTCCAGCGGCTCAACCAACCGTCAACGTGGCGTGAAGCAACCTCTCCGCTCAGCGCGGCCCGATCGTTGTATCGTAGGGGAACGACTGGGACGCGCACGCGCATCGCATCGCATCGCCACGCTTCGCATGACCGCCACACCGGGCAGCTACCAGCCGGACCAGACGCCGCTCCCCACGAAGGACGACACGGCATCGCACATCATGCGGCTGTTCCTCAACCGGCCGGTCGCGGTGCTCGTGCTGGTCGTCGCGATCTTCATCGTCGGCGTGCTGTCGTGGCAGCGCATCCCCGTGCAGCAGTTCCCGCAAGGGCTCGAACTGCCGATCATGTTCATGCGCGTCAACTTCCGCAACCCGGACGCCGGCGTCTCGCCGGCCCAGGTGGAGCGCGAACTGACCAAACCGATCGAGGAGATGCTGGCCTCGGTGCCGGGCATCAAGAGCATGCGCACGTCGTCCGGCCAGGGCGGCATGTGGGCGTTCATCGAGTTCGAGTCGGGCACGCCGATGGGCGTCACGTGGGCCGAAGTGAAAGACCGCATCGACCGCGTGCGCGCCAACAGCGCCGAGGAAATCGACCCGCCGGACATCAACACCGTGGACCTCAACGACGAGCCGGTCGTCGAGTACGGCCTGGCGTGGGGCGAGAATCTCGACCTCTCGGTCGCGTTCCGCAAGATTGACGACGAGGTGCTGCCGATCCTCGAGGGCCTGCCCGGCGTGGGCCGCGTGGACGTGATCGGCGACCTCGAGAGCTACTACCAGATCAGCCTGCGGCGCGACGACCTGACGCGGCTGTCGGTCAATCCGTGGCAGCTGGTGCAGGCCGCGCGCACGGCCAACTTCGCGCAGTCGGTCGGCACGGTGGAAGACTCCAACCGGCGCTACTTCATCAAGGCTGACGCGCAACTGCATTCGCCCGACGACCTGCTCAACCTGCCGATCTCGGCTGACCTGCGGCTGCGCGATGTGGCCAACGTCGAGGAGGCACTGTCGCTGCGCAACGACAACGTGTTCCTCAACGGGCGGCGCGCGGTGCGCATCGAGATCTACAAATCGTCGGACGCGAACACGGTGGAGATGTGCAACGGCGTGGATGCCGCGCTCAACCGGCTGCAGCACGAAGGCGTGCTGCAGGGGTTCCACGTCGTGCCGCTGATGAACCAGGGCAAGCAGATCTCGGCGTCGGTCGATCACCTCGTGACGACGGCCGTGTCGGGCGGCATGTGGGCGTTCCTGATCCTGTTCTTCTTCATCCGCCGCACGCGACTGACGCTGTTGATCATGCTCAACACGCCGCTGTCGCTGATGCTCGGCCTGATCGTGCTGTACTTCACGGGCAGCAGCATCAACCTGTTCTCGTTGATGGGCTTCACGCTGGCCGTCGGCATGCTGGTGGACAACGCGGTGGTGGTGGCCGAGAGCATCACGCGACACCGCGACCTCGGCGCCAACCCCGACAACGCGTCGGCCCGCGGCGCGGGCGAGGTGCTGCTGGCGGTGGTGCTTGCCACGGCCACGTCAATCGTCGTGTTCCTGCCGCTGATGCTGATGACCGGCAGCCAGGCGATGACCTTCTTCCTGATCAACATCGGCTACCCGCTGTGCGTCTCGCTGGCCGCATCGCTGATCGTCGCGCTGGTGATCATTCCGCTGGCCGCGAAGGTGCTGGCCGGCAACCGGCGCATCAACCCGCGCGAGCTCGGCCTGCAGCGCATCCTCGCGATGAGCACCGCGCCGGCCATACTCACCACGGTGGCGCTGGCGGTGTGGGCGTTCGTCGCCGACAGCCCGGATACGTTCAGCTCGTGGTTGCCGTTCACGCCGGATGCCGGGTGGGCGCCGTTCGTGCCGTGGCTGGTGGCAATTGGCAGTGGTGCGCTGGTGATGCTCGGCGGCGCGATGCTGTGGCTGTTTGCGCCGTGGGGCCCGCCGGTCGACTGGTTCATGGAGCGCAGCGTGGCCGGCATGACGTGGCTGTATCGCGTGGTGCTCGCGTCGTCGCTGCACCACCGCTTCATGGTGCTCGCGTGCGTGTTCTTCGCGGTGATGGGCAGCCTCAAGCCGGCCATGGAGATCATGAACAACTTCTCGTCCGAACCGGAGGGGAAGCCGGACAAGATCCGCGTGCGCGTGCGCATGCCACCCAACACCACGAGCGAGGAATCGTGGACCGTGTTCTCGGCCTTCAACGACGCGATCGAGAACACGCTGGTCACCGAGGGCCCGATGCCCGCGCTGCCACCCGGCGTGACGCCCGCGCGCATGGAAGACGCGGTGGGCCGCAAGCTGTGGTGGGACGCCGACAGCGGCGTGCTCAAGTGGCGCGGCAAGAAGCTGCCGCAGGACCTCGACGAGGCGCTGCGCATCGACCCCGACCATGACCGGCCGGCGTCGGTGCGCGACCCGCAGTCGCTCGGGTGGGAGCGCACGCTGCGCGACATGTACGCGCGCGCGCAAGACCAGCTGCCGGCCATCCCCGAGGCGGTGATGGACGAGATGCTGACCTGCAGCGTGCCGTTCGAGGACCTGCCAGCCGGCCTGACGCGCGAGCAGATTGCCGACGCGTCGGGCGGTCAGCTGGTCTATGAGCGCGCCGGGAAGTCGCACAAGCTCGAGTGGAAGGGCCTGCGCGGCAACCTGCCGGACCTCGCGGCGCTCTCGACCGACGAGAAGTGGGTCGATGCGATCGACAAGCTGGTGCGCCAGGCGAAGACGACCGAGCCGGTGATGCCATTCAGGGCCGTGCAGTTGCGCTTCGGCGGCAACGGTGGCCAGGTGGAACTCACCATGGACCCCGACGACGCGCGCTGGGAGAAGGACGACGTCGGCAAACTTCTGACGTTGCTGCTGCCGCGCTTCCCCGGCGTGATCCCGCGCTACGGCTGGGGTGGCGGC
>JBFWQT010000037.1:0-23697 GCA_050249295.1 Planctomycetota bacterium
CCAGCACGCCGCGGTTTCGCGTTGCCTTGCCCTTGCCTTGCCCTTGCCCTTGCCTTGCCCTTGCCTTGCCCTTGCCCTTGCCCTTGCCCTTGCCCTTGCCCTTGCCCTTGCCTTGCCCTTGCCCTTGCCCTTGCCCTTGCCCTTGCCCTTGCCTCGCTGCTCCTCCTCCGTGTCCAATCCTCTTCACTTCGCTCCGCACCCGGCATCCTCCCCGGCCACGGTCCGCCGCAGCCCCGACAGCGGCGGCTTTCGTTGACATCAACCAACCCGCATCCTACGATCCCCCACGTCAGGCGCGGTGCCCGGGCCAGGCTCTCTCACACGGCAATTGCGGGGACCGAACGGCTCGAAGAAAGCCGCGGAACCCCCAATGCGCCGGACTCCGTCCCGCCCGGCTCCACGGCACGCGTTGACTGACCGACCGACCCGCAGCGACACACGCTGAAACCCCGACGACGCGACCCGAGGAGTGGGAAGACGATGGCGACCCTTCGTGACAAGTTGGCGACCGATCTGCCGCGTCTTCGTGACGAGATGAAAGCCCTCCTCAAGGAGCACGGCGAGAAGGTCGTGTCCACCGTCACCCTCCAGCAGGTCTTCGGCGGCATGCGCGGCGTCAAGAGCCTGCTCTGCGACACCTCCAACGTGCCGGCCGACAAGGGCCTGATCGTGCGCGGCAAGCCGATCGCCGACCTGACCGACCGGCTGCCCGAGGAAATCTTCTACCTGCTGCTCACCGGCGAGCTGCCCGGCGAAGACGCGAAGCGCGACCTCGCCGACGAGTTCCGCGAGCGCGGCGTCGTTCCGCGCTACGTCTGGCAGGTGCTCGAAGCGCTGCCGGCCGGGTCGCACCCGATGGCGATGCTGAGCGCCGCGATCCTCTCGCTCGAGCACGAGAGCAAGTTCCGCCGCTTCTACCGCGAGGGCATGGGCAAGGACGAGTACTGGGAGCCGATGCTCGACGACTGCCTCAACCTGCTCGCCAAGCTGCCCGGCATCGCCGCGTACATCTACCGCCTGCGCTTCGACAAGGGCCCGCGCATCCCCGGCGACAGCGAGCTCGACTGGGGCGCGAACTTCGCGAAGATGCTCGGCATCGAGGACGGCGACGGCCGCTTCACCCGCCTCGTCCGCCTCTACCTCGTGCTGCACTGCGACCACGAAGGCGGCAACGTCTCGGCGCTGACCACGCACACCGTCGGCTCGGCGCTCTCCGATGCCTACTACGCGCTGAGCGCCGGCCTCAACGGCCTGGCTGGCCCGCTGCACGGCCTCGCCAACCAGGAGTGCCTGCGCTGGACACTCGGTCTGATGCACAAGTTCGGCGGCACGCCGACGAAGGATCAGATCATGGCGTACACGCGTGAGACCCTGGCCGATGGCAAGGTCATCCCCGGCTATGGCCATGCCGTGCTGCGCGTGGTCGATCCGCGCTTCACCGCCTTCTACGAGTTCGGCGAGAAGCACTGCGCCGGCGACCCGGTGTTCGAGACCGTGAAGGTCGTGTTCCAGGCAGTGCCCGAAGTGCTGAAGACGGTCGAGAAGATCTCGAATCCGTGGCCCAACGTGGACGCCGTCAGCGGCAGCCTGCTGTGGCACTTCGGCATGAAGGAGTTCAGCTACTACACCGTGCTCTTCGGCGTGAGCCGCGCGATGGGTGTGCTGAGCAACCTGGTGATCAACCGTGGCGTCGGCGGCCCGATTGTGCGGCCGAAGTCGATCACGACCGAGCTGGCCCGGAAGCTCGCGAGCGAAGCGACTGCCAGCTGATCCGCCGGTTCTCGTTGATGTGTGTGTGCGGCCGCGCCCGGAAGTAGTTGCCGGGTCCGCGGGTGGTCGTCACGCAAGGCGGCGAACATGGCCAAGGCCGGCAAGAAGCCCGCGAAGAAGGCGAAGGCCGCGAAGCCTGCGCCTGCGAAGGCAAAGCCTGCGCCTGCGAGGGCAAAGGCCGGCAAGCCGGCGTGGAAGACGTTGCGCCACGCGCGCGGCGCGGCCACGAACGTGCCGAAGCTGGTCGCGCAACTCGTCAACCCGGGTCCGCCGAAGCAGGGCGAAAGTCCGTACTGGCTGCTGCGCGACGCGCTCGTCGGCCACAACGGCTGGTTCCAGGCCAGCGCGCCCGCCGTCAGCCTGCTGCTGGACTCGGCCGCCGACGCGGCTGACCCTTTGCCGCTGCTCACGCTGGCCGCCGACATCCTCGGCGGCGATCAGATCCGCGGCTGGGTTTCACCGGCGGTTGAGCCGACCAACGAGCACGCGCTGGCCGCACACGCCGCCGCGATCGAACGCAGGGACATCCTGCTGGGCGCGCTGACGGCGGCGGACGGGCCGGTGCGCGGCATCGCCGCGCTGACGATCGCCATGGTGCCGGGCCTGGCCGCGGACTCGTTGCCGCTGCTGATCCGCGCGGCCCTGGACGACAGCGACGAGATTGCGCGCGCCGGCGCGCTGCTGGCACTCGGCCGACTCGGGGCCGGCAACGCCGACGCCGAAGCCGCGATCGCAGCGTCGCGACGCGCGGGCACACCGCCGTTCTGCCGGGGCGCAGCCGGCATGGCATGGCTACGACAGGACGCTGCGCACCGGTTCGAGCAGGCCACGGACGAGTTGCTGGACTGGCTCGGCGACGTACCCGCCGCCGGCGCGTCCGACATCGCGTTGCCACTCTTCCACTCGCCGACCTGGTTCCGCGCGTTGGAGTTTCCCGACGGCCCGGCGTTCGCGCTGGGCATGCTCGCCAGATCGCGCGGCAAGACCGGGATCCAGTCGCTGACGACGCTGGTGCCGCAACTGGCCGCCCGGGCTGCAGGCGCGGCCGAAGCGAACCTCGCGAAGATCATGCTCGACTTCGGCGGCTTCCCGACGGCCGCCACGCCAGGCGTCACACTCGCGAGCGAACTCACGCGCGAACAGCGCGACATCGCGACTCAGCTCGCCGCGACACATCTGCTGCCGGCTGGCGGCCATGGTCTACCCGCGTCGGGCGCGGTGCGTCGTCGCTGGATCGGCCTTGACGACGCGCCGGGCCCGCTCGATCGACTGGTGTCGTCGTCGGATGCCGGCGAGATCCCGCTGTGGCGAGCATGGCAGACGAGGCAGCCGCGGCCGGACGACTTCGCCTCGCCGCTCGATCGCTGGCAGGCGCTGGTGGAGTACGCGTACGGCAGCTACCCGCCGTTCTTCCGCGGGCCGCGACTCGACGAGGTGGAAGGCGAGATCGCAGCGCTGCCGCTCGACGATGAACTGGTCGCGCGCGGCACGCAGATCGCCGACGACCTGGCGGCCCGCTTCGCCGCGGCCGGGCGTACCGGCATGCTCGTGCCGCTGTTTCTCAACCAGAGCATGCTGTTGCTGCAGCCGTTGATCCGCGCCGGCTGCGCGATGCGCGACACGTGGTGGCCGTTGGTGTACCTCGGACTGGAGCCGCAGGTGCGCGACCTGCTGCAGGCGTTCTCGCCGGCCGCGCGCGAGCGCACGCTGGTGAGCCACCTGCGCGGCGCCAACCCGGCCGTGATGTGGGGGCAAGGCACCGTCGGCCTGGCGCTGTTCGATCTTGCACCGACGCCAGCGGTGGTGGATGCGATTCGCTGGTTGATCGGCGAGATGCAGACCAACCCGTTCCAGCAGCCGGGCGTCGCGCCGCTCTCCGCCAGCCTGGCACAGGCCCTGGAGCGGCACCCGCAACTCGCCTGATTCAGTCCTGCTTCCGCCCGCCGTCGCCGTCGTTGTGCTGCTCGTCGCCGTCTTCGGGCCCGACCGGCTGGTGCGCGTCCGGCACCGGCTGTAGCGCAAGGCCCGGGATCGCCTGCAGGGCGGCCAGCGCCGCGCCGGGTGCCGCCCACGACGGCCACGTACGTGCGAGCAGCGTGAGCGTCACGTTCCAGGGGCGCAGCAGCGTGCGCGCGTCGTCGAGCTTGCCGTCGGCCGCAAGCAACTGCCCGAGCTTCAGCGCGCACTCCGGTTCGTACGGCGAGTACCAGCACGCCAGCTTCAATGCCTCGATCGCCGCAGCTGTGTCGCCCGCGGCCAGCAGCACCGACGCGCGGTAGCGAGCCTGGCGCGAGAGGTAGCTGTGCGGCTCGTAGCCGTCTTCGTCGATGTACCAGCCGTTGAACGCGACGCGCGAGTTCATCTTCGCCCACAGCGCGCAGGCCTGGTCGCGCATCGCCGGGATCTGCCAGAGCAGGCGGCCGAGGTACTCCTCGCCGTTGCTGATCACGTGCGTCTCCTTCGAGGGCGTGTCGAGCAGGCGCTTCCAGGCGGGGATCGCCAGCTCGTTCCAGCCGGTCATCTGGAAGTGGAAGGCGGCGACGTAGGTGGGAATGAGATCGAGCGGGCTGTTGAGCGCGAACCGCTGGCGCATCGCCACCGCGACCGGATGGTCATTGCGACCGCAGCGAGACGCCGCCTCCAGCAGCAGCGCGCCGACGTGCAACTCGTTGGGGAAGCGCTCGAGCACGCGCACGCCGAGGTCGAACGCCTGCACCGCGCGTGCCGTCGCAGCGTCACCGGCGGGCGGCGTGTAGTCGCCCGGCATGCCGGGCAGCGCTTCGGGCCGCAGCAGCAGTTCCATCAGTTCCAGCGCCATGTCGGGCGTGAGCTGCGTGAAGTAGCCGCGCATCTCGATCGGGTCGGGCGGCGCGATCACATGCATGAACTCCAGGTCGTTGGTCAGGCCGTGCTCGACCATGCCGCCGATCAGGCGTTGCGCGACGGCATCGTCGCCGAGCAGCGCGCGCAGGTGGGCGTACACGAGCAGGCGGTTGCGCCAGGTGTGGCGCACGCCGGCCGGCTTGCCGTCCTTCACGCTCTCGCCGAAGACGCGCACGAGTTCGGGCTCCATCGCTTCGCGCACCGCCTTCAGGCGCTCCGGCGTGGCCAGCTCGGCCAGGCGTGTGCGCACCATGCCGGCCTGGTAGTCGAGCATCGCGCAACGCCACGCGCGCAGCCAGACGGCCAGCGCGCCGGTGAGATCGCCACCCGCCTCGCGCGCGAACGCATCGGCCGCGAGCTGCAGGAACAGGTTGTGCGCGGTGTTGGTGCTGCGCGAATCGCGGCCGCGCATGTCGGGCGCCGGACGATCCTTGTCCGGTTCGAGCCAGTTGAGGCGCACGTGCGCGCGATCGTGCTGGCCGAGCATGCAGAGCATCATCGAGGCTTCCAGCTCCTCGGTGCGCACCACACCGCTCTCGCCGAACGCGGCCAGCAGACGGCGCAGGCTGTTCATCGCGCCGGGGAAGTCGCGCGTGGCGAGCCGCGCGCGCGCGTCCATGATCAGGCCGCGCCGGCGCGCGTTGTTGTCGGCTGGCGGGTGGTCGGCCAGTTCCCGCAGCACGCGGTCGTAGTCGCGATCGCGGATCAGGTGTTCGAGCAGGCCCTGGCGTGTCGTGTCGGACGGCATCGTGTCGACGCCTTGTTCGGCCAGTTCGCGCGCACGCGTCAGCCGGCCGGCCATCAGCTCGAGCGTGATCAGCGCCTGCAACGTGGAGGTGTTGCGATTCGTCTCCAGCTGGCGCTCGCGGATCTGCCGCGCCTCGTCGATCTTGCCGGCGGCCGAGTAGCAGCTGGCCAGCGAGTCCTGCAGGTAGCGCATGCGCCACGAGTCGGGCGACTCCTTGTCGACCAGCCGCTTGAGCACCGTGATGCCTTCGTCGACGAAGCCGTAGCGGGCCAGCTCCTGCGCGTAGTTGAAGGCCGCATCGTAGTCGTCGTCGCGGTTGGTGCGGCCCGACCAGGCGGCGCGATATACCGCCACCACGGTGGCGGCGCGCGTGAGCCGACCGGAGAACGACGCGGCCGAGGCCGGGCTGAACGAGCTGTTGCGCGCGAGCTGGTCGATCAGCACCTTCGTCGATTCGGCGTCGCCGATCGCATCGCAGACAGGCAACAACTCGGCGAGCTGATCGAAGCGCAGGTCGCGGCCGGGGCGCGGCGCCATTGCCGTCATCGCGGTGCGGAACAGCGTGGTCGCGCGCTCGCGATTGCCGGCCTGCAACTCCAGCATCGCCTCACGCAACTCGAAGATGTGCTCGGGCAGCGCGGCGCCGAGTTCGTGCAGGTGCGCGTTGACCTTGTCGGGCAGCGCGAAGTGCCGGCAGATGGCCAGCAGCGCCGCCAGCTCGTCGGTGTCGTCCTTGTTCGCGTCGGCGTATTCGATCAGCAGGTCACCGGCCACATTGGCGTGACCGGCGCGGACGCAGGCCCACATGTGCATCAGCAGCATCCACACCGAGTCGCCGCCCATGCCACGGGCCGCGGCGTCGTCGCGCTGCCGGCGCACGAGATCCTCCAGCCGGTTGTACTCGCCGCGATTCCACCACGCGTCGATGAGCAGTCGCACCAGCCGGTCGACGTGGTCGCCGAGCGCGCGGTTGCCGGGCCACTCGGCGAGGCAGCGGTCGGCCAGCTCGGCGGCCTTCGCGGTCTCGTCGGCCTCGAACCAGAAGTTGATCAGCATCAACGCCGGCTCGGGGTTGTTCTTGTCCTCCTGCATCAGCGCCTGCAGCGCCTCGCCGGCCGACTTGCGGTCGCCGAGTTGCAGGTAGAGGTTGGCGAGCGCCTGCACGTGCGCGGTGCGCGGCGGCCCGGCCCCGGCCATGTCGCGCGCCGCCTTGTGGGCCAGCACGGCGTTCTGCAGGTCGCCGCGTTCGGTGTAGATGCGCGCGAGCATTGCGTGGCTGGCGTAGTCGTTGGGGCTCTGATCGAGCACGCGCCGCAGCCAGCGGATCGCGTCGTCATCGCGCCCGCTGTCGTGATAGATGCGCGCCAGCGCGCGCCACGCCCACGTCGCGGCCGAGTCCTGCTCGACGCACTGCTCGGCCAGATCGGTGAGGATGTCGGTGGAGGCGCCGAGCGAGGCGATCAGCGTGAACACGCGCTCGCGCACGTCGCGGTCCGGATCCTTCAGGCAGATCTTGCGCAGGAACGGCAGCAACTCGTTGCCGTAGGTCTGCATCCACAGTTCGATCTGCCGCATCCGCACCCGGCTGTCGGGCATCGCGAGGAAGGCTTGCAGGCCGTCGGCGACGCCGGGCAGGCGCGTGGTGACGCCCCACTTGACGAGCTCGAGCGCCTTGCGGGCGCGCCAGCGCATCTCCATGTTGAGTCGCTTCGCCGACTTCTGCAGCCACGGCAGCGCGGGGTCGCCGGCATCGACGAGTTGCCGCCAGGCGTCTTCGCGCAGGTCGGGGTCGCTCGCGCCAAGCTGGTTGCAGAGGTCTTCGAGCTGCTCCTCGGTCAGCGGCGGCAGCGTGTCGGGCGGCGCGGCCGGCACCGGCTGGTCGGGCGCGGCCGGCGCCGGCGGGTCGGGTGCGGCAGGCTGGTCGGGCGGATCCTGCGCGACGCCGGATGTGGTGGCGAGCAGGACGAGCAACGTGGTGGCGAGTATCCAGCGCATGCGATGTCGTGGGTGTCGTCTGGTCCGAGCCGCCACCGTGTGTGGCTTTCAGAACATTCCGATTCGAGGCGAGCCGGGGACGGAAGTCCCCGGTGTCTGTTGCCGGGCCTGCTCTCGCGGCTGATCGGGGGCGGCTCTCCAGGAGCAGACTCCGGGGACTTCCGTCCCCGGCTCGGACCCGGCCAGCAGCCAGCAGGCGGTCAGAGGTCGCGGCGACGCACACGGCGCAGGTGCGGCAACAACTGCGACCAGCTGACGGGGTGTACGGGCGTGTCCTTCAATCGTTCGAATGCTTCGCCGGCCGTCTGGATGCGGCGGCGCAGGTCAGGCTGCAACAGGTCGGTGATCAGCGCGGCCATCGCCGGCGACAGGCCCCACGGCGTGAGCGGCGACGGATCGATCGGCTCGCGGAAGTCGGGCAGCGCGAAGCCGGCCTTGTTCGGCGCCAGGTACGGATTCGGCCGCCGGCCCGTGACCATCTCGTAGAGCATCACGCCGAGCGAGAACAGGTCGGAACGCGAGTCGGGATCGGGCGCCGGCGTGATCTGCTCGGGCGAGAGGTACGCCGGCGAGCCGTAGATCTCGCCCTCGCGTGGCATGCCGTAGGCGCGCTGGAAATTCGCGACGCCGAAGTCGGCGAGCTTGAGCGCGCCGTCCTTGTAGCAGAGGAAGTTGGCCGGCTTGACGTCGTAGTGCGTGACGCCGAGCGCGTGGCAGTGATGCAGCGCGCGCAGCACGTGCGTGGCGATCCACACCGCCACCACCTCGGGCACCGGCTTGAGCAGGTCGCGCAACGACGTGATCACGTCGAGGTCGGCGTCGAGGTTGTCGGCGCTCTCGCCGGGGATGTTCATGCCGGAATCGCTCAGGCCGGCAAGGCCGCTCGCGCCGCCCTGCGTGCCGGGCACAGCGGGCCAGCCGGGCGCCCACTCGAGCGCAATGTAGTGGTACTGCTCCTTGTCGCCGTAGCGGCCATGATCCTGCAGCGCGACCACGCCCTCGCCCTGGCAGTGCTGCAGCGCCTGGTATTCGTTCTCGGCCTGGCGCCGGATCACGTCGCCGCCCGGCGCGTCGGGCACGCAGAACACCTTGAGGCCGAACTCGCCGCGCGTCTCGCGGTGTCGCACGCGCAGGATGTTGCTCGTGCCGCGCATCTTCACCTGCGCGATCGGGTCGTACTGCGGCGGCAGCTTGAGCGGCGGCGGAGAGAGGCGGACCGCCAGACGGCGCGACGAGTTGCCGGCCGAGGGCATCGCGACAGATTCGAGCTCGGCGATGCGGAACTCGCCGGTGATCGGGCCTTCGCCCGGCAGCAGCATCCGGTCGAGCGAGCGGTCGAGCGCGTCGCTCATCGCACGCATGTCGGAAAAACGCGCGGCTGGCTGCACCGCGCACGCCGCCATGACCACGCGGTCGAACGACTCGTGCAGCGCCGGGTTGACGCTGGAGGGCACGGTGATGATGCCGCGCTCCATCGCCTGGATGCCCTTCATCAGCGACGTCGCGGCGCGCCACTCGGGCGGCAACGCACCGGTAAACAGCCGGTAGAGCAGCACGCCGAGCGAGTACTGGTCGGCGCGCGAACTCAGCGGCGACGTGCCGAGGAACACGTCGGGCGCGATGTACCACGACGTCGGCGAGAGCCCTTCGCTGGCGCCGCCGCGCGGCTCGGACTGCTCGACCGGAACGGTCGGCGCCCAGACCCAGTCTTCCAGTCGCGGCTCGCCGGCGTCGGTGCGGCCGAGCACAGCGGGCGTGATGCGCCCGTGCGGAAGGTTGTGCGACTCGAGCCACGTCAGGCCGATTGCAAGCTGGCGCACAAACACGGCGCGGTCGGCAATCGCCGGGTGCTGGTCGAACCAGAAGCTGCACGAGGTCCAGCCGTCGCCGGGCCGCTCGATGAAGCCGAGGTAACCGGCGTCGGTCGATTCGAACATCGACGGCGAATCCTGGCCGGCACGCGACGCGACATGGAGATTGAGCGCGCCGAGGCAATGCACGAGTGCGGGGGGCGTGTCGCCGCCCGCCAGCGCACGCTTCAGGCGGTCGAGGATCGCGGCGCGGACCTCCTTGCGGAGGAACTCGGGCGGCGGCACGCGCAGCAGCAGCTCGCGACCGTCGGGCTCGTGGCGCACCAGGAAGCGACCATGATCGCCCGCGCCGAAGAAGCGCGTCAGCACGCGGAACGGCCCGGTGAGCCCCTTCGGCCGCAGCTCGTCGGGCACCGGCACCGACCGGCGGGTGAGCCGCTTGCGCCGCGTGAGCTCGCGCGCGTCCTCGGAGTCGGCGCCCATCGCGTGTGCGAGCTGCGCGGCCTCGTCCTCGGCGACCTCGGCGGCAACATCGGATTGGCTGCGCACCGCGGCGAGCGCGGCGGTGTCGATCTGCAACTCGTGCGGCGTGAATGGCGCGACCAGGCCGGAGTCGGGCTTCGCGTAGCGATCCGTTGTCGGCACCTTCTGTGACCGCGACGGAATCGCGGGGGCGGCGAGCGGCGGCAACGACGACGGCTCGTCGGTGCCATCGGCGGGGATCGCGTCTTTCACGCCGGGGCGGCCGGGGCGGAAAATCACGCTGTCGTCGCTGTCGTCTGCCGAGGGGGCGCGACGGTCGATCAGCGTGTCGGCGTAGGCCGCTGTTGCGCCTGCTCCGCCAACGACGCGGTCACGGACGGTCTCGTCATCGTCGTTGATGTTCACGGCCGCCATCGGCGCCATCGTGTCGGCGAAGAGGTCGCTGGTCGCGGCCATCGCGCCGGGCTCGTCGGGCGAGGCGAACATCGCTTCGGTGACGTCGCGACCGGCCGGATTGCGCGACGGCGTGGCGGTGGATGTGGCGGATGCCGCGACCGGCAGCGGTGTGGGCGTCGGTGTCGGCGCGGCCAGTGGCGAGGCCGGCCGCGACTTCTTCGCCACCACTGCAATCGGCGTAGTCGACGAAACAGTTGATGCAGGCGCGGGCGCGGGTGCCGGTGCGGGCGCGGGCGCCGACGGCCGGCGAACCGTGTTGGCCGGCTTGGCGGGCGCCGGCTTCTTCGGCATCGACTTCGTCGTCGCGGTCGTCGCAGCGCGCGGCGCCGGGCCGTCGAGCTTGAACGTCAGCCGCTCCTCGAACAACTGCTCGATCTGGTCGATCACGGCGACCCAGTTGGCCGGCAGCTTCGACTGCTTCGCGAGTTGTTCGAACACGGCGCGTGCATCGCCCACGCCCTTGGCGCGCGCCCACGCCAGGCCCACCAGGATGTGCAGCGGCGACACCCCGTCGGTCGACGGTGGCGGCTGGCCTTGCGGCGTCTGCGAATCGCTTCCCTGCGGAGGTCCCGGCATGGCGTCGTCGCTTCTCCCGGCTCAGAAAATCAGTTCGGGCAGGCCGCCGGACACCAGGTGCCCGCGGTGGATCGTCGCCATCGCCCGGCCTTCGAGTTCCTCGACACTGCCTTCCACCAGCGCGCGCAGGCAGAAGTCGGCGGCGTTCTCCTTCACCGCCTCGGGGCAGTGGAACACGGCGAAGTCGGCAGAGTAACCGGGCGAGAGCCGGCCGGTCTCGTGGCGCAGCATGTCGGGGATCACGCAGCACGAGCGGTACAGCGCTTCGGCGCCGGTCACGGGGCAGGTGCCCTCGTGCAGGTGCAGGAAGCTCTGCATGGCGAACAGCATGCTCAGCGTCGGCGCGGCACCCACATCGGAGCCGAGCGCCCAGCGCAGGTTGTACTCGCGCACCTTCTCCAGCGGCATGCGCGCCGCACCCAGCGCCAGGTCGGACCCCGGCGTGTGCACGATCACGCAATCGAGCGCCGAGAGGATGCGCCAGTCGGATTCCTCGACGTGGTTGCAGTGCGCGAGCAGCGTGCGCGAGTTCAGCAGGCCGGCGCGATCGAGGATCTTCACCGCGCTGCCGCCATCGGCGCTGATCTGCCGGACGAGGGCGACCTCGTCGGCGTCCATGCCGAGCTGCGTCTGCACGAACACGTCATCGAGCGCGAGGCTGCCGGCGGTGCCGAGCAGTTCTTCGGTGCAGGCCGGCACGAGGCGCGGCGTGATCACGAAGCGGTGGCCGAAGCGGAACGCGCAGTCCATCAGCTGCGAGACGACGCGGTCGGTGCTCTCACGGAACTCGCTCGGCGCGAGCGCATCCATCAACGCCGTGCCGCCGTACCAGCGGCCGACGCGCGGCGTGTCGAAGAACGTCGCCAGCGCCTCCTGGTCGGGCGGGCCGCACACGAACGCGGTGAGCGTGCCCTGGCGGACGATGTCCTCGAAGAAGCGCGCCGCGCTCTCCTCGGCGTAGGCCGGATCGACGAAGTTCGCTTCCTCGACGAAGACTTCCTCGAGCCACTCGAGCAGGCTCTGGCCGGAGGCGCGGCCGCGGATGTTGTAGGGCGCCCAGTTGGTGCGGGCGTCGGCCATCACCGGCAGGATCACGCAGTCCTCGGCGCGCACGACCGGCCAGCGCGGGTAGTTGCGCTGCATGCGGTCGAGCGGGCCGACCTCGCGGATCGTCTCGGTGCGCACGCCGATCGCGATGGCGCCGTCGATCCGCCGCATCTCCTGGGGAGAGGCGGGGTCGAGGATCACGCCGGCGAGCAGGTAGCCCGGCGCGCGCCGCTGGAATCCGGTGCCGGTGTCCACACGAGGCCTTTGAACGGGGCCGGGCCGCAGTCCATCGATTGTAGTGGACGTATCGGAGGCGAACAAGGAAAGCCGCGGCGCGGCGCCCGCCGGCCCCTGATCAGCCACCCTGCTTGCGCGGCAACCACGGCGTCTCGACCCGCCCGACCAACTGGTTCGCAACGCGCGCCCACATGAAGCAAAGGTCGCTGAGGCGGTTGAGGTAGATCAGCGACGCGCTCGACACCTCTTCGTCGCCATCGCCCTTGCCGGGGTCCACGGCGCCGCTCTGCATGCCGTCCTTCAGTTGCCAGGCTGCGCGCTCGGCCCGCCGGCACACCGTGCGAGCCAGGTGCAACATTGCGCCGGCCATCGAACCTCCCGGCAGGATGAACGTTTGCAGCGGAGGCAGCAGCGCATCGGCTTCGTCGATCCAGCCCTCCAGCCGCGGGATCGACTCCGGCTCGATGAACGTGCTCGGATTGCGCGACGACGCGAACTGCGCGCCGATGGTCAGCAGGTCGCCCTGGATGATCGCGATCCGACCGGCAATCGTCGCGATGCCGCCACTGCCGCCGTCATCGTTGGCCGGGTCCGTGCCATCATCCAGGGCAGCACGCGCCGCGCCCAGCGTGCTGCTCAACTCGTCGAGTTCGCCATAGGCGACCACGCGCGGGTGGTACTTGGAGACGCGACCGCCGCCGAACAATCCGGTGCTGCCGTCGTCTCCGGTTCGCGTGTAGATTTTCATCGGAATCGCCGGTCGCTGGATGCTGAAGGAGAGAAGGATGTCGCGAACGTGGCTGCCGCTGGTCGAGGCAGTGCAGCGCCGGCTGGCCGCGTTCCGCGGTTTGCAGGCGGCGTGCGCTGTGCTCGCGGCGGCAGGCTGGGTGCCGGCGGTCGGCCTCGTGGTGGAGCATACTGCCGGGGTGCCGGGCGTGCCATCGGCGTGGATCGTGCTCGGCGCGCTGGTCGCCGTCGCCGCGCTCGTGGTCGGCCTGATCGTGGCGGCGCGCACGCCGGCGCTCGCGGCTGCGCGCCACCTCGACACGCTGATCGGCGGCGATCAGTGGACGCTGGTCACCGCCCGCGAGCTGCAGTCGGCGGCGGGCGACAATGATGGCGGCAACGCGCTGGTCGCGGCCGTGCATCAGCGCGCCGACGAGATCGTGCGCGAGGCAAAGACCGATGCGCCGCTGTTGCCGCCGTGGCGGCATCCGATTGCCGCGCTGCTCGCCGCGCTGTGGGTGGCGCTGGTCGGCTGGCTCTGGCTGGTCGAGCCGTTGCCCGGCGCAGGAACGATGCCGGCGATCGCGCCCGGCGCGTTGCGCGCTGACGACCTCGTCGCGGTACAGCGCGATGCCGCCGCGCGCGGCGATCAGCGAACCGCCGATGCGCTCGACGCGATGCGTCAGGCGATGCAGGCCGGCGACATGCGCGCAATGGCAGATGCTTTGCACAGCTACGAGTCGGCGCTGGCCGATCGACTGCGCCAGCATCAACGCCAGTCGCAGTTCCTCAAGGAGCTGGATGAGGCGACGCGACGCGCGAACGATCCGGACAAGCCGATCAGCGACGCCGACTGGAAAGCGTTGCTGGCGAAGCTCGCCGACGCGGCGCGCCACGCGGGCGACACGGCGGCCGTTGCGCAGCTCGAGCGTGCGCGTGAGTCGACGCTCACGAAGGAGCAACGGCGCGAGTTGCTGGCCGCGATGCAGCAGTCGCGCGATGCCACCGCCGCGGCGGATCGTCGCGAGATCGATCAGCTGCAGATGATGCTTGATGCCGCGCGCCGCGGACAGCCGCACGTTGCGCCGCGTCCGATGGCTGATGCGCCGCCAGCGAATGCGAACGCCTCCACCGGCACCACCGGTACGGACGGCAACTCGTCCTCTGGAAGCGGCTCGCACCCGCCGGGCACGGCGGCATCGCCAACCGCCAACCAGCCGCCGGAAGCCAACCACCACAACATGGTCATTCCGCTGCAGGCCCGGCCCCGCGCCGCGAACGATCCGGTCGACCAGGCTGACCAGCTCCCGCCCGGCCTGCGCTCGCTCGCCACCCGTTACACCGACTACGCGCGCCGACAGGGCGACAATCGTTGATCGCCGGCTTGCATCCGCGCGTCCGCGGTGCGACTGGTTGCGTCGCTCGCACCACCGACCGCCACTGGCGCATGACGCTCTCCAACGCCCGACGGCGCGAACTCACGGCGCTCACCAGCCGGCATCAACGACGCAAGCGGCCTGACGTGTTGCTGCTCGAGGGGCCGCTGTTGATCGAGGCGCTGCTCCGGCAACCCGCCTCCGCGTGGCAGCTTCAATATGTGGTCGTCGCGGACGACGCGACCGGCGACCCGGCGATCGTCCAGCTCCTGCAGCTCGCGGCCGGCGCTGGCGTGCCGGTCGAGTCGGTGGCCGCCGACGAGTTGGCCACGTGGTGCAGCACCGTCACGCCGCAGGGCGCGCTGGCAGTAGCCGCACCGGACGGCCCGGCTCCGACGCTGGCGAGTGTGGCCGCCCCGACGACGCCCGCGCCGCGGATCCGTCTGCTGGTGCTCGATGGCGTGCAGGACCCCGGCAACGTTGGCACTCTCATCCGCTCGGCCGCGGCGTTCGGCGCGGGTGCGGTGTGCCTGTGCGCGGGCTGCGCCGACCTCTCGAACCCGCGCGTGCTGCGCGCCAGCATGGGTGGCGCGTTTGCGCTGCCCGTCCTGTCGCGCGTCGATCGCGACGAGTTGGCCGATGCGCTCGAAGCGGCCGCGTTGCCGTTGGTGGTGGCCGACATTGGTGGCGAGCCGTACACGTCGTTCGCCTGGCCTGCCGACGGGTGTGCGTTGGCGCTCGGCGCCGAGGTGGCCGGCGCGTCGTCGGTGCTGCGCGCGCGGGCGGGGCAGGTGGTGGGAATCCCGCAACGGGCCGAGCCGCAGAGCATCAATGTGGCGATGGCCGGGTCGATCCTGCTCGCCTTCGCTGCCACGCTGTAGGGCCGAGCGATGTTCAGCGCGATAGACAGACCATGTCTTTCCAATTGAGCATTCTGGCCTGCGTCACAACTACTTCCCTTTATTGTGGTTAACTCCTTGATCTCCGATCAGGCAACGTCTTTCAACGGGCTGTCCACACATCGCCACAACTAATGTTCACTCGGCGAGACATTCCGTCAATCTGGCCGTTCTCTCCAACTCATGATCCCCTATCGGATTACAACCCTGCGCAAGATCGGCACGGCAGTTGCGAATAGTCAGGCTGGGGATTCCGGGTATCTCGATACGAGTCCGGGACATGGTCGGTGCGAGTTGCTCACGCGCATCGACGATGTATCGGGATATTCTTCACGAGGGGCGCCCGCCAGAATTACTCACCTGCAAACCATCACGGCTTCTCCAGTCAGCCCTTGCCCGGGTTGGCGTACCGGAATCCTCCCCTTCCATTCTGAACAGCCCGTTCGACAAAACCGGACGGGCTGTTCTGTTCGTGGTGAACCGGCGGAGGTGAAGCGCGTTACCCCATCAAGCTCGCGCCGACCACTCCCTCTTCCCTTGCCCTTGCCCTTGCCCTTGCCCCGCTTCCCGTCCCTGGCTCCAGGCGAGCCGGGGACGTAAGTCCCCGGAGGGGTAGCCGCAGGAGTCCACGATCCGGGCAAGGGAACAGCACGGCGAGGCAACGGAGCACAATTCCCGTTAGAATCACCCCTCCTCGATCGACCACGCTCAACCACCACCACCACGACACGACCGACAGCGGAGAACCGACATGGCAGGCAAGGGTTACACGCTCTACAAGATCGAGACCGTCGAGGTGGTGGAAGAGGGCACGCCCGAGGACAGCGGCGCGAAGTACCGCTACCACGGCGACGCCTCGGCCGCTGATGCCGCCGCGCCCACCGCCACCGCCACCGCGGTCGCAAAGAAGAAGGCGCTCAGCGCCGCCGAGAAGATCGAAGCCAACTCCAACAACACCCGCGCCCGCCTGCGCGACGACGCCTCCGAGGCGCTCACCCGCAAGATCGAAGCGCCCGGCGCCCGCCGCAAGGTCGAAGGCATCGAACTCGGCACCGGCAACGGCGACGCACTGACCGCGCCGAAGGGCCTCGGCCAGAAGTCGCGCGGCCGCAAGCCCGAACCCGAGCCCGAGCCGATGATCGCCGACGACGCCGACGAGGTCGAGCTCGACGACATCGACGAGGTCACCGACAGCGGCGTGCGCGAGCCGCAGATGGTCGAGAGCGAGGACGGCGTGGAAGTCGAACTCGCGGACGACGACGACGTCGCGGTGGACCACGACGACGACGAGGTGCTGCTCGAGGAGCCCGACGAGGACGTCGACCTGGCCGAGGACACGGCCGCGGGCGGCCTCGACGTGGACCTCGATGAAGACATTCCGGAGATGCCCGACGACGTGCCGTCGCTCGAGGAACCGACCGACGAGGCCAAAGGTGCCGAGGGTGCCGAGGGCGCCGAGGACAAGCCGAAGGGCAAGCTCGCCGGCAAGACCGGTCGGCTCGGCCTTGCCGCCGGCAAGACCGGCCGCCTCGGTGCCGGTGCCGGCGCGGGCGCGGGCCTGCGCAAGACGGGCCGCCTGAGCAAGGGCTCGACCGGTCGCATCAAGAAGGAAGGCGACGCCGAGGGCGCCGAGGGCGAGGAAGGCGGCGACGACGCCCCCGCTCGCGGCGTGAAGAAGAGCGGCATGACGACCGGCCGCTACAAGATGATGGTCTACGGCAGCTACCTCACGGTGGTGCTGTGCGTCGTGCTCGGCGTGTGGATCTGGATCGCGCGCAACCAGCAGAGCGCGGACAACATCGACAAGTCGCGCGTGGCCGATGAAGAGGCCGACGCCGAGAAGCACAAGATCGAGCGCAAGCTGCAGGCGTTCACCAAGTCGTACATGCAGGCGCGCGGCTACAAGGAGCAGGCCGGCAAGGCGGCGCGCGAGGACGACGACGAGAAGTTCCAGGAGAACGCGAAGCTGTGCCTGACGTTCGCCTTCAACGCGCTGAGCCTGTACTGCGAGGCGCAGCTCGACAACCTGAAGGTCGGCGGCAAGGCCCTCGACAAGGGCAACACGCAGTACACCAAGCAGGCGATCGAAGTCCGCAAGATGATCTTCACGCTGCACAAGGAGCCGCACTGCCCGGTGCACGCCGAGGTGCCCGAAATCAAGCAGCAGCTCGACTCGTACATGAAGCACCGCATGGAACTCAACCTCTACAAGGTGCAGTCCGCGCTGCAGAGCAGCGATCCGGAGGCCGCGTTCAACTCGTTCGACGAGATGCACGGCGAGGCCGAGGTGATGATGGAGGAGGCGCTCGAGGCCAGCGACGACGGCCGTGCCGACGACGCCCGCGAGGCGGCGCTCGAGGCGTACGAGTACGGCCTGCAGGCCCTGGCCTGCTACTACCGCTACCTGCTGGTCGCCGGCAGCGACGTCAACTCGACCAACAAGACGCTCGGCGAGCACTTCGAGCGCGACCTCAACGAGATGGCGAGCAAGGACGGCATGCCCGCCCTGACCGACTCGCCGGCGCACGCCACCTACCAGAAGGCCCGCGACGACTGGGGCCAGTGATCGCCCTTGCGGCGTGATCCAGACCCGGACCGGCAGGCCCCCGTTGGCACGTCCATCGCCTCCGCGGCAGGCGCCGTCCGTTCGTGCCTGCAGCTGAGCCCGGCTCCGCCTGCGCCGCGCCCGCCGCGGGCGGTTCGTTCCGGCAACGCAGGCCCGCGACTCACCCGGCGCCGGCATCGACTCCTTGCAGCCCCGGCTCGCCCGGGACCGGCGCGTTCCGACAACACGTGCGGCAGCGGTTCTCCAGTCGGCTCGCCTCTTCACTCCGGCCTCACGATTGGCGGTTGGAATTCTCATCGCCACAACCGAGCATGCCGGAAGCGCACACCACTTCCGGCCGCCACCATGCGACACACCATCCTCCTTGCGTTGATCGCCACACTCGCCTTGCTGCTCGCGCCGGCCGCGCAGGCCGATCCGCCACCGTTCGCGCAGTTCGCCAGCGGCGTGGTGTTCCACGACCAGAACGGCAACGGCACCCGCGACGAGGGCGAGCCGGGCATCGCCGATGTGCGCGTCAGCAACCAGCTGCAGGTCACAACGACCGACGCCGAGGGCCGCTGGCGACTGCCGGTCTCGCCGGACACGCGCATCTTTGTGGTCAAGCCGCGCAACTGGCGCACGCCGGTGTCGGCCGAGAACCTGCCGCGCTTCCACTACAACTACAAGCCGCAGGGCTCGCCAACCTCGAAGTTCGGCGGCGTCGCGGCCACCGGTGATCTGCCGGACGAGATCGACTTCGCGCTGGTGCCGCACGCCGAGCCCGACCGCTTCAGCGCGATCTTCTTTGCCGACACGCAGCCGTACACGATCGAGCAGGTCGACTACGTCGCGCACGACGTCGTCGAGCCGCTGATCGCCGACCACCACGAGGCCCGGTTCGGCGTCACGCTCGGCGACATCGTCGGCGACGACCTCAACCTCTACGGCCCGCTGAACCGCGCGATCGGCCGCATCGGCATCCCCTGGTACAACGTCTTCGGCAATCACGACGCCAACTACGACGTCACGCGCGACGAGGATTCCGACGAGACGTTCGAGCGCGTGTTCGCGCCCAACTACTACTCGTGGGACTGCGGCAAGGTGCACTTCATCGCCACCGACGGCGTGGACCAGAACGGCCGCCGCTACATCGGCCACCTCGGCGAGCGCCAGCTGAAGTGGATCGAGAACGACCTCGCGCACGTGCCCGACGACATGCTCGTGGTGCTGCTGATGCACATCCCGCTGCTGACCGACGGCCGCGGCGCGAGCGTGAACGTCGACGACCGCCACGCGCTGTACCGCCTGATCGAGCACCGCACCCACGTGCTTGCGCTGGCCGGCCACATGCATCGCCACGACCACCGCTTCATCGGCGAGGAAGACGACTGGCACGGCAAGCAGCCGCTCGAGCAGGTCTACATCGTCACCGTCTCGGGCAACTGGTGGTCCGGCGAGAAGGACGCGCGCGGCATTCCCGACGCGCGCATGAGCGACGGCGGCCCCAACGGCTACATGCTGGCGATGTTCGACGGCGCGTCGCACAAGCTGCAGTACCGCGCGGCGTCGCGCCCGGCCGACTACCAGATGGACATCCACGCGCCGCACGCGGTGTTCACCGACCGGCTCGCGCAGACGGCCGTGTTCGTCAATGTGTTCGATGGTTCGCCGCGCAGCGTGGTCGAGATGCAGATCAACGCCGGCGAGTGGAAGGCGATCCCGCAGGTGCGTCGCGGCGGCGCGGAATTGCAGCGGCTGCTCGCCGACCTCGGCCAGCCGCCCTACGACACGAGCACGCACCTGTGGCGCACCACGTTGCCGGTCGACACGCCGCCGGGCAGCGCGGCGATCCGCATCCGCACGACCGACTGCTACGGCCAGGTGTTCCACGGCAGTCGCATCATCCGCGTGATTGATGCGGCCGAGCGGCCCGTGCTGGACGCCAGCGAGACGCCGGTGCTGCGGCCGGGCCAGGCGGCGGTGCTCAAGGTCAAACAGTTGCGTGGTGACATCGTGAAGGTGCATCTGCCGATCGGTAGTGAAGGAGAGACGGTGGCAGCCCCGGCCGTGCGCATCGGCAACGTGCTGCGCGTCGGCGTGCCGGCCAACGTCGTGCCCGGCCGACTGGTGCTGGAAGGCGCCGACTACGTGCGCGGCGATCCGCAGGTCTTCGAGCTCGCGCCGGCCGATGGCTCGCCGGGCGGGCTGCGCGCAACGATGTGGCGCGCCAGCGAGGTGCCGAAGGGCTTGCCCGCGCACGGCGACCAGATGCCCGATGCGATCCGACGCGATGCAACGATCGACTTCGGTGATCAGGCGGCGTTCGGGCTGCCGTTCGAGGTGACGAACGTGGCGATCGAGTGGACCGGCTGGCTACGCGTGCCGGCCGCCGGGGAGTACACCTTCACGCTGGAGTCGGACGACGGCTCGGCCCTGTGGATCAACCGCGATCAGCTGATCGACAACGACGGCGTGCACTCGCGCCGCGCGAAGACCGGCACGGCCGAGCTGCCGGAAGGCCTCGTGCCGATCCACCTCGCGTACTTCCAGGGAGCCGGCAACGCGTGCTGCCGACTGCTCTGGACGCCGCCGGGCGCGAGCGAGGCGGTGGTCATTCCGGCTGACGCGCTGGTAGCGGAGTTGCCCGAAGGCGAGTGAACGGTCGTCACTCGGGCTTCGGCTCGTCCGTCGTGGCCGGTGCGCTGGCAGGTGCGGCGGCGTCGCTCGGCGGTGCCGCCTCGTCGGCCGGCTCGCGGGGCGCGGCCGCGTCGTCGTCAACTACTTCGGGCTCCGGCAGATCGGCGATCGCCGCCGAGTCGCTGCCGTTCAACTCGTCGACGTCCTGGTGCTCCTCGCCGCCGAGCTCGAGCACAGCGCCGCGAGCCTCGGCCGACTCGTCAACCTCGTCCTCGTCGTCATCATCATCATCGTCGGCATCGTCGCCGCTGCGACCGGCGCCGCCAGCCTTGCGATCCCGATCGCCGTGCTTGCGCCGGCGGCGTTCGCGATCCTCGAAGCTGGCCAGCCAGTCGTCGTTCTTGCGCTCCCAGTTGTCCTCGTCGCGCGCCCGCGCGGTCTCGTCCTTCAGCAGGTCGTCGGTGTGTTCCCAGTAGAACAGCTGCGGCAGGATGTCGTCGGGGTTGTCCACCACCGGCACGCGCCGGGGCGGGGCCTCGTAGCCGTCCATCACGCCATCCGCGCTGCGTCCGCGACCGCCACGACGACGGCCGCTTCCGGCGCGCGCATCGCCGGCGCGCGCAATCGAGCGCACGACATCCGCGAAGCGGCGCAACGACCCCACGCTCGTCCAGAAGCTCACCGTGGCCTCGATGTGGCCCGGCATTTCGTGGCGCGGCAGCCAGGCGTTGCCGTCCACCGTCAGGTGCACCTGCACGTTCGGAATCAGCACGTGACGCTGCAGCCGCAAACGCAGGTCGATGCCGTCGGCGCGCCAGGTGACGTCCACCTCCTGGTAGTCGGCAACGCCGCGCGCGCGGTCGGCCAGCTCCATCAGGTCGCGCGCGCTCACACTGCCACGACCTTCGAGCAGCGAGCGCATCGGCGGGATCGGCCGCGGCGGCAGCGTGTGCAGCTGTTCGGAGCTGACGACCGGATTGCGGCTGCCACTCCCGGCGCGCGGATCGGCGACGTCGTCGGCGTAGTTGCGGCGGCCGCGACGCGAGCGACGACCACGACGGCGACGCCGCCCGCCAGTCTGGAACTCGCCCTGGTCCGGCGACTTGCCGCCATCGGCGTCGCCGTCGGTGTCGGTGTCGCGGTCTCCTTCGCCTTCTCCTTCGCCTTCGCCGGCACGTTGACCATCGGGGCCGTCGCTGTCGCTCTCGTTGTCGCTCTCGTTGTCGTTGTCACCTTCGGTGTCGCCCTCGCGTTCGCCCGTGTCGGCGTTGTCGTCGGCGTCGGCGTCCACGCTGTCGCTCGCCCGGGCCTCGGGGGCCGGTGCGGGCGTTGCGTCCTCCTGCGCGGCATCGACTGCGGGTGCGTCCGTCGCCGGCGCGACGTCCACCGCGACCGGCGGCGTGTCTGCAGGTGCGGCCTCGTTGTCGGACGCAGCCTCGCCAGTCTCGGCAGTCTCGGCGGTCTCATCGCTTGCCGGCTCCGCAGGCTCCAGCGCAGGCTCCGGCAACGCTGGCGGCTCGAGCGCCTCGGGCGACACGATCGCGTATGCCAACCGGTAGTCCACCGGCACCACCCGCTGCGCGCGGCCCGCACCGCTGGTCTCGGCCGGGCCGAAATCAATCTGCAATGCCTGCAAGCCGGTATCGTCCGGCAACGAGGTCGAATAGTCGGGTGTCATCGTCAGTCGATCGATCTTCAGGTGAGACGCAACCTGACCGCCGATGCGCACATGGCCGCGACCGCCGCCGTGTTGAATTCACGGGTCGTGCGGTGCGGGCCAGGCGACCGACGGGGCGGCTCGCGGCTCGAATTGTGGAACTGGATCGCGGCGCGGACGCCACTGGCTGCCCGCCTCCGCACTCCGGCTGGTCGCGCCTCGCCCGGCTCGATCGGGACGATCGGGGGCGTCGGCGGCATCCGGACCGCGCACGATACAAGTCAGGCGGCCACGGCGCGAGCGGATTGCAATCCACGCGAGCCATCATCGCCAGGAGTTTGACTGTGGCATCACGCAAGGGTGACCTCCTGCTGAGTGCTGCCTTGCGCCCGTTCACGACCACTTCTCGACGCTTCACTCGATTTCACTCCCAATCAGCCCCGTGTTTATGGGGCTTCCAGGGCGATGCCGGGCGAGACGGCGAGCTGCGGCCGGCGACCGATAACCAACGGGGGCTGAAATGACTTCGGCCCGAAATGGGTTCGTTCGGCAGTTTCGCGCAACGGGGGTCGACACCGTGTGCGCGTGCGACACGCAGTCTCGCTGCAAGCCCGCGGCGCAGGCGGGCCGGGAGCGAGGGTCGTCCTTTCGCGCAGTCTGGATTGCGTCCCTCGCTCCGCTGCGCTTCGCGTCGGGCTTGCATCTTGCAACCACCACTTCGAAACGTCGTCGCGCTGCAAGCCTGACGCGCAGGCGAACCCGGAGCGAGGGTCTTCCTGGAGGACGTCCGGGTTGCGTCCCTCGCACCGCCGCGCTTCGCGTCGGGCTCGCAACGCGATCGACATGGCAGTCGTGCTGCAAATAATAATGGCTACAATCAATGAGTTCAGGAACATGCGACCTCTCCTCAGCCGGGTCCGAACCGCCACGATTCAAAACAAAGTTCTCCCTCTATATTGAGGATTGTCCTACCTTTGGGCCCGTTTTCAGGGCATAAATCCATCTCCGACAGGCGGTTAAGTTCAATCCTGGCTAGATTGGACCGATGTCCGGGATAGTTATCGGCAATCGGGCCCGGCTATTCGTTTTTTCATCGATCAACCATCGCGTTTCAAACTACGAAATTGAACCAGGCGCCCGGCGCGACAGGCCATGCGAGCCACGTGGTGGCCCTCGCCGGTCGCGCCAGCCCGACGCGCAGTTCGCCGCGCGGTTCGCCGTGATCCACTTTGCCGGTGTGCGGGGCGGCCACGATGGACGTCGCGGCGATCTGCTGGCACGGCTGGTGGCGCCGGCGGTGCGCGGATACACTAAGTATCTCGCTCTTTTGCACCACACCGGAGAACGTCCATGTCCCGCCGCGCATTCGTCCCCTCCACGCTGCTGGCCGCCTTGCTGGCACTCGCGTGGTTGCCCGCACCCGCTACCGTCTTCGCCCAGGACCTCGACACCGCGCAGGGCGACATCGACGGCGGCTTCGACCGCACGAACATGCCACGCGGCTTTGCCGACACCGGCGTGCGGCGGTCGGTCTACATCGTGCGCCACGACATCTCGGTCGAGATCACCGACCAGGTCGCGAAGACCACCGTCACCGAAGTCTTCCGCAACCCCACCAACCGCGTGCGCGAAGCGACGTTCCGCTTCTACCTGCCCGAGGGCACGGCCGTCGACGGCTTCGAGATGATCGTCAACGGTGAGCCGACGCAGGGCAAGCTGCTCGACGCCAACGAGGCGCGCGGCATCTACGAAGGCATTGTCCGCCGCGACATGGATCCCGGCCTGCTGCAGTTCGTCGGCCGGCAGATGTTCGAGGCCCGCGTGTATCCGGTGGTGGCCAACGGCGAC
>JBFWQT010000038.1:0-23474 GCA_050249295.1 Planctomycetota bacterium
GGGCAACGGCAAGGGCAAGGGCAAGAAAACGCAGGCTGGAAGCCTGCACCACAGGTGGACAGCGCCGACACCGCGCACTAGGCTGCACCCAACGTCACCACGTCATTGCCCGCCGACCTCATGCATCATCGCCTTTCCCGCCTCGCGCTGCTGCTCCTCCTCTCGCTCGTCGTTGTGGCACCGCTCGCGCCGATCACCCGGCCGGCCGAGGCCGACATCAGGACGATGCCGCCGCTGCCCGCCCCGCAGACGCGCGAGCTCGTCGCGCAGCACGGCAAGGGCTACGTCGAGCTGATCAACGGCCAGATGGTGATCCACCTGGAGGGCAGCTACTACGACATGGGCTACCAGCACGGCCGCATGCTGCCCGAGCGCTGTCGCCAGTGCATTGACGCCTACGTGCGCGACATGGCGATGGGCAAGGCGCACATGACGATGGACCAGCTGACCGCGATCTGGAAGGCCGGCGAGCCGTTCCTGCCGACCGCCCTGAAGGACGAATTGCGCGGTCTGGCCGAGGGCGCCGGCATCCCGCTCGAGATGGTCCAGGCGGCGCACGCGCTGCCCGAGAAGTTCCACTGCAGCGGCGCCGCCGCGTGGGGCAACCAGACCATCGACGGCAAGCTCTACCACTTCCGCTCGCTCGACTATTCGATCAGCATCGGCAACGAGGTGAAGATCCAGCAGAACGCCGCGCTGATCGTGCGCAAGCCGACCGGCAAGGTCGCGTCGGCGATCGTCGGCTGGACCGGCACCTGCGGCTGCGTCACGGGCATGAACAACGCCGGCATCAGCATCGGCGAGATGGGCTGCGGCGTGAACGACGAGACGTTCGCCGGCTTCCCGATGTTCTTCCTGCTGCGCTACATCCTCGACGAGGCTGACACGCTCGACGAGGCGCTCGACATCCTCAAGCGCGCGCCGCGCACCGCCGGGTTCAACTTCATCTTCGGCGACGGCAAGGGCCCCCACCCGCGCGCCGTGGCGCTCGAGGTGGATCGCCAGCGCGTGGCCGTGTTCGAGGGTGGCGACAAGAAGGAAGACGTCGCGCCGCACTTCGGCATCCCGCAGTGCGTGCGCCGCGTGAACCACTTCGTCGATCCGGAGCTCGCCGGCCGCCAGCGTCGCGTGTACGACCCGCGCGAGAGCGAGCAGAGCAGCTGGCTCGGCTACAAGATGATCAGCGACTACCTGCAGAGCCGCAGCGGCAAGATCGACCACAGCGACATGATCCAGATCGGTCGCAACTATCCGCCGACGCACAGCTGCCTGCACCAGGCCGTGATGTGCCCGAGCGACGGCCGCATCTGGGTCGCCAATGCCGTCGATCCGGCCGACACCGCGTTCGCCGGCGCGCAGAACCAGACATTCCATCCGTACAACCTGCGCAAGCTGCTGGCGACCGACCCGGCGACGCTGCCGCGCGGCGAGATGCCCCCTGCCGTGAAGCCGCGCGCCGTCAATCCGGCCGCGGCCGACGCGACGTCCGGCAAGGTGATCAGCACGGCGCTGGGTGGCGACAAGCCGGCCGACGCCGCGATGCGCGCCGAGTGGCAGCGCTACGTGGACATCAGCAACTCGGCGGTTGGCAGCGAGTTCGCCTGGAAGCTCGAGCAGGTGTCGCGCACATCGAGCCTCGACATCTCGGAGCTGACCTTCCCGTCGGCCGTGGCGAATGGACCCGAGATCAACCACACGGTGCACGCGAAGCTGTTCATGCCGCGGGCGAAGGCTGACGGCAAGCGCCCGGCGATGGTGTTGCTGCACCACCTGCAGGACGACCAGACGCTCGAGCAGATGATCGCCAACTTCTACGCCAGTGCCGGCCACGTGGTGGTGATGATGTACCTGCCGCACTACGGCCCGCGCGCCACCGGCACCCGCGAGAAGGACCTGCTGGCGGCCGATCCGAAGGCGACGTTCCTCAACATTGCACAGGCCGTGTGGGACCTGCACCGCCTGCGCGACTGGCTGCGCGCGCGGCCCGATGTCGACGGCAACCGCCTCTCGGTGTTCGGCGTGTCGCTCGGCGGCATCATGTCGGCGGTGTCGGCCGGCGTGGACCCCGGCTTCAGCCACTACGTGCTGGGCCTCGCGGGCGGCGAGCTGAAGACGATCATCATGAACCCGAGCAACGAGACGCGCGCGATCCGCGACGAGGTGATCCGCCGCGGTCTGACGCCGGAGCAGATGGATGACCTCTGCCGGCCGATTGATCCGCTGACGTTCGCGTCGCGCGTGGAGGGCAAGTTCCTGATGATCAACGTGTCGCAGGACGACGTGATCCCGAAGGCCTGCACCGAGAAGCTCTGGAAGGCGCTCGGCGAGCCCACCATCCAGTGGTACGAGGGTGACCACAACGGCATGGCGCTGCACTTGTTTGACGCGCTGCAGCGGGTGAAGAAGTTCCTCGCCGAGTGATTTGGCCTGTGGTGCAGGCTTCCAGCCTGCATCTTCGCCTACCGCATTCCCGGGTGTGGTGTGGTGTGGTGCAGGCTTCCAGCCTGCCTCTTCCACTGCCGCATTGTCGGTGTGGTGCAGGCTTCCAGCCTGCATCTTCGCCTGCCCTTGCCTTGCCCCCGGCGGGCCGGCCACAGCCGATTTCAACTGTCGCATCGGTGCGGCGCCGACTATCATTCACCCTGAAGGCGTTTCGTTCCTGGTGCTGCCGCAGCGGTAGCAAGGCGACGACGGCGATGAACGGCGACCCGGCAATCAGCCCCGGCAGCGCGCACCCGGAACTCAACGAGACTCCGGAACAGCGCATGATGCGCGCCGGTCACGTGCTGGGCGGCCTGCGCAAGCGCATCGTCGAGTCGATGGTCGATCACATCCTCGAGAACGACGATGTACTCGACGAGTTCAATCCGGACGACCGCTACAACTACTGGCTGATCGAAATCGAGGAGAAGTTCCTCGCCAAGCTCGGCCTGATCCGCCGCGTGACGACCGAGATCCAGTCGCTGCCGGGCATGGCGCCGAGCCTGCGGTCGCGCGTGCACCATGCGCGCGTCCCGTCCGGCGAGCCCCTTGGCGTGGCCATCACGACGGCGATCGAGCAGCTCGGGCAGGTTACGATCGTGGACATCGCGATCCACGACGACGAGACCGGCCACGATGTGTTCATCGTCTACCAGGTGGCGATGCGCGGCCCGGCCACAAAGAAGCCGGTCAGCAAGTAGCGCGCGGCGGCGGTAGCTGTCTTGCGCTCAGTCCGGCTTCAGCTCGATGTTGAACTTCTGGATGCGGTAGCGGATCTGGTCGCGGTTGATGCCCAGCAACGCGGCGGCGCGAGTCTGGTTGTTGTGCGTGCGGGCCAGCGCCTGCACCACAAGGTCACGCTCCACCGCCTCCAGGCTCACGCCATCCGGCGGCAACACAAAGCCGGTCGTACTGCCCGCATCGGCGTCGGCGTCGCCCGCAACGGGTGGCGCGACGGCCGGAGCCGGTGACGACGGCACCGCAGCCGGCTTGCGGCTCACCGGGCCGCGTGCGGATGGCAACAGGAAGTCATCAGTCTTCAAACTGTTGCCCTCGCTGAGCAACACCGCGCGCTCCACCGTGTTGCGCAGTTCGCGCACGTTGCCGGGCCAGGTATGCGCCTCCAGCGCGGCCATCGCCGCGGCGTCGATCTCCAGCACCGGCTTGTGGAAGCGGCGCGCAAAACTGTCGGCGAAGAACTTCACCAGCAGCGGCACATCGCCGGCCCGATCGCGCAACGCGGGCAGCTCGATCGGCAGCACCTGCAGGCGATAGTACAGGTCTTCGCGGAACGTGCCCGCCGCCACCATGTCCTGCAGCACGCGGTTGGTGGCCGCCACCACGCGCACGTCCACCGCGATGTCGGCCGTGCCGCCGATGCGCCGCACCGTCTTGTCTTCCAGGAACCGCAGCAGCTTGGCCTGCAGGCCGGGCGGCAACTCGGCGATCTCGTCCAGGAACACCGTGCCGCCGTTCGACTGCTCGAGCAGCCCGCGGCGCTGCTGGCGCGCATCGGTGAATGCGCCGCGCTCGTGTCCGAACAGCTCGCTCTCGAACAACGTGTCGGGCAGCGCGGTGCAGGTGATGTTCATGAACGGCGCGGCCGAACGGTCGCTCAGCTCGTGCACGACGCGCGCGGCCAGGTCCTTGCCGGTGCCGGTCTCGCCGGTGATCAGCACGGTGCTGGCCGGGCTCGCGGCCACGCGGCGCAGCAGGTCGCGCGTGCGCGTCATCACCGGCGACTCGCCGACAATCGCGCCGAGGCCGCGGTCGTCGTCCTGCCCGCTGCGCAGCGCCTGCACCTCGCGACGCAGGCGCGTGGTTTCGAGCGCACGCTCCACCAGGTGCGACAGCTCGTCGAGGTTGACCGGCTTGGTCACATAGTGGAACGCGCCGGCATTCATCGCGCCAACGATCGCGTCCACCGACGAGTCGGCGGTGAGCATGATCACCAGCAACTCCGGATCGTCGGCGTGCAGCTGCTTCAGCACCTCCAGGCCGTCGCCGTCCGGCAGATGCCGGTCGAGCAGCACGAGGTCCACGCCGGCCGCCAGTTGCCCGGCGATCGCCGCCACGGTGCTGGCTTCGGCCACGCGATAGCCAGCCTCCGTCAGGTGCTCGCGGAGCGCAAAGCGGATCAGCTTCTCGTCATCAACAACAAGGATGCGCGGTGCGCTCATGCGGGGTCACTCATTCGTCGTCGCCCGGCTGCTTCGTCGGATCGAACGGCGTCGCGAAGTCGGAGGCATACCAGCGACCCATCACCCGCGCGAGCGGCATGAAGTGCGACGTGTCGCCGCCCAGCCCGTCCTCCAGTTGCCTGACGATCTCCGGGCCAGCCACCTTCATGCTTTCGTCGTAGTGTTCCAGTTCCTCGCCGCGCAGGCCATCGCTGAAGGCGCGCGCGTGCAGCATCCGCGAGATGCGCTTCAGCAGCAGGTCGGCGTCGACATCGAAATCCCACGTAAACTCGGCGTACGCAGCGTTCTGCGCGTCGTGTTTGTCGGCGATCACACGCAGCACCTTCGGGTTGGTCGCGCGGAACGCCGGCACGATCAACGGCACATCGCCCGGCGTCTCCATCACCGACGCCAGCACGGCCGCCCCGGCGTCACGCTCCACCAGCGCCTTGAGCATGGTGTTCGCCGCTTCGGTCGGTGTCGCGCCACCGGATGAGGTGTCGGGCTTCAGCATGGCGTTGTCATAGAGCACGTGATGCTCCGCGCAGAGCTTCGAGATCGCGGTCAGGTTGTCGGCATCGAGTTCGACGCGCAGCAACTGGCCGCCGCCCTTCAGCGCCTCGACGTCGATGCGGTAGCCCGCCTGCCGGAACAGCTCGGCCACGGGCGTCGCGGCCGACGGGTCGATCGGCGGCGTGGCGTTCTCCAGCTCGCCGACAATCAGCGATGCCGGCCGGCCGTCATCCACGCGGCGCACCAGCGAGAGCCAGTCGCCGGCCACACACCAGGCGGTGCCGTAGTCGGCAAACCAGCTCGCATCCGTCTTCCGGTCGTACAGCACCCACGCACCGGCCGTCACCGCGCGCGTGTAGCGGCCGTCGCTCAGGCCGGTGTGCATCCGCGCGTCGGGCAGATCGTACGGCACCGCGTAGCAGCGCGTCGTCGCGTCGGCGGTCCAGTCGCCAACCTTCACCGTTGCAAACTGCTCGCTGGTCAACGCGAAGCGATCGACGGTCGGAATGCCCATCGCGCTGGTGCCCACCGCCAGCGGCTCGTCGTTCAGGGCCGGCGGCGACGCCAGCTCGGCAGCCGTTGCCGCGCGGAACTTCCAGTGGTGCACGCCGGCGACGACGAAGTTGCCGCTACCGAACGGGCGCTCGCCGTTGTCAGCCGGCTTCTCCACGCTGCGTTCGTGCAGCACCATCAGCCCGGCCTTCACCGCGTCGTCGGCCGAGCCGAGCAGCGCGCAGCTGGCTCCGACATGGACCTCCTGCAGGCCGGACCCCATGAACCGCACCTGCGCGTGCATCGTCAGCGTGTCGCCGGGCGGCAGCAACTCGAAGGTGGTCAGGGCCCGGTCGTCGCTCTTGTGGTCCAGCGTCTCCCATTTGTCGGGCATCGGCATGCGGGCGGCCGCGCCCACATCGTCCACCTTGTGGATCACGGTCACGACGAGGTCGCTGCCTGCCGCGCGTGCCGTGTGGCCGTGCAGGCCGGGGTGCAGCGTGGCCTGCTCGGTGTCGCCATCGTGGTTGCTGCGCGTGCTCGCGACCTCGATCACCGCGATCCACTGGTCGGAGTGGTTGGTCAGCGTGACCTCCAGCGACTGCACCGCCCACGGTTCGACGTAGCGCGGCAGGTTGTGCACGGCAAGCGTCAGGAGCTGGCCGTCGGCCGGTTCGTCGCTGTCCTGCGCGTGGGTGGCGGGCAGCGTACCGGGCAGCAGCATCATCACGAGGGCAAGCAGCGCGAACAACAGAGCGGGTGTGGGGCGCATCGTCGAGGTCTCCGCCGGTTGGCCGGATGGTTGTGGAGGTAGCACCGGTGTACCGGACAGGCCGGGCATTCGCCATGCCAGCCCGCTGACGCGAACCGCTGACCGCTTCAAACCGCCCGACCGATCTGGTATTCCCTCACAACCCGCGACAGCCGGCCTCGTCTGCCGTACCCTGCCGTACCCTACCGCCGCTGGAACCTGCCCGTGGACCGTGGGAATCGTCGAGTTGTCATCACTGGCCTGGGGACGGTCAACCCGATCGGGCTGAACGTTCCGCAGTTCTGGGACAACCTGATCGCCGGCAAGTCCGGCGCGCGGGTCGCAAAGAACATCGACCTCTCCGACTACGAGGTGAAGATCGCCGCCGAGGTGGATCTGCCCGACGTCAGTCACCTCTTCAAGAACAAGCGGCTGGTCAAGCGCATCGATCGCTTCGCGATCTTCGCCCACGTCGCCGCCTGCGAGGCGCTCGAAAATTCCGGCATCGAGATTACCGAGGAGAACTGCACCCGCATCGGCGCCCTGATCGGCACCGGCGACGCCGGCCTCTCGATGCAGGAGGAGCACATCCAGCGCATGCTCGAGAAGGGCATGAACCGCGTCTCCTCCTACTATGTCTCGTCGCACATCCCCAACACCGCGCCCGCCCTGTTCGCCGTCGAGCGCAACCTGCAGGGACCGAACTTCTCGTGCAACTCGGCCTGCGCGACCAGCAACCACGCCATCGGCACGGCCGGCGACCTGGTGCGCACCGGTGCGGCCGACGTGATGTTCGCCGGCGGCGCCGAGGCCGTGATCACGCGCATGAGCATCGCCGGGTTCGGCAACATCGGCGCGCTGAGCATGCGCAACGACGACCCGACCACCGCGAGCCGCCCGTTCGACAAGCAGCGCGACGGCTTCGTGATGGGCGAAGGCTCCGGCGTCGTCTGCCTCGAAGAGCTCGAACACGCGAAGGCCCGCGGCGCAAAGATCTACGCCGAGCTCACCGGCGCCGGCTTCACCTGCGACGCGTTTGACCTCGTCGCTCCGCACCCCGATGGCATTGGCGCGCGCCGCGCGATGGAGCACGCGATCCGCTCGGCCGGGCTGCAGCCGGCGCAGGTTGGGCTGGTCAACGCGCACGGCACCAGCACCCGGCAGGGCGACCTCGCCGAGAACCACGCGATCCACGCCGTGTTCGGCGAACACGCGAAGGATCTTCTCGTGCACTCCACGAAGTCGATGACCGGCCACCTGATCGGTGCGGCCGGCGGCGTGGAGATCATCGCGTCGATCCTCGCGTTCGAGCGCAACATCGTGCACGCCACGATCAACCAGTTCGAGCGCGACGAGGAGATCACGCTCAACGTGGTCGCCAACGAGCCGGTCGAGACGCGCGTCGATCACATTCTCAGCAACAGCTTCGGCTTCGGCGGGCAGAACGCCACCGTGGTCATCTCGCGCTTCGGCGGCTGAGGCCGCGCACGCCATGGCTCCGCCAATCGTTGTTCTCACCGGCGCCACGCGCGGAATCGGACGCGCCATGGCCGACGCGCTGGCGGCGCTCGGCCACACGGTGGCGGGTTGCGGGCGCAGCGCGGACCAGATCGACGAGCTGCGCGCGAGCCATGGCGCGCCGCACGACTTCGCGGCGCTCGACGTCACCGACAGCGAGGCCGTGGCCGGGTGGGCGGAGCGCATCACGTCGTCGGTCGGCGTGCCCGACCTGGTGCTCAACAACGCCGCGCTGATCAACCGCAATGCGCCGCTCTGGGAGATCACGGCTGACGAGTTCTCCGCCGTGATCGACGTCAACATCAAGGGCGTGACCAATGTGATCCGTGCGTTCGCGCCGGAGATGATCGCGCGCGGCAAGGGCGTGTTCGTCAACTTCTCGTCGGGTTGGGGCCGCAGCACGTCGGCCGATGTGGCGCCGTACTGCGCGACGAAGTGGGCCATCGAGGGGCTCAGCCGCGCGCTCGCGCAGGACCTGCCGCGCGGGCTGTGTTCGGTCGCGCTCAACCCGGGCGTGATCGACACCGACATGCTGCGCAGCTGCATGGGCGGCAGCGCGGGCGGATATCCGTCACCGGAGGCGTGGGCAAAGCGCGCCGTGCCGTTCCTGCTCAAGATCGGCGCCTCCGACAACGGCAAGTCACTCAACGTCGGCTGACGGCGAGACGAGCCGGCCGTGGCAGGGCGTTCAGGTACACTCCGTGCCGCTGCCCCGACCCAACCGATTTGCAACCCGACCGGCGTGCCTGCATCCGCGATCACCCCTGCCTCTCATCCACCCGCGCCCGACGAGCCCGGTCCGATGCCGCCGCGCGCGATCGCCGCTGCCGCGCTGATCATCGTCAGTGTCTTCGCGCTTGATCTGATCGCGGTGCGCGGGGTCGTAGTCGCGCACCTCTATTGTGCGGCGATGATTCCGTGCCTGATCACGCGACACCGGCCCGAGAGCCGGGCCCCGGCGATCATCGCCTTGCTGGCGGCCGGTGTGCTGCTGCTGGGCTGGCTGCTCGGATCGGCGCACACGGGCAGCGCCGGCAACAGCGCGGTTGCCGGCATCAACCGTGGCCTGGCAATCGCCATGCTCTGGCTACTGGCCGACGTCTGCCAGCGCCGGCAGCGGGATGCACGCGCAGTCGGCATGACGCGCGCCGCACTCGCGCAGTCGCAGCAGCAGCTCGGCGCCTCGCTGCAGGAACTGCAGGACTACAAGGCCGCGCTCGACCAGTCGGCCATCGTCGCGATCACCGATCGCAAGGGTGTGATCAGCTTTGCCAACGCCACTTTCTGCCAGATCTCCGGCTACGCGCTCGACGAGCTGATCGGCAACACGCACCGGATCATCAACTCGGGCCATCATCCGCCGGAGTTCTTCCTCACCATGTGGCGCACGATTTCGTCCGGCAAGGTCTGGCGCGGCGAGATCTGCAATCGCGCGAAGCAGGGCCACCTCTACTGGGTCGACACCACGATCGTGCCGTTCCTCGATGCATCCGGCCGGCCGCACCAGTACGTGGCCATCCGCTTCGACATCACCGCGCGCGTGGCCGCCGAAGCCGCGGCGCGCCGCAAGGAGTGGCTGGCGCGGATCGGCGAGCTCGCGTCGATCATCGCGCACGAGGTGCGCAACCCGCTGGCCGCAATCCGCGGCGCACTCCAGATCATCGAGCGCCGGCTGCCCGACGGCTCGGACGAACGCGAGGTGGCCGGCGAGGTGATCGAGCGCGTGGATGCGCTGAACAGCATGGTCACCGACCTGCTGGCCTACGCGCGACCGAAGCCGCCCGCGCCAACGGAGGTTCCGCTGCACGACCTGCTCGACGACACGATCCGCCACGTGCGCCGCGACCCCGATGCGGCCGGCATCACGATCGACCTGGCATGCGACCCCATGACGGTGCGCGCCGACTCGCCGCAACTCGTGCGTCTGTTCTCCAACCTGCTGCACAACGCGGTGCAGGCGCTGCAGGGCCGCGAGGGCGACCGGCGCGTGGCGGTGAGCGTGGTGCCATCGTCCGACTCGTCCGACAGCGTCGACGTGTGCGTGGCCGACAACGGACCCGGCGTGCCGGCCGCAATGCGCAGCACCATCTTCGAGCCGTTCTTCAGTACGCGCCACAGAGGCACCGGCCTCGGTCTCGCCATCGCCTCGCGCGTGATCGATGCGCACGGCGGCTCGTTGACGCTCGAGGACACACCGGGCGGCGGAGCGACGTTCCGCGTTCGCCTGCCGCTGGCCGGACCACCAGCACCGGCCGACTGAATTTCCTGCCACCGCCGTGCACCCCGCGCGTCTACTGTGCAGCAAGGCAGACCGGCGACCCGACATGCACCACGTCACGCTCATCGACCTGCGCGAACAGCTCCGACGCTTCGCACTCCGGCACACGCGCAACGCGGACGCCGCCGAGGACGTGGCGCAGGACGTCATCGCCCGGCTGCTGCAGACGCTGCACGACGGCGACGCGCCGGAGCAGCCGCTCGGATGGGTGCTGCGCGCCGCGCGCAATCGCATCGTCGACGACGCCCGCAGCCGGTCGCGACACGCGGTGACGGTGCCCGACAACGTGTGGTCGGCCCTCGCGTCGCCGCCCGACGCCACCGACGACGCGGCCGGCAGCGAGCTGACCGGCTGCATGCACCGCATGGTCGCGCAGCTTCCGGACGAGTACCGCGAACCGCTGCGCCGTGCCGACCTGCTGGAGGAGGATCGCGAGACGATCGCCGCCGGGCTCGGCCTGACGATGTCCGCGTTGAAGACGCGCATCATGCGCGGCCGCCGGATGCTGCACGGCCTGCTGCTGGCCTGCTGCCACTTCGATTTCAGTACCACCGATGGCCGGCTCGACGGCATCACGCCGCGCGCCGACGGCTGCTCACCCGGCGGTTGCAACCCGCCACTCACCTCCAACGGAGACTGCCCATGACCACCCCGACGCATGATGCCTCGACGATTCGCAACGCGGTGCGCGACAACTACGCCGCGGTAGCGCGCAACGCCGCGCCCGTGACGACAGACGCCGACTGCGGCTGCGAGCCCGGCTGCTGCGCTCCCGCGGCCGCCGCGCCGAAGCCTGCCGAGCGTGTTCGGCCGGCCGACTCCGATTGTGGCTGCGCGACCGGATGTTGCTCGCCCACCATCGCCGCCGACCCGGCCACGCAGTCCGCGAAGGTCGGCTACTCCGCCGACGAGATGGCCGCGGTTCCGGCCGGCGCCAACCTCGGCCTCGGTTGCGGCAACCCGCAGGGCATCGCGTCGCTCGCGCCCGGCGAGACCGTCGTCGATGTCGGCAGCGGCGCCGGCTTCGATGCCTTCCTCGCAGCCCGCAAGGTCGGCCCGACCGGCAAGGTGATCGGCATCGACATGACGCCCGAGATGATCGAGCGTGCGCGTGCCCTGCGCACGGCCGAGCACGCGCACGTCGAGTTCCGCCTCGGCGAGATCGAGGCGATGCCGGTTGCCGATGCGACGGTCGATGTGATTCTCTCCAATTGCGTGATCAACCTGTCGACCGACCAGCCGGCGGTGTACCGCGAGGCCTTCCGCGTGCTGCGCAGCGGCGGTCGGCTGGCGATCTCCGACGTGGTGGCCACGGCCGACATGCCGCCTGACGTGCGGGCCGACCTGGCGATGCACGCCGGTTGCATCTCCGGCGCGAAGCCGATCGGCGAGATCGAGGCCATGTTGCGCGACGCCGGGTTCGAGGATGTGCGCATCGAGCCGAAGGATTCGTCGCGTGAGTTCATCCGTGAGTGGGTGCCGGGTTCGCGCGCCGAGGACTATGTCGTGTCGGCCACGATCCGCGCCCGCAAGCCGTAGCGCGCGAGGTGCGATGTTGCGGCCGTGCAACTTTCTGGCGAGCTGTCGGTGGATTGCTTCGGGCAAGAGCCCGACCGCAAGGGTGCGGGCCGCGGGAGCCTCGCGCCGGCGAATCAACTCCCGACCGGGCTGGCGCCCGACAGGTGGATTCGTGATTGTGCGCTCCCCGGGCCCGCTCCCTCGCGTGGCTGTCAGAGTACTCCGATCCGAGGCGAGGTACGGATACTCTGACAGCCACACGCGGTCGGCTTTTAGCGTGTTCGATGACACCCTCGATGCTGCCCTTCATGTAGAAGGCCTGCCCGGGCAGGTCGTCGTGCTTGCCCTGCACGATCTCCTCGAACGAGCGCAGCGCGTCCTCGAGCTGAGGGTGCTACTCGCTGGCCGGCGGGCGGGTGTACATCACGTCGGAGCGCAACACGTACTTGGTGCCGATCGTCACCGGCGCGCCCTGATGGCGGAGGCGGTGAACGAAGAACAGCGCCGTCCCGGTCATCGGCGTGACGACGACCAGTTCCCGGCCGATTTCGAACTTCGTCTCGCCGCCGCCGAACTCGTCGTTGAGGTAGATCATGAATGTCAGCCGGCTGACCTCGCTGCCGTCCGGCCGCGCGAAGTGGCCGTCACTGTGCCAGTCGAACTTCTGACCGTCGGTGTAGCGGTAGAAGCGCAGGCGTTCATTGAGCCCGACAGCGGTGCCTTGCACAGTCGCATCAGCGCCGACAAACGGCTTCGCGCGTTCCCAAAGCGTGGCCGCGGCATCCGGGTCGTCGATCATGACACGATCGTTGTCGCGCACGCTCTTGTTCATGACGAACCCGCGCGCCGTGGTGATCGTCGCTTCGTCGAAGCCTGCCGCTTCCACGCGTTCGATCCACGACGTGCATTCGTCCGCGGTCAGGAAGTCGCTGACGGTCCAGATGCCCCGGGCATGATCGTATCGCGTCGGCATGTGGCGGGCCTCACACTCGCAGGTGGCGTTGCTTCGTAGCTAATACGCAGACAGTGGCGGATCCGGGACCTGCTCCCACGCAAGAACCATGGCTGGCGGAGAAACGCTACACGCCCCGCGTGGCGGGGCGTGCAACAGGTCTACCGGCTACAGCCAGGCTCAGTTGCCGGCGGCCATCTTCTTGGCGTGCTCGATGACTTCCTCGATGCTGCCCTTCATGTAGAAGGCCTGCTCGGGCAGGTCGTCGTGCTTACCCTGCACAATCTCCTCGAACGAACGCAGCGTGTCCTCGAGCTTGACGTACTTGCCCTTGAAGCCGGTGAACACCTCGGCCACGTTGAACGGCTGCGACAGGAAGCGCTGGATGCGGCGCGCACGGTTCACGATGATCTTGTCGTCTTCCGACAGCTCATCCATGCCGAGGATCGCGATGATGTCCTGCAGGTCCTTGTTGCGCTGCAGGATGCGCTGCACCTCGCCGGCGATGCGGTAGTGGCGCTCGCCGAGCACGTCGGGCTGCATGATTCGCGACGAGCTGTCGAGCGGGTCCACGGCCGGGTAGATGCCCATCTCGGCGATCGGGCGCGAGAGCACGGTCTTGGCGTCGAGGTGGGAGAACGTGGTGGCCGGGGCGGGGTCGGTCAGGTCGTCGGCCGGCACGTAAATGGCCTGCACCGACGTGACCGAGCCGCTGGCGGTCGAGGTGATGCGCTCCTGGAGCTCACCCATCTCGGTGGAGAGCGTCGGCTGGTAGCCCACGGCGCTGGGCATACGACCGAGAAGCGCGGACACCTCGGAACCGGCCTGCGTGAAGCGGAAGATGTTGTCCACGAAGAGCAGCACGTCGGCGCCTTCGCTGTCGCGGAAGTACTCGGCCATCGTCAGGCCCGAGAGGCCCACGCGCAGGCGCGCGCCCGGCGGCTCGTTCATCTGGCCGAAGCAGAGCACGGCCTGCTTGAGCACGCCCGAACCCTTCATTTCGAGCCAGAGGTCGTTGCCCTCGCGCGTGCGCTCGCCCACGCCGCAGAACACCGAGTAGCCGCTGTGCGCGGTGGCGATGTTGTAGATCAGCTCCTGGATCACCACGGTCTTGCCCACGCCGGCACCGCCGAACAGGCCGGTCTTGCCGCCCTTGGAGTACGGCGCGAGCAGGTCCACCACCTTGATGCCGGTCTCGAGCATCTCGGCCTTGGTGCCGAGCTGGTCGAATGCCGGGGGCTTGGCGTGGATCGGGCGCGTGGCTTCGACGTTCTGCAGCTCGCCGAGGCCGTCGATCGGCTCGCCGAGCAGGTTGAACAGGCGGCCGAGGTTCTGGCGGCCGACGGGCACGGTGATCGGGGCGCCGGTGTTCTTGACCTTCACGCCGCGCTGGATGCCGTCGGTGCTGCTCATCGAGACGGCGCGCACCTGGTTACGGCCGAGGTGCTGCTGCGTCTCGGCGGTGATGCGAACCTTCTCGCCGCCGATCGTCTCTTCGAGCGTGAGCGCGTGATAGATGTCCGGCATGTCTTCCGGCGCGAACTCGACGTCGATCACGGGCCCGATGACCTGAACGATTTTTCCGATCTTGTCTGCCATCTGAGGTCCTCTTGCAGTTGCGGGCCGCGTAGTTGTGTGGCCGTACGGGTTCGAGTTTGCGGAGCGGCGCCGGTTCAGCGCCAGATACGGGTGAGGTCTGCGGTAAAGCCGGGGAGGACATCCTCGCCGGCAAGCGAGTCGGGATTTTCGAGCGGCTCAGGGTCGGCGTCGTCGCCGGCGCGGAAGACCCACGCGAGGTGGCGGACGGGGTCGATCAGCCAGCCAAGGCGGACCCCGTTGGTGCGCCACTTGCGCATCTTCGCGATGCCCTCGGGCCGCGAGTCGCGCGGCGAGAGGACCTCGATGACGAGGTCGGGCACGAGTTGCGCGAATGGCGTGCGTTGATCGTCCGTGAGCGCTGCGTAGCGATCCACGCGCACCCATGCAACATCGGGGCTGAGCACAGAGCCGTCCGGGAGGCGCCACCCGCCGTTCGCGCCGAACAGATCTCCGGGCTCACCGGACGCCTGATTCCAGACGTAGATCTGACCACTGAGACGCTGCTCGTCGCGGCTGTTGTCGGTGCTCTCGGGCGCCATGACGCGGATACTTCCTTCCGATACCCGCTCGAACCGCATCATTCCGCGGAACCGCGCGCTCAGTTTCTCCAAGGCCACGTCGTCGGTACCGGCATCCACGAACCACTCTGCCACCTCGCGCTCGAACGCGAGGCTGTGCGTGTCGCTGGCGGTTGCGTTTGACGGGGCCATGCTGGTGCTCGTGATCGAAGCGGGCGAGTTCAGTGTACTCCGGTCGGGCCTACTCGAGGGCGGCGGCGCCGCCGACGATCTCGGAGATTTCCTGGGTGATCGCCGCCTGGCGGGCGCGGTTGAACACGCGCGTCAGGTTGGTGATCATCTCGTCCGCGTTGTCGGTCGCACTCTTCATCGCCACGCGGCGCGCGCTGTGTTCGCTGGCCACCGCCTCGACGAACGTGCGATAGAACATGTACCGCACGTACATCGGGAACAGTTTGCCGAGGATCACGTCGGCCGACGGCGTGAGAATGAAATCGTGACGGTAGCCGGACTTGCCGTCGGCGCCAGTCGCGGCGTCCGACGAGGAGGACGACGAAGAATCCGGGCTGATCGGCAGCAGCGTGACGGCCGTGGCCGGTTGGGAGAGGGCCGACTTGAACTGCGCGCTGATCACGATTACCTGATCGACGCGGCCGGACAGGAACGCCTCGGTGGCGATCTGCGCGTAGGCGTCGGCGTCAGCAAAGCCGGGGCGCTCGGCCAAGTCGGTGTACGCGCCCGCGATCTCGTACTTGCGGAAGCGGAAGAACTGCAGGCCCTTGCGGCCGGCAATGTGGAACTCCACCTCGCGGCCCTGCGCGCGCTGCTCGTCAAACGTGCGCCGCGCGAGGCGGATCAGGCTGGAGTTGTACGCGCCGCACAGGCCGCGGTTGGCGGTCAGCAGGAAGATCATCACGCGCTTGACCGGCCGCTGCTGCAACAACGGGTACTGCGACGCCATCGCCGAGTCCGCGCCCTTCGTCAGCTCGGAGAGAATCTCCTTGAGCTTCAGGAAGTACGGCTGGGCCGCCTGCACCTGGTCGAGTGCACGCTTGAGCTTGCTCGCCGCGACCATCTCCATGGTGCGCGTGATCTTCTTTGTGTTCGTAACGGACTTGATCCGTTTGCGCAGTTCCTTGGCGTTGGCCATCGCTCAGTCTCCGGTTCGGTAGCGGTGGTCCGCGGGTCAGGCCTTCGCGCCGGCGGTGGCACCCGCCAGGAACTGCTTCTGGAAGGAGTCGATCTCCTTGTTCAGCGTCGCGACGATGTCGTCGGTCAGCTTCTTCTTGTCGGCGATCTTCTCCAGCACCCGCTCCGACGAGCTGCGCAGGTAGTCGATCAGTTTCGTGGCGTACTCGCCGATGCGGTTGGCCGGCACCTTGTCCGCACGGCCCTCGCCGGTGGCGAAGATCACGGCGACCTGGTCCTCAACCGCGAGCGGCGCGTGCAGGCCCTGCTTGAGCACTTCCACGCGGCGGGCGCCGCGCGCCAGCTGCAGCTGCGTGTTGGCGTCAAGGTCCGACGCGAACTGGGCGAACGCTTCGAGCGAGCGGTACTGCGCCAGCTCCAGGCGGAGCGCGCCGGCCACCTTCTTCATGGCGCCGATCTGCGCGTTGCCGCCCACGCGGCTCACCGAGATGCCCACGTCGATGGCCGGACGGACGCCGGCGAAGAACAGGTCGGGCACCAGGTAGATCTGGCCGTCGGTGATGGAGATCACGTTGGTCGGGATGTACGCCGACACGTCGCCGGCCTGCGTCTCGATCACGGGCAGCGCGGTCAGGCTGCCGCCGGTCTGCGGGTGAATGCGGATCTCGTGGGTGTCCTTGCCGGCCTTGGCCAGCGCGTCCTGCAGGTGGTCCCACTCGTTGGGCTCGCGGCCCTTCTCGCGTTCCGATTCGTTCTCGCCGTAGGTGACGTGGCGCTTGCCGTCGACGCCGTTGGTGGTGTCCCACGGCGCGTCCTTCTTGACGATGATGTACTCCTCGCGCAGCTTGGCGGAGCGCTCGAGCAGACGGCTGTGGTTGTAGAAGATGTCGCCCGGGTACGCCTCGCGGCCCGGCGGGCGGCGCAGCAGCAGCGACAGCTGGCGGTAGGCCACGGCCTGCTTCGAGAGGTCGTCGTAGATGCACAGCGTGTCGCGGATCTTCTGCGGCTTGTCCTGCGCGTACATGAAGTACTCGGCCATCGCGGTGCCGGCGTACGGCGCGATGTACTGCAGCGGCGCGGGGTCATTGGCGTTGGCGGCCACGATGATGGTGTGGTCCATCGCGCCGTTCTGCTTGAGCTTCTCGTAGATCTGCGCGACGGTCGAGGCCTTCTGGCCGACCGCCACGTAGACGCAGATCACGCCCTTGCCCTTCTGGTTGATGATCGTGTCGAGGCCGACGGCAGTCTTGCCGGTCTCGCGGTCGCCGATGATCAGCTCGCGCTGGCCACGGCCGATCGGGATCATCGAGTCAATCGCCTTGAGGCCGGTCTGCAGCGGGTTGCGCACCGGCTGGCGGGCGGCGATGCCCGGGGCCTTCCACTCGAGCGGCCAGGTCTGGCTGGTCTCGATCGGGCCCTTGCCGTCCAGCGGCTGGCCGAGCGGGTTGACCACGCGGCCGACCAGCGCATCGCCGACCGGCACGCTGAGCACGCGGCCGGTGCGCTTGACCGACTCGCCTTCCTTGATCTGCAGGTAGTCGCCGAGGATCACGATGCCGACCGAGTCCTCTTCGAGGTTGAACGCGAGGCCGTAGGCGCCCGATTCAAACTGCACCATCTCCTGCGACATCACCTTCTCGAGGCCGTAGGCGCGGGCAATGCCGTCACCCACCTCGAGCACCGTGCCGACCTCGTCGACTTCGGTGACGTGTCCGAACGACTCGATCGATTTGCGGATCACACTGGTGATCTCTTCGGCCCGGATCGACTGCATGGTCCGCTGCTCCTCGGTATCAGCTGCGATGTGGTCGCAGCTCGTGGTGCTCGTGAACGAATTCGGAAGTGTCGGAAGAATGAACGGGAATCAGGATCAGTAGAACCAGCCAGCGTGGGGCTGCAGCTCGTGCCGCAGGCCGCGCAGGCGGGTCCGCAGAGTCGTGTCGACCAGGAAGTCGTGCATGCGGATGATCACGCCGCCGATCAGGTCGGCGTCGACCGTCTCGTGCATGTCGATCGACTTCGCATGCTTCATCGCCATGTCGCTGATGCGCTTGCGCTGGTCGTCGCTGAGCGGCTTCGCGCTGCGCACGTAGACGTGCACGCGGTCGTCGGCTTCGTCGCGGTAGCGCTGGAACGCGTCGACCACGTTGTCGAGCGCCGTTTCGCGACCCTTGACGACCAGCACGCTGAGCAGGTTGAGCACGGTGTCGGAGACCTTGCCCTTGAACATCTCGCGCACCACCGAAAGCTTCTGCTTGCGCTCGATGCGCGGCGACGTGAAGAAGCGACGGAACTCCAGGTTCTCGTCGTAGAGCTTCTCCAGCTCGTCGAGCTCGCGCGCAATCTCGCCGATCCTGTTCGTCTCGCGCGCGATCTCGAACAGCGCTCCGGCGTAGATGCGGCCGACCTTGCGTGATTGTTCCATCGGTCAGTTCCGGTCAGTGCTCAGTTCTTGTTGTCCAGCGAGCCGAGCGCGGTGATCGCTTCCTCGGCGTAGCGCTTGTGGTCGGCGTCGGTCAGCGAGCGGCCGACCACGGTCTCGGCGGCCTTGACGGCCAGGTCGGCGACGACGGTGCGCAGTTCGGCGCGGGCCTTGACCATCATCAGGTCGATTTCCTTCGTGGCGCGCTCGCGGATTTCCTCGGCTTCCTGCTTGCCCTTCGCCTCGAGCTGCTTCTTCAGCTCTTCGCCCTGGGCGCGACTCTTCTCCATCAGCTGCTCGGCTTCCTCGCGGATCTTCTCGAGCTTGACGGTGTACTCGGCCAGCGCCTTCTCCGCGTCCTCGCGGATCTTGCGGGCCTTCTCCACTTCGCCCTCGATCTTCTCGGCGCGCTCGTTCAGCAGCTTCTGGATCGGGCCCCATGCGAACTTCCAGAGCAGCAGCGCGAGAACCGCGAAGCTGACCCAGGTCCAGAAGATCAGCGAGATCTCCATGTCCATCAGGCCCGGCGCGTGATGCTCGGCGGCGCCGTGCGCCGCTTCGGTGGCTTCGGCCAGCAGAGGAGAGATCGAGGCGATGAGGCTGAACGACGGCATGATGGGTTCCGGCTTGCAGTCAGGTCAGATCAGGTCAGGTCGGTAGTCGAACGGATTCGGTCGGCGTCACCGGAGGGCAGCGGCGGGTGCGATGCAACCACAACCGCTGCCCTCGCAGCGACAACCTCATTCGATCAGTGGCTCTCTTCGTCCACCGGCATCGAGATGGTCTTGTTCTGGCTGGTCGTGGCTTCCGACGCGTGCTTCGTCATCGCTTCGGTCTGGGCCTCGGTGTGCTTCGTGTCGGCCGCGATCGCGCCGCTGAAGCCGCTCCAGGTCAGGATGCAGATCACGCACGCGAAGAGCGCAACACCTTCCACGAGGAACGCCATCAGCAGGGCCGGGCCCTGGATCTTCGCCGCCGCCTCGGGCTGACGGGCGATCGCTTCGGCGGTACCGGCGGCGGCACGGCCGAGGCCCATGCCCGCGCCGATGGCGGCCAGGCCGGCACCGATGCCAGCACCCAGAATGCCCGTACCCGCGCCGACGTCGGCCAGAATCATCTCGAACATCTCAGACTCCTGATGTGGCCGCGATCAGGTCATGATCGTCGGCCGCGACTGTGGTGTGTCGGCCTGTGTCGGCCAACCGCCCGGGATAAGGGCCGGCGACGCCCGAAGAAACACAGAGAGCGGTGCGAATCCGGATCAGTGACCGGATCAGTGATCAGGCGCGATCGCCATGCCGATGAAGGTGGCGGTCAGCAGCGTGAACACATAGGCCTGGACCAGCGCGATCAGCACCTCGAACCCGGTCAGCAGCACGGCAGCACCAATGCTCACCAGCGCCACGGGGATGCCCATCACCGGGCTCATCGCCGGCGTGGCCCCGTAGAACGGATGGAAAAGCTGCATCCACACGGCAAACGTGAGCATCATCAGGATCATCACGTGGCCGCCGGTCATGTTCGCCATGAGGCGAATCGCGAGCGCGAACGGCTTGAAGAACTGACCCGTGAACTCGAGGAAGAGCACCATGAACCAGAACGGATTCGGAATTACCTTGGCGTAGGTGAACGGCACCGACGACGGCACCAGCGCCAGCCAGTAGCCGATCGGGCCGTGGTGGCGGATGCCCGAGCCGACGATCGTGACCAGCGAGATCACGGCGAGCGCAAGCGTCACCGAGAACTGGCCGGTGGAGGCAATCGCGTGCGGTGTCAGGCCGATCAGGTTCATCACGAGGATGAAGAAGAACAGCGTCCAGCACAGCGGCAGGTACGAGTCGGCAACCGCCAGGTCCTTCTCGCGCTGCGCCGCCTCATGACCGTGACCACCGTGACCGCCGTGGCCGTGATCGTCGTGGCCGTCGCCATGACCGTGGCCGTGCGGCGCGCGGATGTTGGCGCGGACAATCTCGTCACGCACGAACAGCAGCAACGGCTCGACCAGCGCCTGCAGGCCGCGCGGCACATGCTGCCAGCGCTTGGCCACGCGATTGAAAATCCAGAACGTCAGGCCCAGCGCGATCCACATGTAGATCACGGGCTTGCTGATGCCGAGCCCGGCCGGCCAGTCCTTCCAGAGGAATTCCGGCAGCGTGATGAAGTCGAACAGCTTGTCCCGCTGGAGCAGGTGCTCCATCGGCCCACCGGAAGCGAGCCCTGGAAGAGTGTTGACCAGCCAGTTCACGCGGTAACTCCGGTCGCGGCGTGGATGCGATGAGGTGCGAGATGCAGGAAAACCAGGCAGGATTCCGGGCAGGATCTGGCGTTGACAGCCGACCCTGTATGGCCCGCGAAGGCCGATGTCAGGCGGCCTGAACGGCCATCGCCCCCGGAACGGCGCGTATCCTGGCAACTTGCCCTGATACCGTCAATACGATTGCCCGAATTGAATGAGCCCCGCGAGCCGGCCTGCCATGGGGCTTGCAGGGCGATCGGCGTTGCGCCGAGAACGCTGACATGCAACCGGCGCAGGACGATCGCGTCGTCCTGCGCCGGTTGTCGAGTGGGTTGTCGCGTCGAACGAGTCGCGATCAGTCGCTGCTGCGACCGTTGCGCGCGCTGGCCGCGGTCATCGAGCGAAGGCTCGCGAGGTCGCGCGTGTCGATCGTGTTGTCGCCGTTGATGTCGGCGACGGCCAGACCAAGCGTGTGCGCATCGCTGGCCAGCACGTGCTCCAGCAGGCGGCGGTAGTCACGATCGTCCACGACGCCGTTGCCGTCGACGTCGCCGAGCAACTCGGTGCGACCGACGATGAGGCGCGAACCGCTGGCGGCCGTACCACTGTTGTTGCCGCCGGCGTTGCCGAGCGACGCGCCGGAGTCGGCGAACATGCGGCTGGCGCGCTCACGCATGAACTCGCTGCCGTCTTCGGGCGCGGGAGCCGGGCGCACGTTGCTGCTGTTGTCGCCGGAATCGGCGACGTCGGCCGGCGGGTTGTCGGTGTTGCCAGCGCCAGCGGCCGGTGCCTGCGTGTCGGTGGCGGTATCGCGCTCGGTGTGCTGGATGACATCGGGCGAGGTCGGCGAGGTCGGCGAGGTCGGCGAGGGCGCGGTGGTGTTGACGCCGACTTCCTGGCCGCGATCGATCGGTGAGACCGGCGACATCGAGGCCGGTCCGAGCACCGCCACGGCGGGCTCGCTGGCTTCGCGGATCACCACCGACTTCGGCTGCAGCGCCGACGAACGCGATGGCGAGACCAGCGGATCGTCGGTGCCGATCGACCACCAGGCGGCCATCAGCAGCACCGCAGCCGCGGCACCATAGCCGGCCACGCGACGCAGCGTGCGAAGGCGGCCGGGCGCGTGCGCGCCATCGACCACGATCGCCGACATCGGGGCCGACTCGGCCGGCGCCAGCCACGGGCCGGAAATCACGTTGCCCGCACTCGACGGCGAATCGTCATAGTCGTAGCGCGCGCTTGCACCGGCCGCGGAGTCGTCGGCATCGCCCTGCATGATCGCGGCCAGTTCGGCCGGGTAGCCGGCCTGCTCGGCCGTCGGCAGCATCACGCCGTTGCGGATCGCATCGACAAAGCCGCTGATCAGCCCGGCCATCTCCTCGTCGCGGCCGTCGGGACGTGCCACGGCCGTGGGGCGGTAGCGCTCGCGCACCAGCCGGCGCAGACGACGGATCTCGGCGTAGCGCTGCTGCAGCGACGGATCCTCCGACATCTGCCGGCTGATCTCGGCCAGTTCGCCCGGCGTGAGCCGACCCTGCGCGTGATCGAGCAGGCGGTCGTTCGGGACCTGATGGATGGCGTCGTCGTTCATGCTGGCCTCTGCACTGCGGCAATCCTGCCGGTGGCAACTGTTCTATACGCCTGTACGTCTATCCGGATGCCTCGACGTTGAGGTCCGCCGTTGCAGGTGTTCCTGGAGCAGGCTGGAAGCCTGCACCACAGCCAAAAAGGGCCGGCCACAGCGGCGGCCCGCCTGTCCCGACATCCGTTGAGTGTCTGCTGGCGCCGGAAGTTCAGTCGATCAGCCGTTTTCCGCCTCGGCCGCCGCGTCCTTGACCTCGTCCAGACGGGTGACAGGACGGCGCTCCGACGGCGGCGAGTCGAACTCCTTCGGATCCACGAAGATCTTCTCCGTGACGCGCCGCGGAACCACCACGTCGTCGGGCGTGCCGAACGCACGGATGCAGATCGCCAGCACCATGGCCAGCTGCGTCCGGTCGAATGCCGGGCTCATGCCGAGGCCTGCTACGCCGCCCTTGTCATACGGTTCGAACGCGCCATGCCGCGCGCCCGGCGCCTTCATCTCGGTCTTGTCCGCCAGCTTGAACTTCTGCGTGTCGGGCCGGCGCAGGCGCCCGCTGAACACGTGCCGGTCGTGCTGCGCGTGCTCGGGCCCCTTCAGTGTGATCGTCACCTGCGGCTTGCCGGGGACGAGTTCCTTCACCTCGGCCTCGAGCAGGGCCACCCATTCGCAGAAGTCGGTGCGCAGCCGGCGGACAATCCAGATGCCGCGCGAGTCGATGACCATGGCGGGCGGCGGGAAGTAGTAGATCCAGCCGACGATGCCGATCGCGACGACGACACCAACGCCCGCCAGCAGCGGAGTGTGCGTGCCGAGCCATGCGCTGGCGCCGGCAATCAGGGCCACGAGCACGAGGACGACGGCCAGGATGCGCCGCTCGTTGCGCGAGCGGTCGGCCAGGGCAACGCCGGTGCGGCGGATGAGATTGACGATCGGATTCTGCAGTGCCGCTTCGCTGCTGATGCCGGCGTTGTCGGCGCTCTCGCCGGCCGACGCGACACTCCACGGCTCCTTGATCGCCTTGAGCAACTCGGCGGTACCCGGGAGTGTGGCGAGCACTTCGCCGGCTGAGCGATAGGGATTGTCAGGCATGAGTAACGGCGCGTCGGAGGCGGGTTCGTCGTCGTCGTCGTCGAGGCGGCGATGGGTTGACGAGCGGACTCGCTGACGCAGGTGGGCTGCGAGTGCAGGACGCTAGCACGACGGCGCCGCCGGCTCAACCCGGCGGCGGCGAGCCCGTGCATCCCGCAGACCGGGATTGGTACAGCCAGCCCGGGGCCGG
>JBFWQT010000039.1:0-23060 GCA_050249295.1 Planctomycetota bacterium
AGGCGCGTGGAGTCGACGGTGTGGAACACGTCGAACAGCTCGAGCATGCGCTTCGCCTTGTTGCGCTGCACGTGGCCGATCATGTGCCACGTCGCGCTGTCGCGCACATCGGCCAGTGCGGCCAGCTTCGGCTCGGCGACCTGCAGGCGGTTCTCGCCGAAGTGCGTCACGCCGAGCGCGATCAGGTTGCGCACGTCGTCGGCTGTGGCGGTCTTGGTCACGGCGCAGAGCGTGATGTCGCCGGCCGAGCGGCCCGAGCGCGCAGCGGCCGCGGCAATGCGCGTGCGCACATCGTCGAGGTTCTCGCGCAGGCGCAACGGCGGCATCGGCGAACCGGCCGGCGAGTCGTCCTGATGATGGTGGTCGTCACTCTCCTCGGCGTCGGCGTCGGTCGCTGGTTGCGGGGCGGGCGTGGCGGCCTCGGCAGGTGATGGTGGCGGCGGTGGCGGCGGAGGCGGCGGTGGTTGCAGTGCGCGCTTCACCTCGTCCGCGATGAGTTGCGGCAGGTCGCGTTCGAGTGTCGCTGCCACTTCGTATCGAACCAACTCGGCGATCTCCTCGCGCGTCAGTTGATAGCGCTCCTCGCCGTCATCGTTGCGGGAGAACGGACTGACCAGTCCACTCGCCAGGCCCGGGGCGTGGATTGTCGGCTCGACCGGCGGGATGGTGGCTGCTGGCGGTGGTGGTGGCGGCGGAGTGACCGCCTCGCTGACTTCCACGATGCCGGTCGCTTCGGGCGTGGGTGGCGGCGTCGCCCACGGAGCCACCGCGGCGGGCCGTTCCACGGGTTGCTCGTCGGTGTCGCACGGTTCCTCGGTGATCTCCACCGGCACATCCGCCGGGTGGCTCGGCGCAGGAGTCGTTGCCTCGGCGGCCGGGGCGCTTGCCGGTACGGGAGCTGCGGCGATCACCGGCTCGGCGGCAGGCGCGCTTGCTGCAGGCGCCGATGCGGGTGCGGGTGCAGCCGCAGGCGCTGGCGAAGGTGGAGTCGGTTTCGGCGCGGGTGCGGTCGCAGTGCTCGCCTCGCCGCCGCTCTCGCCGTCGAGCAACTCGGTCCACGGGTTCTCGCCCGCCATCGCCGCCTCGTGCTCGGCCTTCCGTTTCAGGTGCGCGCGCCGGCCGAAGATCAGCCCGATCTCGTAGAGGAACACCATCGGCGTCGCCACCATCAGCTGCGTGAACGGGTCCGGCGGCGTGAGCAACATGCCGATCACCAGCGCGAACACGATCACGTAGCGCCGCGCCGACACCAGCATCTCCGGTGTGATGTCGGTCACGCGCAGCAGGATCGTCATCCCCAGCGGAATCTGGAACACGAACCCCAGCACCGCGGTCAGCACAAAGAAGTACGTCAGGTAGTCGCTGACGAGCAGGTCGGTGTGGATCCCGGCCAGCCCCTCGCCGCCGAAGTGCAGCAGGAAGTCGATCGCGATCGGCAACATGATGAAGTAGCCGAACGCGCCGCCGCAGATGAACAGCCCGACCGACGACGGCAGGAACACATGCACCAGCCGGCGCTCGTGCGGGTACAGCCCGACGCTGATGAACCCCCACAGCAGCCAGAACAGGTACGGCCCGGCGAGCACCAGGCCGCCGACGATCGCGCCGGTCATGATCAGCTTGAAGCGGTCGAGCGCATGGATGGTGATCAGCCGCGGCGGGTCGTGGGCATCCTGCGGATTGGCCGCGGCGGCGGCCGCGGTGGCAGCCAGGTCGCCGGCATCCGGAATCGGCGCGTGGCCGAGGAACGGCGACGTCATGCGCAGTGGCGCGAGGCAGAACCCCACCAGCTGATCGCCGAATCCGACGAAGCACACGCCGACCGCGAGGAACGCCGCGATCAGCCCGCGGATCAAGACGCGGCGCAACTCCTCGAGGTGATCGCCGAGCGGTCTGGGCTTGTCGCGTTCGCGCTCGGCCGGCCGGGCCGGGGCATTCGCCTTGCCGGGCGCGGGGCCGCTGGTACTCGCGGTGGTGGTGCTGGTGGTAGTAGTGGTGGCGTCTGGCATTGGCCGCAGCGGGCGGTTGGCGTCGGCCCGTATTCGCATCCTGTCGTGCCGGGAACAAGCGCCGGCACAGGTGCCGGGCGCGTGTCAGAAAAAAGTGAGCTGATCCGAACCTTGTCTACGGGTGTCCGTTTGCAGCGGCGGCCAGGGGTCCGTCCCCGATTTCCGGCCATGTCCTCCCCTGTCTGAACTGGCCTCGTACGGGCCTCACAGCCCTCCCACCTGCTGGCCGCGCCCCTTCGCAGCCACCCTGATTATCTACAACCTGGTACTGGAGAAGCCGATGCATTCAAGAATGCAGACCGGATGGTGGTCGTTTATTGCCCTTGCATTGCTGGCGTGCGCGTCGGTTGCCGATGCCGACGACGCGAACTCACCGGCCTCGCCCGCCGCGCCGCCCGCCCCGGTCGCCGACGACGCGGCCAAACTGCCTGGCCCTGCCGCGCAGCCGCAGATCTCGACTGACGACAACGCCATCAACCCCGGCGAGGAAGCCCAAAAGGCTGCCAACGAGGGCAAGGAAGAGAACGCAGGCGTCGAGGGCTCCGGCGGCTCGCACGTGCCGACCTACCGCCTCCCGCGCATCGTCGTCGAAGGCCAGAAGGCGCCGGCGCTCAAGGAAGACGAACTCGTCGGCCCGTACAAGCAGCCGCGCTGGACTGCCCACCGTCGCTTCCCCTCGACGCGCATCTACGTTCGGCCCGAAGGCGAGATCGAGCTCGAGTGGTGGTCGCGCACCAAGGTCAAGCGCGGCTCGGCCGGCGTGCGTCCGTTCACGCAGCAGATCAACCAGTTCGAGGTCGAGTTCGGCCTGCCCTGCCGCTTCCAGCTCGACCTCTACCTGGTCACCGAGCAGGAGAACTCGGGCGAAATGAAGGTGGACCAGTCGTTCGAGCTGCGCTGGGCCATCGCCGACTGGGGCGTGATCCCGCTCAACCCCACGCTGTACTTCGAGTACAAGCTCAGCGGCGTGATGGAGGTCAAGCTGCTCCTCGGCGATACGCTGGCCGACGGCCTGCACTTCGGCACCAACTTCGTCTGGGAGCAGAGCGTGTACGGCACGCACGAGACCGTGCTCGAGTGGACCGCCGGCATCAGCTACTCGGCGGTGGACTCGGTCTTCTCGCTGGGTATCGAGCTCAAGTTCGAGATCGCCAACGAGCAGGGGTCGCGCGATTCGTGGGAAGAGAACCTGCGCATCGGCCCGACGTTCCAGCTGCACCCGCTCGAGGCGATGCACATCGACTTCGCGCCGCTGTTCGGCATCACCGAGAATTCGCGCCTGCTCGACATGTACATCGTGGTCGGCTGGGAGTTCTGATCGCCCGTTGACCCCGGCCGTTGGCCGATTCGCGCAGGTCGGGATGCGAGTCGCTGCCTCGTGCAGTGCACCGCGTCCCGGCCTGCGTTGCCTTGTTGTGTGCTGCCACCCGGGGCGGCCTACCGCAGGAACTCCACAATCGCGATCCGACCATCGCGCTCGGTGTAGCGCACAATCAGCTCCGACACGCTCGTCTGACCGGTCTCCACGTCTGTGCGCCGCGCCGTCTCCAGTTCCACCAGATGATTCGCCACACTGACGCGGCCGCGGATGTCGGCGCGCACATCCTTCAGCTTGCCGCCGGCGAACAGCGCACCGTAGCGCGCGCGGAACTCCTGCATGCCGCGCATCGTCGCCCGGCCGGACTCGTCGAGCACCACCACGTCGTCGGCGAAGCACGCGCAGAACGCATCCAGGTCGCCGCGGTTGTACGCACGCAGTTGCTCGTCGGCGAGCTGGATCACAGCCGGGATGTCGGGGTGCAACTTCACGGACGCGGCTCCGATGCACTCGGCTCCCACGGGCAGAACCGCCGCCTGTAGCGGTCCAGCAATTCGCTCGCGTTGCCGTAGTCCTCGGGCCGGCCGATGTCCAGCCACAGGCCCTGGAAGCTGAACGGCCGGACCGAGAGCTTCTTCGACAGCGCCACCTTCATCAGGTCGTCGAACCCGAACGGCCGGTCGGTCGGCACGTGTTGCAGCGCCGAGGGGTGCATCGCGTAGATGCCCATCGACACGGTCAACGGCAGCACCGGCTTCTCGCGGAACGACACCAGCCGGCCGTCGTCGTCGAACTCCATCACGCCGAGGTCTACGTTCACCTCGCGCGTGCACGTCGCCACGGTAATCATCGCGTCGGACGTGCGATGCGCACGGTTGAACGCCGAGAAGTCCAGGTCGGTCAGCAGATCGCCGTTCATCACCAGGAACGGGCCGTCGTCGGCGAGGCCCTTGATGTGCGCGAGCGGGCCGATCGTGCCGCGCGGCTCGTCCTCGATCGCGTAGTCGATCTCCAGGCCAAGCCCTTCGCCGCTGCCGACAAACGCCATGATCAGGTTGGCCATGTGGTTGACCGTGATCGTGACGCGCTTGATGCCGTAGTGCGCCAGCTGGCGCAGCATCAGCTCGAGGATCGGCCACTGTCCGACCGGCATCAGCGGCTTGGGCAGCGCCATCGTGTAGGGGTGCAGTCGCGTCCCCTTGCCGCCAGCCATGACAATTGCGCGCATGCAGTGCGAGTGAGCAGGAGTGAAGGTGCGGAGTCAATCAGCGGAACGGGAACGCGCGAAGTCCTTCGAGGCGCAGGCCGAGGTCGCGCATGCCGAGTGCGAAATCGAGCAGCGCGGCCGGTTGCACGACCACGAGGCCGATCCAGTTGCCGTCCGGCTCGACGTGCCGTTCGACCTCGAACCCGGCCGCCTGGAACCACGCCAGCATGCCGCCTGGGTCGTCGTCGGGAGCGCCACGGAACAGCTCGACACGTTGCGCGCCATCATCGTTGAGCCCGCGCACCAGGTTGAGCGCGTTGCCGTCGAGCCGGCGCGCGTCGGGATGATCGGCGCCGACGAGCCAGCTGATGCCCTTGCCCTCGTTGCCCTCCGCGTCGATCACGACCCACTGCTGCGCGTCGACCGCGCGCGAATACGGTCCGCGCGTCACGCCGCAGAGCAACCGCGCCGCGTCGATGTCCGGCTTGCAGTGGTTGATCGTCAGCGCCGCCGCGGCCATCACCTGGCCCGGCGTGTGCGCCTCGAAGTCGTGCCGGGTGGCGCCGATGATGTGCAGGTCGAGCGCGTTGTTGGCGGTCATCTTCTCGCGGTCGTCGGCCGGTGCCGCCGAGAGGTCGACCGGCATCCGGGCGGCGGCACCGGCCGCGATAGCCGAGTCGCCGAGCGGTACGTAGTCGATCTCGAGTTGTGCGGTCTCGTACCAACGCGGCGCGCCGGGTTGCCACGTGAGCGCGTCGCCGACGCCACGTCGCTCGGTGCGGAGCCGCGGCGCGGTGGCGCGCAACAACCAGCCGCGATTGAGCAGCGGCACGACGGACAGGCGGCACGCGAGCCGGTCACCGATCTCGTACTCGGCGCGGAACGGCGCGGCGAGGTCGCACGACTCGCCGGGGGCGAGCACCGGCGCCGTGCACAACAACTGCTCGCCGTGCCACTGCCAGACCGGCGGATTCGGACCGCGCGCGGCCGTGCCGGGGTCCTCCTCCAGCCATGCGGCGCGCACGCCAAGGCCACCATCGGGCAGCGCCACGGCAGGGCGTTGTTGGCGGAACGATCGCTGCAGCACCGGCTGCGAGTTGCGGGTGCGCACGTCCACTTCAATCAGCATCAGCGGCACGTCGGCGACGTTGGTGATGTGGATTGTGGCGTCGACGAGTTGCCAGGCCTCGATGGTGGCGGGCAGGCGGATGCCGACCTTCGGCTGCGCGACACCGGCCGGACCAGCCGGACCCGTCGGACCGGCCGTGTTTGCCGGCGTGTTGCCGCGGTTCTCGTTCGCGGTGGGGACGTGGGTGTTGTCGTTGCTGTTGGTGTTGTCGTGGGTCGCGTTGGAAGCCGTGCGCGCGTTGTCGTTCGCGGCGGTCGGTCGCGGCGGACCGCAAGCGACCAGCCACATCGCCAGCGCCGGCACGACGATCCATCCCCACAGCACTGCCAGTCGGCGCATCGACACGTCTTCTTCCGGTTGCTGGCGGCTCATTGCCGGGACGGTACCACATCTGCGTTGGTCCGGCCCTTGCAAGATCGCGGGTGCAACAGGAGAGCGGATGTGATTGGGGTGGTGAACACATCCATACATCCGCCCCCGGGAGCTGGACCCTCGTTGTCGGCGCTCAGAACTGGCGCAGGAAGCGGACGTCGTTGTCGATGAGTGGCGGATGCCACGCACGTCGTCGACGGCGAAAGCGGGCTTCACCGGGATGCCGAGCTTGAGCATCGTCAGACGCTCGATGCCCATGCGTGACCTGCTCGAGCCGGTGCTGATCGCAGACCGCGCAGGGCGTGGTCGCCGCGGCGCTCGTGACGTTCTTCCTCCATGCCGCCTGCTGGGGCATCGGGCTGGTGGTTTTAGCGGGTCCGCACCACTGATCGCCCTTTCCCGGTGCGTCAGCGCGGCGTGACGATCACGTCGAGCACGCCGTTGCTGTCGTCCCCCGCGAACGCCGGATCATCCGTGAGGATGCAGATGTAGCGGCCATCGGACGAGAAGGCAGCGGCCAGTGCGAAGTTGACAGTCTGTTGGGCGCCGGCGCCCGTCAGGTTCACGCGCGTGGTGGTGCCGTTGGTCCGATCGCGGATGAACACGTCGCCGAATCCGTTGGTGTCTCCGCTCACTACGCCGGAGTCGACCGATGCGAACGCCACGAAGCGGCCTTCACCGCTCATCACCGGCTTCAGGAGGCATCCAATGGCGATCTCCGCGCCGGCTTCGGTCAGGCTCACACGCGTGGTGGCGCCGGTGGCCAGGTCATGAACGAACGCGTCGTCGGCGCCGTTGGTGTCGCCGGCGACAAGGTTGGAGGCCCCCGACGTGAACGCCACGACCCGGCCGTCGAGCGAGATGCACGGGAAGCCGGAGTCGCCGCCGGTCGCCTCTGCGCCGCCGGTCGCCACGCTGACGCGCACCGTTGAGATCGCGGCGACTTCGTCGAAGATGCCGTCGCCGTCGGTGTCGCGGTCGTGCACAAACACGTCGGCCTGCACGTTGGTGTCACCCGGCACCAGGTCCGTCGCGTTCGAGTCGAAGCAGACGAACCGGCCGTCGTCGCTGATTCCCAGCCCGGACACGCCGCCGCCACCGGTCTCGGCGCCGGCCGAGTCGACGCTGACGCGAACCGTCGTGCCGGCCAGCAGGTCGCGGACGAACACGTCGGCGGCGCCGTTGGTGTCGCCGGTGACCAGATCGTTGGCCGGCGACACGAACGCCACGAAGCGGCCGTCGCCGGTGATCGCGGCCACCAGACCGGTGCCTCCATTGGCAGGGCCGACCGACTCCAGCCCCGACGAATCGACGTTGATGCGCGTGGTCGTGTCGGTCTGCATGTCGCGCATGAACAGATCCCGCGCGCCGTTGGTGTCGCTGGCGATCAGGTTGGTGGCGTCGCTGAAGAACAGCACGTAGCGGCCGCTCGCGCTGAGCGTCGGCGCCAGGCTCGCGCCGTCGGAGTCCGCGCCGCTGGTGTCCACGCTGACGCGCACAGTGGACACCGCGCCCGGCTCGTCGAAGACGCCGTCTCCGTCGGTGTCGCGGTCGCGCACGAAGACGTCGCGCACGCCGTTCCCGTCGCCGGCCACCAGGTTGTCGGCATCCGACGCGAAGGCCACGAACCGGCCGTTGGCGCTGATCGAAATGTCGAAGGCCCAGCCGAACGGAAGCGCGCCGCTGGCGCCGTTGCTGATCGTGTCGTCGGTGGCGCGCGACACGATCACCGGTGCGAGCGAGTAGTCGAGTGACTGCGTGACGTTCGCACCGATCGTGACGTTCACCTGGCCGCTGCTGACACCGTTCGGCACGACCACGGTGAGCCTTGTGCCGGTGGCGGATGTGACCGTGGCCGGCACCGCGCCGAACCTCACCTGGTTGTTGGCCGGCGTCGTGCCGTCGAAGCCGTGGCCGAGCAGTTCCACCTCGCTGCCGCTGCGCACGCTGGTCGGGTTGATCCGCAGCAGGCGTGGCAGCGTCGGTTGCGGCACGGGGCAATCGTTGATGTGCGTGGGCACCACGTAGCACTGGAACGAGGCACCGCCTGGCGACGGCATGTTGCTGCTCGACGATCCGAACGCGATCCAGCGGTCGTCGGCGCTGAGCGAGCGGAACAGCGAGTTGCCGTTCGGCAGGGCTCCGCCTGGCCATGCGATGGCGGTGGTCAGGCCGGTCTGGCGGTCGGTGACGTAGCAGTCGACGCCGAGCGCAACGGAGGACGGCAGCACGTTGGTGGCGCGCGTGCTCCAGAACACCAGACGCCCGCCACGGCTGACCAGCGATTGCTCGCAGTCGTCGTTGACCTCGCCGCCGCCGAAGGCCTGCGAGACCTTCCCGGTGGTGCCGCTCATCAGGTCGCGGATGTAGATGTCGCGCTTGCCGTTGGTCACGCCGGACACGATGTTCGTCGCGGTGGACGCGAACGTCACATAGCGATTGTCGGCGCTGATCGACGCCAGTATCGCCTCGCCGTTGGCCTGCTGCCCGGACGAGTTCAGACTGACCAGTTCGTTGGTGCGCGCCGCGACCCGGAAGAGGTAGCAGTCGGTGGTGCCGTTGGTGTCGCCGGGCACCAGCTGCGTATACGAGTTGAACACCACGATGCTGCCGTCCAGGCTGATGAACGGGAACTCCGCCGGCTGGAACGACAGCCCGAAGTTGCCGTTCTGATCGACGCTGACCGGGATCGTCTCGTGGTTCAGCGCGTCGTAGAGGAACACGTCGGACGTGCTGTTGGTGTCGTTGGGCGCCAGGTTGGTCGCGTCGGACTGGTAGGCCACGTAGCGGCCGTCGCCACTGATGGTGGCGTTCTTGCTGTCGCCGTTGGCCTGCGCACCGAGCTGTCCGACGCTGACGCGACGGATGTGTCCGGTGTCGCGGTCCAGCAGGAAGATGTCGTCCTTGCCGTTGGTGTCGCCCGACACGAGGTTGGTCGCGGCACTGCGGAAGGCCACGAACCGGCCGTCGATGCTCATCACCGGATCGAAACTGGCGGCGTCGGGATCACCGCCGGTCGTGCTCAGCGAGAGCCGCGTGACCACGCCGGTGCTCTGCACGCGCAGGTAGATGTCGTGCACACCGTTGGTGTCCGCGCCGTCCAGCGCCTGGCTGGTGGAGAACGCAATCAGGTCGCCGTCGCCGCTGATGGCGGCATTCTGCGTGTTGCTGAACCCGGGCGTGCCGCCCGTGGTCTGGTTCAGCACCGTGATGCCGGAGGCGTTGAACGTGAACGGCAGCGTGCCGGACGCGACCACGCCGTTGACCGTGACGACCACGTTGCCGGCCGTCGTGTCCGGCACGCCGAGCGCCATCTGCGTGTTGGTGCTCCACTGCACCGTGCCGGCCACGCCGTTGAAGGTGACATTGTTGTTGGTGTGGGTCGGATCGAAGCCGGTTCCGTCCACGATCACGGCGTCGCACTGGTGGAGCGGGTCGGCGCACAGCGCGGTGGTCGTGACCGACGGCGTGACCAGGATGCCGCCGGACGTGGCGGTCACGCCCGGCTGCGCCTTGTCGGTCAGCGTGAAGGTGTGCGTGCCGCCGATGTTGAAGGTGACGTACGAGGCGATCGTCTTCGTGCCCGTGTCGGCCGCGAGCATCGTGACGTCGGTGGCGCTGGCGAGGCTGTCGGTGCTGGTGAAGCCGAGCACGCCGGTGTAGCCGGTGGCCACGTTGCCGGCGGCGTCGCGCATGGTGATCGTGGCGCCAGTGATGCCGCCCGCGGCGAGCGCCGTGGTGACGCCGGTGATCTCGACGGCGGTGGCGGTGCCGGCGACGACGGTGACGTTGCCGGAGTCGGTGAGCGAGTTGTTGCCGGTGTCGGTGACGGTGACCGATTGGCTGCCGGCGGTGGCCAGCGTCACGGCGTTGGCAAAGACGTGGATGCCGGCGTCGCTCGCGGTGAAGGTGTAGTTCGCCGGAAGCGTGGCGCCGGTGTCCGACGAGGTGAACGCGACGGTGCCGGTGTAGTCGGCCGCGGCCTGGCCCTGTGCGGTGCGCGCAACGACGACGATCGACCCGGCCGCGCCGGACGTTGCCGGGCTTGTGAGGCCGGACACGACGAGCGTGGTGGCGACCTGCGTCGGGTTGACCGCGACCTTGCAGCCGACGGCCGGCAACGTCAGGGCGAGCAGGCAGAACAACACGATCCGTACATGCACCGTGCAAGTGGAGCGCATGAGATTGGCGGGTGGAGATCGGGGAGCGTCGTAGAGTGAGTCGCAAACAGTGCACATTGTGCCACGACCTGTGCCGGCACATCACCGCGTACTCGCCAGCTGTGTTACCATCACGGCATTGTCGGCCGACCCGCCCACCGCCATGGCACCAGTACCGAAGAGCCGGTGCACGCCCGCCGAGTATCTGCAGCGCGAACGCGCCGCGGAGTTCCGGAGCGAGTTCTACAACGGCGATATCTTTGCGATGAGCGGCGGATCGCGCCAGCACAGCATCATCGCAATGAACCTGGCCCGCCACCTCGGCAACGCGCTGGCCGACCGCCGTTGCCAGCCGTTCAATTCGGACATGCGCGTCAAGGTCAGCGACACCGGGCTCTACACGTATCCGGACCTCAGCATCGTCTGCGATCGCCAGGTGTTCGAGGACGCCGAGGTCGATACGTTGCTGAACCCGACGGTCATCATCGAGGTGCTCTCGAAGTCCACCGAGAGCTACGACCGCGGCAAGAAGTTCAGCCACTATCGCCGCATCGACACGCTACGCGAGTACATCCTCGTCTCGCAGACCGAGCCGATGGTCGAACGCTTCGTCCGGCAGGACGACGACAAATGGCTTCTGCAGGACTCTCGCGGCATGGAGTCTGCACTCGAGATCGAGGTAGCCGGCGTGACGCTGCGGCTGGCGGACATCTACGATGGCGTGGAGTTTGCGCCGGAGGCCGACAGCGATGGGCGAACCAGCCAACGTTGATCGTTGATGAAGATGAGAAGAGACAGCGGGTGCAGTGGCGGAGGCGAGAGGCTCCCGGCACTACACCCGCTCCCTGACGGTCGCGGCTCTTGTTCTGCAACGATCCTTGCCGCCGTTCAGAACTGGCGGAGGAAGCGGACGTCGTTGTCGATGAAGTGGCGGATGCCACGCACGTCGTCGCCGGGGAAGGCGGGCTTCACCGGGATGCCGAGCTTGAGCATCGTCAGACGCTCGATGCCCATGCCGAAAGCGAAGCCGGTGTATCTGCCGGGGTCAATGCCGACCTGTTCAAAGACGTTCGGATCGACCATGCCGCAGCCCAGCATCTCCAGCCAGTGGCCCGCGTTGTCGCCCGACTTCATGCGCACGTCCACCTCGGCGCTCGGCTCGGTGAACGGGAAGAAGTGCGGACGCAGCCGCCACTCGAACTCCTGGCCCGCGTAGTACGCCTGCAGGAACTCGTTGATCGTCGCCTTGAGGTCGGCGAACGTGATGTCCTCGCCAACCACCAGGCCCTCGCACTGGTGGAACATGAAGTGGTGCGTCGCATCCACCGTGTCCGGCCGGTACACGCGGCCCGGCACGATGCAGCGGATCGGCGGCTTCTGCTTCTGCATCACGCGGATCTGCACCGTGCTGGTCTGGCTGCGGAACCAGTTCATCCCGTCGGACAGCGTGAAGTTGTCGCGCGGGTCGCGTGCGAGGTGGCCCGGCGGAATGTTCAGCGCGTCGAACGAGTGGAACTCGTCCTCGATTTCCGGGCCGTCCTCGATCGCGTAGCCCATGCCGCGGAAGATCGCGACCAGCTCGCGGATCGTCTGGTTCAGCGGGTGCAGACTGCCGCGCACCGGCTGCAGGCCGGGCCGCGAGTAGTCGAACACCGGGCCGGTCTCGGCCGGCGCGACGTTGGCCAGTGCGTCCTTGCGGGCCGCGAAGGCCGCTTCGAGCTCGGCCTGCAACGGGTTGAACGCGGCGCCGACTGCCTTCTTGTCGTCGGGCGTCGCGGCGGTCGCGAAGAGATCTTTCTGTACCGCCTTGAGCCGACCCTTCTTGCCGATGAACGCGATGCGCGCCTGTTCCAGCGCGTCCGGCGTGGTGGCATCCGCAACGGCCTTCAGGGCCTCGTCGCGAAGTGAAGCAAGAGTGGCCTCGATGGTGGTCATGGTCGCGTCGCGTGGCGGCGTGTTCAGCGTGTGAGTGCGTAGCCGGCGCAGTGTAGGAAGCTCGCGCGCCGGCGGCCACGGTGTAGTACGGCGCCGGTCAGTCGCCGGCCGGATCGGCCGAGCAGAACTCCCGCAGCTGATCCTGGTACGGCGTCGGATCGGGCGGGTGCCACTTCGTGTCGCTGTCGATCCACGCGAGAACGGCCTTGCCGAGCGTGCGATCATTGAGCCACAGCGCGAGCGTGGCGGCACGCTCCTTGCCGAGTTCGAGTTGCACGCCGGACGTGAACGCGCCGGTCACGCCGTCGATCATGTGCTGCCGTTCGGGCGCGGACAGATCGTGCAACCAGCCGCGTGCGTTGGGCGGCAGCGACACCATTGCCTGCAGGCGCTCCAGCAGAAACGTGTAGAGCACGCCGTTGGCGGCGGCGGATCGGTCGGCCCCGCTGCTCACCAGCCACGCAATGTCGGCCAACGCGCGAGCCCGGTTGGCCTGAATCAACGTGCCAGTCGCGCTGGAGAATGCGCCGGCCTCATTGCGGTCGGCCGACGTGTGGCACTGCTCGATCGTATCGAGCCACAGCTCGCGCAATTGGTCGTAGACCGGATCCGGAAGGCGAGCGCCGCTGACGCGGGGGATCAGATGCATGATGACGACGCGGCGCCAGCTACCGGGCGCGTTCGTGCGATACTCCGCGAGCAGTTGTTCCAGGCAGTTGGCGCGCCACGCGTCGCGGGTTCCGGCCGGCTGCTGCTTGAGCGTCTCGTTCATCCACGCGCCCAGGTACACCGACCAATTGGCCGCGTATGCGTCCGGCGTGTCCAGCCGGCTTCGGATGTTGTCGAGTTCGACCAGCGCCTCGAGCACGGTGTACCGACGTTCGGTGAAGAGTTGCGGGAGCACGAGCCACCAGTGCGTGGAGACTGCCGTGCCGCCGGAGATCAATACTTCCAGCGATTGCGCCGCGGGAAGCCGCGCGTTCCAGCGCTTCAGCGCCTGATCGATGGCACGCCCGAGTGCGCCGACCTCGATGCCGGACAACGGCAGGACGCCGAGCCACAGTTGCTGCACGAACGGCGCTGCGTCGGAGCGATCCTCGTTGTTCAGCGCCAGCATGATGCCGTGCCCGAACAGCCGGCGTACGGCGTCGATGTGATACGCCTGCGGAAAGAATGTGTCGGCAGGGGCGGCACGATTCAGAACCGCAATATCGACCATGCCGAGCGCATCGTAGTAGACGTGTGGATGTTCGCTGCCGGGGCCGTGGTGCGGCACGAACAACCCCTCCTCTGGCCACGCCGGCAGTCGGAGCATGGTCATCGAGCGGGCGGTGTGCGTGACATCGAGCAGCACGGTGGCAAGGCGGATCGAGGTGATGCCGTCGAGTTGCGCCTGGATGCTTGCGGCCGCATCGTCGGCGCTGAGCATCGCGGCTTCGCATGCCACACGCATCTGCTCAGCCAGTCGCGTCACGAAGGCGCCCGACTCGAAGGCGTTGTATCGCGCGGCCCCGCGTGCGAGCGCGTTGGGCTCGTTGATGGCGCGCAGCACCTCGACCTCGCCGGCAAGGATGTCGCGCAGCCCCTCTGGCAGCGCGTCCAACTCCGGTTCTGCGCCGAAGACGGCAAGGAAGCCCGCACGATAGATGGCGATCAGTTCGGCGATGCTGAACGGTACCGTGGCGGCGTCCGGCGGCACGTCAGCGGTGGCAGCGTTGTCGCTCGGCGGATCGTCTCTGACGTCTGCAGGCTGCGCCACCAACGGCGCTGGCTCTGGCGCGGCAACGGCCCGCGCATGCGGCGCGGTGTGGTCAGGCGCAGCTGCCGTGCTGTGGGCCGCGGGTTTGTGCGGCGCCGGCGTCCACCACCACACAAGCAGCGCCAGCAGAATCAGCCACGTAGCGGCGGTGACTATCCGGCGCGTTCGGCGTGTTGATGATGAACGATTCATGACGACCTCAGGCCGGGCGCCGGGCGTCGGCGGCGATCGCTTCGGCGGCGTTGCGAACCTTGCGCATGCATTCGCCGGCCAGGTGGACGTCCTGCTCCGACGCGGCGTGCTCGAGGTCTACCAGGCTGCGATACAGCGTGGTGGCGCGCAGGTTGCCGGCCGAGCTCTTCAGCGCGTGCGCCAATTCGTAGAGGCGCGTGCAATCCGACGTGGCCAACGCCGACGCCAGATCCTGGATGCGGGCCGGCAGCTCGGCAGTGAAGCTGGCGATCAGGCTGGTCACAAACTCCTCGTCGCCGAGGTCGTCAATCAGAGCCGACACATTGAACGGCCGGCTGATGATCGTCGTCGAGTCGCGTCGTTGGCTGTCGCCCGCGCCGTTGCCGCCGACCGTCGTCGCCTCCTCGTCGGGCAGCACCACCGGCGTGGCGAGCCAGCGATTGAGGATCGTGACCAGGTCGGCCCGGCGGATCGGCTTGAACAGGAAGTCGTTCATGCCGACCTCCTGGCAACGCGTACGATCGCGCGGCAACACGCTGGCGGTCATCGCGATGATCGGGATGCGCGCGTCGAGCACCGCGCCCGACCGGCGGATCCGCCGCGTGGCCTCGATGCCGTCGAGCTCCGGCATGTGCACGTCCATCAGCACCAGCGCGTAGCGCTTGCGCTCCAGCGCCTCGATCGCGAGCGTGCCGTTGCCCACCGTGTCGACCTGCAGGCCGTGGCGCTCGAGCAGCTTGATGATCACCTGCTGGTTGGTGGGGTTGTCTTCGGCGACAAGAATGCGGCCGATCCACTCGCCACTGCCGCTCTCCGATCGGCCCGACCGGCCTGACCGGTCCGACCGGCCCGACCGGCGCTCGACCACCGGCGGCCACGGCTCGCCAGCCAGCGCACTCGCGAGGCAGTCGTAGAGTTCGCGACGCTTGATCGGCTTGGGCAACGTGGCGGCCACGCCGGCGGCCTGCGCCTGGCCCTCCACGCCGAGGCTCGTCACCGACGAGATCAGCACGAGGTCGGTGAGGTGCAGCGCGGGCTGTGCGCGGATCTGGTGCGCGAGCGTGAGCCCGTCGATCGCCGGCATCACATAGTCGAGCAGCGCGAGGCGGTATGGCTTGCCTTCCTCGACGGCCGCGAGCATCAGGTGGCCGGCCTGCGAGGGGTCGCCGGTGGTGCTCACGCTGCAGCCGGCCTGTTCGAGCAGGCGCTGCAGCAGCAGGCGGTTGGTGTCGTTGTCGTCCACGACCAGCACGCGCTGCCCGGCCAGCGAGCGATCGGGCAACTCGCGCGGCGTGGCGTCGGCGGCCGGCGCGTCGGCGCGGCGGAACGGGATGCGCACCGTGAACACCGAACCCTGGCCGACGCGGCTCGACACCGTGATGTCGCCGCCCATCAGCTCGCTGAGTAGCTTGCAGATGGAAAGGCCGAGGCCGGTGCCGCCGTGGTGGCGGGTGATCGTGGAGTCGGCCTGGATGAACGACTCGAAGATCACGCCGAGCTTGTCCTCGGAAATGCCGTCGCCGCTGTCGCGCACGCGGATCTCGACGATGGTGTGCGCGGCGGTGTTGGCTACCGCCGTGGCGCTGATTGCGACCTCGCCATTCGACGTGAACTTGATCGCGTTGGCCGCCAGGTTGACGACGATCTGGCGCAGGCGGTGCGGGTCGCCGATCAGCACGGCCGGCACCTCGGGCTCGCAGACGACGACGAGTTCGAGGCCCTTGCCCTGGGCCGCCACAGCCAGCGTGTCGCCGATGTCCTCGAGCACCTGCTCGACGCTGAACGGAATCGCCTCGAGGTCGAGCCGGCCGGCCTCGATCTTCGAGAAGTCGAGGATGTCGTTGATGATGTTGAGCAGCGCGTCGGCGCTCTTGCGCACGCTGTCGACGTAGACGCGTTGCTCGTTGGAGAGCGGCGTGTCGAGCAGCAGTTCATTCATGCCGATGATGCCGTTCATCGGCGTGCGGATCTCGTGGCTCATGTTGGCCACGAACTGGCTCTTGGCTTCGTTGGCCGAGCGGGCCTCGATCCAGGCGCGCTCGAGCTCGGCGGTGCGCTCGCGGATCAGCTCTTCGAGGCGGTCGCGGTGCGTGCGCAGCTCGTCGGCGGCCAGCGCGTTCTGGATCGAGATCGCGGCCTGCGTGGCCAGCAACTCCAGCACGCGGATGCGACCGGCCGTGAACGCGTCGGCGATCAGGTCGTTCTCCAGGTACACGATGCCGCTGCGCTTGCCCTGGTGATCCATCGGCGCGCACATCACCGATGCCGGCTGCTCGCGATTGGCAAACCACGAGTCGCGCGCCCAGCGCGGATCGGTGCGCGCGTCGGACACCACCAGGTGCTCGCCGGTGCGCGCCACAAAGCTGACCACGCCGGCCGAGAGCGCGGGGCACATCTCGAGCGGCACGCCGGGCGCCGCGAGTTCGTCGCCGTTGGCGTCGGCCGACGCGGCAACCATCAGCTTGCCCTTGCGATCGACGATCAGGAAGCCGCGCGACGCGCCGGCGTTCTCGATCACCGCGCCGAGGAATTTTCTCAGCAACTCGTCGATGCGCGTCTCGCTGGAGATCAGGTGCGCGGCCTTGAACAGCGTCGTGAGGTCGAGCCCGGCGTCGTGCGCGGTGGTCGTCGCCGAGGTCGACTCGCGCCGGGTCGACGGCAGCTTGCGCGTGCCCGACGCGTCGGCCTGCGGCAGCATCACGTCGTCGAACTCGTCGCGCAGTTGCGCGGTCTTGGCGGTCGCGCCCCAGCGATCGTAGACGTAGCAGGCCTGCTGAAGGTACGCGCGGCCGGCGGTGCGACTGCCGCGCGCCATGTGGAAGCGGGCCGCCAGTTCGTTGGCGATCGCCTCGTCCTGCTGGTAGCGGTTGGCGTGCGCCTCGGCGATCGCGCGGTCGTACAGGTCGGCCGCGTCGCCGCGCCGGCCCTCCACGCGCGCGATCTCGGCCTCGACCATCGCTACGCGGTGCGAGTGATTGACCGGCGAGAACCCGCTCCACTGGCGAAGCTGCGCGACATTGCCTGCAATCTTCTCCAGCACCTCGTGGCGCGTCGCCGCGTCGGTGTCCTCGCCGATGCGGCCGAGGTACGCCAGCGGCCGGAACTGGTTCCAGCTGACCACGTGGTAGGTCGCGGCCGCGCCGTCCATGTACTCGCCGCCGGATTCGGCGCGCTCCACGGCGCCGTCCAGGTCGCGGAAGATGTAGCGGATGCAGACCGACACGCCGGCCACGACGCAGACCACGCCGCGGAAGTTGATCGACAGCGCGTGATCGATGTGCGCCTGCTCGTCGAAGTCGGGCCCGACAAGCCGCGTGGGATCGGCCGCGTGACCGGTGAGGTTGAGGATCGCCTGCATGAACGGTGTCGTGCAGTTCTCCTGCGGCATCTGTTTGTACTGTCGCAGCGCAGCCAGGCTGCGCTCGGTGACGGTCTTCAGCTCGGGCATCGGCACGCAGCCGGAGTAGAAGCCGACCTGCGCTTCGGTGTGCGTGCCCCAGCCGGCGTACTCGAAGTCGCCGGTGTCCATGCCGAGGCGGAAGACCTGCGTGTGCAGCTCGAGTGACTCGTGCAGCGGCTTGATCCACGGCCGCACCTGGCACGACCAGACGTGCAGCGTCTTGACGCGGATCAGCGGATCGTCGAGCCGGTCGAGCAGGGCGAGCGCGGCCTCGCCGGTGGTGTAGGCGACGTCGCACATGTTGAAGGCACTGAGCACAAGCGCGAACACCATGAAGCCGTACGCCGAGTCGCGCGTGACGCCGTTCTCCAGCGAGTCGCGCACAACGTGGCCGGCGAGCAGCGGCAGCAACATCGGTCGCGCGAGGTAGGCCGACGAGAACACGCCGATCTGGATGCGCTGCGCGGCCTGCTTGAGCGGGTCCTGCACCAGCGGCAGCGCGAGAATCGCCGCCTTGTCGACGCCCTGCAGCGCGGCGAGCGTGGCGCCGACGGCCTGCTGCGCATCGGGGATGCCGGGGCTGTCCGGGAACTCTACGCCGAGCTCGCGCAGCACCGCCAGCGAGAGCTTCATCGCGGCCTGGAAGCGCTGACTGCCGACCAGCGAATAGATGAGCACTTCTTGCGCATGCACGCGGTGGAGCAACTCGCGGCTGTTGTCGATCGCGGCCTGCACCAGCGCTTCCATCGCCGCGTTGTCGCGACTGAGATACGCCACGCGGGCGCCTTCGGTGTGGGCCGCCAGCGTGAGGTCGTAGTGCTCGCTCCAGGCGGGCAGCAGCGCAAGGTGCGCCAGCGCCTGCTGGTAGAGGCGCCAGGCCGGCTCGAACGCCGCCGACGCGGTGGCGCGGCGCGCGGCCTCGACGTTGAGCGCGGCGAGCCGGGCGCATTCGTCGGCCGAGGTGATGCCGGCCGCGCCGCGATTGAGGTGCTCGACGATCTCGAACAGTCGCCACTGGCGCGCATCGCCGGTCAGCATCTGGTCGAGCCGGCGGCCGACGCCGAGGTGCACAGTCGCGGCGACTGCATCGTCGAGCGACGCGCGGGCCGCCTGGCGCACACGGTCGTGCGCGAACCGGCAGACAAAGTTGGGCGTCGTCGCGTCGTCGCGCTCGGCAAACCAGAAGCCCTGCTCGGTCGGGATCACCAGCTCGACCTCGACGACCTCGTGCAGCGCGTCGAGCGCGTCGCGACGCGAACAGTCGAGCGCGAACGCCAGCGTCTCGACATCGAAGGTGTCGCCGAGGCACGACGCATGCTCGATCGCGCGGCGTGCGGCCGGGCCGAGGCCGTCGATCTCGGCCGCCAGGAACTCGACGACGTTGTCGGTGGTGGGCCGTTCGGCAATCGCGGCCGGATCCCACACCCAGCGCCCGCTGGCGGCGTCGGCACGCAGCAGGCCGTCGTCGTAGAGCGACTCGAGGAAGCGCTTGAGGAAGAACGCGTTGCCGCGCGTGCGCACGAAGCACGCCGCCGCGAGCTGATCGGCACCCGGCGCGTTGGCGACGGTGTCGGTCACCAGCTCGCGCGTGTCGGCTTCGCTGAGCGGACCAAGCACGATCGACTTGATGGTCGCCCCGTCGGCGCGCATCTCCTCGAGCGCCGTGGTCAGCGGATGGCCCGGCCCGACTTCGTTGTCGCGGTACGCGCCAATCAGCAGGATGTGGCGGCTCGCGGGGTCGGTCGCGAGGTTGGCGATCAGCTCGATCGACGGCAGGTCGGCCCACTGCAGGTCGTCGAGGAACACCACGAGCGGACTGCGCGACGTGGCCATCGCGCGGACGAACGCGGCCATCACATGCTGGAAGCGATTGCGCGACTCGGTCGGCGTGAGCTGCTCCACCGGCGGTTGCCAGCCGAGCACCTGCTCCAGCTCGGGCACCGCCTCGGTCAGCACGCGGCCGTTCTCGCCGACGGCGTCGAGCACGCGCGTGCGCCACTCGGCAATCGTGGCGGCATCCTCGGCGAGCATCAGGCGCGAGACCGCGCGGAAGGCCTGGATCACGCAGTCGTACGGGGTGGCGCGATTGAACTGGTCGAACTTGCCTTCAACGAAGCGCGCGCGACGATCGGCCAGCGAGAGGTGCAGCTCGTGCACCAGCGACGTCTTGCCGATGCCCGCCGGCCCCGCGACCAGCACCAGCGGTGCACGCCCCTCGGTGGCGGCTTGCGCGGCCTGCTGCAACGTGGCGACCTCGGCGTCGCGTCCGTAGAGCCTCTGCGGCAGACGCAGCCGGTCGTCGAGGTCGGAGCCGTGCAACGGGAACGGCTCGATCGTGCCGTCGGGCGACGCGACGTACAGTTCGAGGCAACGCGCCAGGTCGTGCCGCAGGCCGGCCGCGCTCTGGTAGCGGTCCTCGGCACGCTTGTTGAGCAGCACCATGATGATGTCGGAGACCACGCGCGGAATCCGCGGGTCGTGCTCGTGCGGCGGCACCGGCGTCTTCGCGAGGTGCGCGTGCACCAGCTCGAGCCGGTCGTTGGCGCGGAACGGCGGCTGCCCGGCAAGCAGTTCGTAGAGCGTGGCGCCGAGCGAGTAGAGGTCGCTGCGGCGATCGACCACGCGGTTCATGCGGCCGGTCTGCTCGGGCGAGACGTACGCCGGCGTGCCCTCGAACCCAGCAACCGAGAGCGGCACCGAGGCGCGTTCGAGCACCTGCGAGATGCCGAAGTCGATCAGCCGCGCGGCGCCGGTCTCGGGGTTCCAGATGATGTTGCCGGGGCTGACGTCCTTGTGGACGATGTGCCGCTCGTGCACAGCGGCGAGGGCCCCCGCAGCCTGCACCGCAATGCGCAGCGCGTCGAGCACGCCGGCCGCCTTGCCACCGAACAGCGCCGTCAGCGAATGGCCGCCGATGTCCTCGAGCACGATGTTGATCGTGCCGTCGTACTCGTGGAACTCGATCGCTGTGATCACGCCGTCGCTGGCCGCGCGCCGGGTGACCTCGAACTCGCGCGTGAATCGCGCGGCCGTGGCGGCGTCGGGATGCAGCAACTGCAACTGCTTGATGACCACCGGCCGCTCGTCTTCCACGCGGACCGCGCGGTACACAAGCGACTCGTGGCCCTCGAAGATGCGCTCGCGCAGCTGGTAGCGGCTGCTGTCGATCAGGGACATGTCCCGCACCCTCTGATCAGCGGGCTGACGGATTGCTGGATGTGCGATCGCGACAGTCTACCACTGGTGAGACCGCCGCGGGCCACGCGGCTTGAAGGTCGCTGGTTCCGGCCGTCCCTGGCTGGCGGGAACAACCAGCGCGTGACGGGTGTTATTGTGCCAGGGCCGGCGACCCGCCCTGCCACGCAACCCCGCCACTGCACCCTACTCACGCGACGCTGCACCACATGAACATCGCAATCGTCTGCTACCCCACCTTCGGCGGTTCCGGCGTGCTGGCAACCGAGCTGGGCAAGGCGCTGGCTGACAAGGGCCACAACGTTCATTTCATCACGTACCAGCAGCCGGTGCGGCTCAGCGGCTTCAGCGCGAACATCTTCTATCACGAGGTGCGGGTTCCGACGTACCCGCTGTTCGACTACCCGCCATACGAGAGCGCGCTGGCCAGCACAATGGTCGATGTAGTGCGCAACAACCACGTCGACCTGTTCCACGTGCACTACGCCATCCCGCATGCCGCTGCCGCGTACATGGCCAAGCGCATTCTGGAGAAGGAAGGCAAGCAGATCCCCGTCATCACCACGTTGCACGGCACCGACATCACGCTGGTCGGCCGTGACAAGACGTACGCGCCGGTGGTGACCTTCTCGATCGATGAGAGCGACGTGATCACGGCCGTGTCGCATGCGCTGCGCAAGGAGACGTACGCCAATTTCCCGATCGAGCGCGAGATCGAGGTGATCCACAACTTTGTGGACGTCAAGCGATTCCATCGCAAGCCGATCGACGCGTTCAAGAAGGTGATCGCGCCGAACGGCGAGCGCGTGCTGATGCACGCCAGCAACTTCCGCGAGGTCAAGCGCGTCGGCGACGTGGTGAAGATCTTTGCCGAGGTGCTGAAGCAGATGCCCGCCAAGCTGCTGCTGGTCGGCGACGGGCCGGAGCGGCCGATGGCCGAGACGCTCGCGCGCGACCTGAAGGTGTGCGACCACGTGCGCTTCGTCGGCAAGCAGCAGGACATGGAAGACATCCTGGCGATCGCCGACCTGTTCTTGCTGCCGTCCGACCACGAGAGCTTCGGCCTGGCGGCGCTGGAGGCGATGGCGGCGGGTGTGCCGGTGGTGGCGACCAATCGCGGCGGCCTGCCCGAAATCATGGTCCACGGCGAGAACGGCTACATGGGCAACGTCGGCGACACCGCAACGATGGGCAAGCTCGCGGCCGACATCCTGCGCGACGAGGCGACGTTCCAGCGCTTCCGGCAGGGCGCCCGCGAGTCGGCCGAGCGCTTCGACATCCACACGATCGTGCCGCAGTACGAGGCGCTGTACGAGCGCTTCGCCGCGCCCGTGGCGTAACGAATCCGCGATTTCCGAATGCCGCGATATTGCTGGCTGGCGGCGAATGTGCGCGATTGTGCGTTCAGGTCATTCCGGTAACGATCGAGGGCGGAACGCGGCGCGGCCAGCGTGGCCCGGAGCGAGCGGACCACTTCAATCCGCATACCGGATTGTGCGAACAGGCGGCGAATCGGCCGGAACGAATCGGCGAGTTGAATCACGCCGACTGCACGGGAAATCACAGCGCCGTGGCCCGTGCTGAACACTGATTCAGGCCGGTTGGTCAAACCTGACCGGAGCGGATGTCGGGTACAGTCTGGCGTTGTGTACTAATTCTCGCCGGATCGGGCCCCGAACTGGCGGCAATGCAATACCAATCGGGATTACGGACTCGGCGGTGGATACCGTGCTTGCGTTGTCGTTGTGTCATCACATCGACCAGGTCGGCCGACTGAGCCTCATCAGAATTGAGCAGGTTCAGTTTCCGCGCTGCCGATGTCCGCCGCATGGTTTTTTGACTGGACGGCGTGCCCGGCCCGGCCTGGCCTGCGCGGAACTTCCCCACCACCCGCCACAGTGATAACTATCTGTGGCCGCAACGGGCAGCCGATGCGGCCGTTACCGTGACGCCGGGGATTCCAGCGATTCCGATTGATTCCACCCTGGCAGATTTCAATACTCGCAGCCCCGATCGATTGGCTGGTTCAGACAAACACCGAGGACGCACGTGACCGCTATCGACCTGCAGGACATGCTCGTTCTGGCCCGGCAGGCGGTGAAAGAATCTCACCGCGACACGATCCAGACCTGGATCGAAGCCTTCTGCCGCGACATGCCGAATGACCTCGTCCGCGAGACCGCGCCCGAGTCGATGCTCGAGTTCCTGATGGAGCGCTACGCGTTCTTCGAGGACTCACTCGACGAGGAGGTCAAGGTGTCGGTCAGCATGCCGGGCGTGTTGCCGGGCGGGCTGGAGAGCAACTGCACGGTGATCGAGACGCGGATGCCGGACTGTCCGTGGATCGTCAGCACGATCAAGACGTTTGCGCGCGTGCACAAGCT
>JBFWQT010000040.1:0-22991 GCA_050249295.1 Planctomycetota bacterium
AGGGCAAGGGCAAGGGCAAGGGCAAGGGCAAGGGCAAGGGCAAGGGCAAGGGCAAGGGCAAGGGCAAGGGCAAGGGCAAGGGCAAGGGCAAGGGCTCACCAGAAAACACCGACAGTCCGGACGGGACCACTCCCATCCGGACTGCCGGGCTTCACTCACTCACTCTGGATTCAGGCAGTCTCAGCTGCGACGGCGCACGGCAACCAGGCCGAGCAGAGCCAGCGCGAGCAGCAGGCCCGAGACCGGGGTGCCACTGATGCCGGCCGAGCAGCCACCGGTGCCGGGAGCGCTGCCGATCGTGGGCGACACGCCGGTCAGGATCGACGAGACGATCGGCAGGCCGCCGGTCGAGCCGACGCTGATGCTGGCGTCGCTGACGGTGATCTGGAAGGTCTTCTCGGCGAGCACGACGTCGAAGGTCACGATGATCAGCAGACGGATCGTGGTGTCTTGGGCGATCGCGAGGGTGCCGCAGTTGAAGACGATCTGGCCGTTGTCGGAGAGGAACGACTGCGTGTCGAGCAGCGTGTCGGTGCCGCTGTCGTAGACGCCGTTGGTGTTGACGTCGACAACGAGGGTCATCGAGACGATGCTGGTGTCGTCGCCGGTGCCGTTGGCGTCGATCGTGAGCGACGACATCGTGTTGTTGTCGTAGAGCGCGGTGACGTCCATGCTGGCGAACACGTGCGACTCGTTCTGGTCGACGTAGCGGTTCGGCAGCGGGTTGTTCACGAACTGCAGCTGGCCGGTCGGGTCGGCAATCGTCCAGGTCGCCGAGCTGATCGGCAGGCCGGTGATGTTGATGCCGGCGAGCGTGGCCGGGTCGGCGTCGATCGAGCTGATCGAGCAGCTGACGGTGTTGTTGTTGCCGCCGTTGGCGTTGAGCTCGAACACGACGAGCAGCTGGACGGTCTGGTTGGCGAGCAGCGTGAAGCCGCCAGCGTTGAGCGTGAGCTGGCCGTTGTCGGTCGAGAACACGCCGCTGTCGAGCGTGTTGTCGGTGCCGCTGTCGTAGACGCCGTTGCTGTTGATGTCGACCACGAGGCTGGCGGCGACCAGCGAGGTGCTCTCGTCGCAGCTGCCGGTGCCGTCGATGGTGACCGAGTTGACGATCACGTTGTCAGCGGCGGTGGCGAAGAGCGAGATGCCGGCGATCGCGGTGGCGACCTGGGGCACGAGGACGACGGCGTCCGAGGGGTTGTTGGCGCTGACCTGCAGGCCGGCGTTGCCGTTGCCGCCGCCGGTGACGGTCATCGTGGCCGAGTTGGAGGGCACGCCCGAGACGCTGGCGCCTTCGTCGGTGCCGATGGTCTGCAGGCTGGCGGTGAAGGTGTTGTTGTCGATCAGCGGGTTGGCGAAGTCATAGAGCAGGTAGAACGTCGCAGCGCTGGCCGTGCTGATGACGGTGTTGAAGTTCAGCGTGAGGGCGCCGTTGTCGATCGTGTAGGTGCCTTCGGCGAGCGGGTTGGGGTCCATCACCTTGCCCGATTCGCGGTGCAGGTGGACCTTCACGACGTGCGTCTGGTCAAGGCCGCTGCCGCTGGCGACGAAGCGCGCCGAGTTGGCGTTGTAGTTCTGGCCCTGGGCGGCAACGGTCCACTTGCCCATCAGGATGTCCTTGGCGCCGGGCTGGACCTGGCCGTTGGCCGGGTTGGCGGCAGTGACGAGCAGGCCGTTCTTCTGCTGCGGGGGCGGATTGACGATGTCGTCGTTGTTGTCGATCTGGAAGCCGTTATCCTGATCCCGATCCTGGGCGATAACAAAAGCCGGACAGAATGCGCTTACGACGAACAGCGCAATTGCGAGCAGACCCATCATTGCCGGCAGTGCCTGATTGCGGATCATCTTCTCTTCCCTTTTGTGGTGTTGTGGGCAGCCGGGGCCGCCTTGTGTGTGTGCTCACCACAGCGCAATTCGGATACCACGTAGCCCGGATAAACGGTTGGCAACCGCGTGACCTGTAAACCTGAACTGACTTTGCCATGTTTGGGGTAAAGCCAGGTAAACATCAAACAGGTTGGCTAATTTCGAGAGAGTCACTGATTTGCACTTGTCGTAAACGCTTTACTTGGAGCGGCTTCCAGGTAACCACATCACCAAAAGGTAACACCTGTGGCCGTTCGGGAATCGGGTGCCGGGCGTCCGAGGCCCATGGTTGCCGGTTCAGCCGGGAGAGGGGGTCGACAGATGGGTGCTGGATCGAAAGGTTAGTGATTATGAACAACGATCAAGCAAAATGCGCATCCGGACGGCGTAAAGTCAATCTTCATACCGGCAGATTCTGGCAGTACCCGGCTGTGAGGCTTGGGCATAGCTGGTGAAGCGAGGCCAACTTGCCAGGCTGACTCCGCAATGCCTGGTGCAACACGCTGTTCCGGCGGGCCGAATTGCCGCGTTCCCGGATTGTCGGTCGTCGGGAGTGGAATGGCCCGCTTGACCAACCCCCGACGGCGCACTACTATCAGCAACCCTGTCGTCCAGAAGCCCCGCGGCGACCGCTCCCGCATGGTCGGCCGACGGTGGCCCACGGTAACCGCTGTGAGCCAGCATCCGCCGACCGGGTCCCCCGACCGGGTGGCATCCGGGAAGTCCGAAGGAGATGAGACGTGGCCGAACTCACGTTTGATGTGAAGGAACTCGGGAACATCCCGAACGCCGTGCTGGTGTCGATGGCGGGCGCCATTGACGCGAGCACCGTGGTGAACTTCCAGTCCACGCTCGAGAACCTCCAGTTGAAGGGCGTCAAGCGCTTCATCCTCGACATGGAGGGGATCAAGTACGTGAACTCGACCGGTCTCGGTTCGCTGGTGCGCCTCGCCGACCAGCTCGAGAGCGACGGCGGCGGCTTCGCCCTCGTCAAGATTCACCCGAAGGTGAAGGTCGTGTTCGACATGCTCGGTCTGAACGCGTTCTTCAAGATCTTCCCGAACCAGAACGCCGCGGAAGAGCACTTCAGCGCCGGCGTGCAGCCCGGCGAGCGCTCGGCCGCTCCGGCGGCGTCGGCGCCTCCGCCGAGCCGTCCGCCCCAGCAGCAGGCCGGCGTGCCCAACCCGCTGGGCGCCGCGCCGCGGCAGACCGCTCGCGCGATCCAGTGCGAGAACTGCGGCGTCACGCTGCGGATCGGCCAGCCCGGCAACTTCAAGTGCTCGCGCTGCGGTACGCACTTCACCGTGCCGGCCCAGGCGAACGCGCCGGTGCAGTTCCACATCCAGCGCGCCGCGCAGGCCGCGCCGCCGCAGCAGCAGGGTCAGGCCGCTCCGCCGCCCGCTCCGCCCGGCCGTCCGGCGGGTCCGCCGCTGCAGATGAACCTGGCTTGCCGCGAAGAGGTCAAGCAGGGTCTGATGCAGTTCGTCGGCGTGCTGGCGCAGGCCTCGGCCTTCCCGCCCGACCGCATCCAGGCGCTGCAGCATTGCGTGAACGAGATCGTCTCGCACATCACGCAGGAGGCCTACGGCGCCAATCCGCAGGCGACCTACTCGGTGCTGATCGCGCCGGTCGGCAACGAACTGAACATCAAGTTCGCCGACAAGGGTCGTCCGCTCAACAACCCGGCGCTGTTCCAGTACTCGCGCAAGGCGCTGCGGATGTTCGACCTCAAGCCGCACCCGCAAGGCGGCAACATCCTGACCGTCAAGATGACGGCCTTCTGATCGCGATGGACCTTGAGGCCCGCGGTTCGCCGCGGTGACCTCGTGCGCCGCCCACCGGGCGAGCGCCTGAAACCCGCGGGCAACCGCGGGTTTCCCTTTGCCCCCGTCCCTGGTGTTGCCATGCATTCACTCGCCATGCTCGACGCGCCGCTCGCCGGCGAACCGCTGCCCGCCTGGTTTGCGCGGATCGCCGACGCGTTGCTCAACGGTCATCGCCTGCGTGGTGGCGGCGACACGCAGCTGCGGCTGCTCGAGGTCGAGGCCTACCTCAATGCGCCGTCGCTCGACCATGCCGATCCGTTCACGCACAGCGACGACATGCAACTCACGTCGCGCCGCTGGTACTTCCATCGCGAGGGTGGCAGCTACCGCGGCGGCACGTTCAAGGGGCTCGACATCTCGTTCGCCACTGCGCCCGGCGCGTACGGCGGGTGGCTGATCCGTAGCCTGGAGACGGCCGACGGCAATGTGGTCAACGGTGTCGGGCTGTGCGTGGACACGCTGCTCGCGAAGACCGGATTCGAGTCTGTCGCCGACCTCGACGCAGCCATCGCGGGCCGCGCAGTGGATGACGCCAGCAGTCCGTTGCACCTCGAGCCACGCCAGAGCGGCGAACGGCGCGACGTGATCGCCACCGCGCGCGTCGGGCTCACGCTGAAGCGTGCGGCGCAGCATCCCGACATGCCGCGCTACCTCGGCCGCGCGTATCGATTCGTCACGCGCGGGAGGGAACTCGCCAAGGGGCGCCCTCAGCTTGTGGTCGCGCTGCACGAAGCCGGCGGCGGACTCGCCAGCGTGATCGACGGCAGCGGCGGCGCACCCGACAAGGTGATGGAGCAGATTGCCGCGTACGACGAGGGCGTCGCGACTGCTGACCTCGGACCGTGGATGGGCCGCGGTATCGAGCCGCGCGATGTGCCGCGGGTGCTCGGCGCGTGGCGCGGGCTGCACGGCCGCTGAAGCCGCGCGCAGCCCGACGTATACTTCCGGCGCCCGATCCACAACGCAACGCACCGCACCGCGCTATCCACATGGACCTGCTCCACCATTTGTTCCTCAATGCGTCGTCGTCCCGCGTGCTGGTGCTTGCTGCTCATGGCGACGACGAGGTGATCGGCTGCGGCGGACTGATCGCGCGGATGGTCGCGGGCGGCGCGCGCACGCTCGTGCACTTCGCGTGCATGGCTGATCGCGTGCGCGCCGAGGAAGCGGCCGTTGCGTGTCGCACGCTTGGCACCGAGATTGACTCCGAGACGTTGCCCGACCGCGAACTCTGGCTCGGCCAGCACCGCTCGGCGTTGTTCCGTCGCTACTGCGATCTGATCCGCGAGTTCCGGCCGCACCTGGTGCTCACGCATCACCCGACCAACGACGGCAACCCCGACCACAAGGCGCTCGGCAACGCCGCGCTCGAGGCGCTCGAGTTCGCCACGCACGGCACCAACGGCTGGACCGGTACGCAAGTCGTCCTTGGCTACGAGATCCACGCGCTGTTCCCGTTCCCGAGCACGATCGTCGATGTCACTGGCGTGTGGGAGACGGTCATCAAGGCAATGATGGCGTACCGCAGCCAGATCGAGGCGCCACACAAGGCCGGCTACTACCTCGAATACATGGATGCCCGTTCGCGTCTGCGCGGCGTCCAGGGCGGCTTCGCGCGCGGCGAGGCGTACCACCTGCTCTCCGCCACCGTGCTCGGCAACTTCAACCGGCGGCCTGCAGCCGATGGCGAGGCGTAGGCGCAGCCCGCCGGCTGCTTCCGTGAAGGGCCCGGTGTGCCCCATCCGCTCTGTAACCAGAGCCGCGAGGGCAAGCGAGCGGCCAGGTGGTTTCACGATAGCGAACCCACGACGCGTTCACCGCACCCACCGGATTCGTCGAACGGCGGTTCGAAGGCGCAAGGCCACCGGGCCCGCTCGCTTGCGCTCGCGGCTCTTGCTTCGGCGGTCACGGCCACGGGCACCTGCGCTGCGTCACGGATCGCGTCGATGTGAGTCGCTCGTGCCGCGCGCAGCCGGCATAATGGTGACGTCTCCACCGATCGACCGGATGCACTCCAGCTGTGGCTGCTTCGTCCGACATCCGCTTCGCACTGGCGGCCGCGCAGCTCGGGTTGCTCGGCCCCGATCAGCTTGCCGACGTGATCGCCGGCAGTGCTGATGGCGGCGATCGACCGTCGCTCGCGCATCGGCTCGTGGCCGACGGACTGATCAGCGACGCGCAGCGGCAACAGGTGGAGGCGCAACTCGACGCCGGGACCAGCACTGACGGCACGCTGCTCGAGATCGCCGCGTCCGACACGGCCCACCTGCTGCCTGGCGCGAACGACATGGGCGCCGACGGCACGCTGCTCGCGATGGGGCCGGACAGCGACAGCGCGTACCACCCGCCGCCGCCCGGCACGAGCGTGGCCACCGCCGGGCCGGCGCCCGGCACGGGCACGCGTGCGGTGGAGTTGCGACGCAGTGGCGACCGCTACGACGTCGCGCACGAGATCGCTCGCGGGGGCCAGGCGCGCATCATGCTCGCGCTCGACAAGGACATCGAGCGCGAGGTGGCGATGAAAGTGCTTGCCACGCGCGGCACCGCGGTGGGGAGCAAGCCCGGCTCACACGGCGGCTCGCGCACGTCGCCGTTCCTCGGTCGCTTCCTCGACGAGGCGCGGCTCACGGCGCGGCTCGAGCATCCCAACATTGTGCCGGTTCACGAGATCGGCGAGCGCGCCGACGGCGACGCCTACTACACGATGAAGCTCGTGCGCGGCCGATCGCTGGCCAACGTGCTGCGCGAGCTGCGCAAGGGCGTGCCGGCGACCATCGCCGAGTGGCCGCTGCCACGCCTGGTGCGCATCTTCCAGGGCATCTGCCAGGCGGTGGCGTTCGCTCACCAGCACGGCGTGATCCATCGCGACCTCAAGCCCGACAACGTGATGGTCGGCGATTTCGGCGAGGTCTACGTCATCGACTGGGGCCTCGCGAAGGACATCGGCGCGACCAGTGGCCAGTCACTCACTGCGCGCATCCGCAAGGACCAGCAGGCCGGGCCGATCGACACGTCGGCGCCCGCCAGTGCGTCCACGGTCACGGCCACCGGATCGACCGACCTGTTGCGCGGCCAGACGCTCGACGGGTCGATCATCGGCACGCCACAGTACATGCCGCCGGAGCAGGCCGAAGGGCGCATTGCCGAGGTCGATCGTCGCGCCGACGTCTATTCGCTGGGCGCGATCCTCTACGAGATCCTGACGCTGCATCCACCGTACGAGGGCGACACGATCGGGTCGGTGCTGTCGCAGGTGATCCACGGCGTGCTTGTCGAACCGGCCGATCGCGCGCCGAAGCGCCGGCCGCCGGATGACCTCTCGGCGATCGCCGTGAAGTGCCTGGCGCGTCGTGCCGACGATCGCTACGCCGACGCCGTGGCGGTGCTGGCCGACGTGGAGTTGCACCTGTCGGGCTTCACAGTCAGCGCTCAGCAGGCCACGCTGCTGCTGCAGCTGGTCAAGCTGATCCGGCGCAACAAGGCGGTGGCCGCGACGATGGCGGTTGCGCTGCTGCTGATGGCGGCTGGCGTTGCGCTGTACCTCGTGAACATCACGCGCGCGCGCGACCTGGCGGCCGAGTCGGCCCGGCTCGCGCGTGACGAGTCGGGCAAGGCGCGCGCGGCAGAGGAACGTGCGCTGACCGAAGCGACCAACGCGCAGGCCGCGACCGCACGCGCCACGCGCGACGCCGAGCGGGCGCGCCAGGCGGAGGCGGTGTCGCGTCGCAACCTGGCAGGCGCGTATCGCATGGCGTCCGAGGCAGCACGCGCACGTGGCGATCTCACCGCCACCATGCTGCTGGTGGCACGCGCGCTGGAGTTGCACGACACGCCGGACCTGCGCGCGCGGCTGCTCGATCCGCTGCCGACGATGCCGCTGCTCCACGAGGTGGCCGAGCACAACGAGACGATCACCGAGGCCAGCATGCTGCCCGGCGACCGCATCCTGGTGGTGGTGAGTTGCAAGGACCGTCGCAACGCGGTGCGCGTGCGCGACGCGCGCACCGGGCGGCTGATCTCGTCGGCGCGACTCGACGGCGAACTTATCTTCATCGAGCCGGACGCCAACGGCGATTGCCTCGTCGCGATGGTCGGCCCCGACCTGCATGTGATCGACACCGCCACCGGGCGCGATGTGCTGTCACGCAAGGCGCCCGAGAACGCGCCGATCGCCACCGGGCGCATCGATGCTGCGGGAACCCGACTGCTCACCGCCGACGGGCCGGTGGTCGAGGTGCGCTCGCTGCCGTCGTGCGACGTGGTGCGCCGCCTGGAGGGCCACACCGCGGAGGTGATGTTCGCCGACTTCTCGCCGGACGGCCGGTGGATTGCCTCGTGCTCGACCGACGGCAAGACGCTCTTGTGGGACGCCGCGACCGGCCGGCTGGAGCACACGTTCGAGGGCGACAAGCCGCTTGTCGTGGCGCTGTTCTCGCCCGATGGCACGCATCTGATGACGATCGATCAGCGCATGACGTCCACGCTGTGGAGCGTCGCGACGCGGCGGCCGGTGATGACCACGCGCGGGTTGCCCGTGGCCGCGAACGGCCTGCGCCGGCTCTATCCGGTGGTCGGTATCAATGGCTCGGCAGTGGTCAGCGGTACGCCCGGCAGTCGCAGCATCTCGCTGTACACGCCGCCCCCTCCCGGCGACGCCGGCCCCGACGGCCCGTCCGGTGTCGAGCGTCAGCGCTTCGAGCCGGCCGAGGGCGACGCGGACACCGCGCTGCGGCTCAACCACGACGGCTCGGTGCTGGCCGTGCGCGTGGTGGACGGCAGCGCGCGGTTGATCGACATGACGACGTTCACCGACATTGCGTCCCTCCGCCTGCCGACCGCGTTGCGCCTGCTCGAGTTCTCGCCGGACGGCCGGTTCGTGGCCACCAGCGGCGCCGATCGCACGGCGCAGGTCTGGACGGTCGGCGGCCGGCTGCTGGCCAGTCTGACCTCGAACAGTGAGGTGCACACGCTGCAGTTCTCGGCCGACGGCACGCGCCTGCTGGTGGCCGACGAGTCGCGCGTGCGCGTGCTCGGTGTGCCCGACATCGATCGCAACTGGCTGCGTCACCGCTACGTCGCGCGCAATGCCGTGCTCAGCGGTGACGGCCGGCGCATGGTGCACGTGGCCAGCGAGGCGACCACACTGAGCCTGATCGACACGGCGACCGGCGCGGCCACCGGCGACTGGCGGCGCGAGGTAGCCGACCTGTCGGCCACGATGCTGGCGGGCGGGCGCATGCTGCTGATCGAATCCGGCGAGTTGGTCGACCCCGCCGACCCGTCGCGCGCGCCGATGCAACTGCTCACTGCAGCCGGCGATCGTGCGCAGGTGGCCGATGTCGACGGGCGGTTCATCGCCGTGTCGCACGAGCGCAGCATCGAGCTGGTCGATGCGCTGGAGTTCCGCCGTGTGGCGACGATTCCATTTGATGCGCGCGACCGGCCCGACCATGTGGCCCTGATCGGGCCCGACCTCAGCGTGCTCGTGGTGGTCACCGAGTCGGCGATCATGCACCTGCTCGCTGCGCGGACCGGGGCGTCACTCCAGCCGCCGGTGCGAGTGCGCACTGCAGACACCCGGCCTGGCTCGTCGTGGCTGGTATACGCGACCGATCCGGACGAGGTGCGCGCGCAGCATCTGCCGGTCGATCCGGGAGGTCCGGGGGGTCCGGGTCAGGCCGCGGTGCGGGTGTGTTCGCGTGGCGACGGCATTGCCACGTCGGGCCGTGTGATCTTCGGGCGCGGGCCGGCCAGTGCGGTGGTGTTTGTCTGCGGCGACCCGCGCTCACGCATGAAAGACCTCGCCACCGGTGCAACCACGACCTGGGACTGGCCCGACGAAGGCGAGCCGAACGTGGCCTTCACTGAAGACGGCCGGTACGTGGTGGCGGTGACGCGCAGCGCCACCCGGCTGATCGACGTGGCCACGGGCGAGGTGCGGCACACGCTGCAGCAGCACCACGCGCAGTTCTGCGGCGCGTTCATCGAACGGCGCGCAATCGGTCTGGTCGCCACCCCGCCGGTGCGGTTTGCACCCGACGGGTCGTCGTTCCTGGTGTCGCACGACAATGACGAGAGTCGCGCCGTGGGTGTCGACTGCGTGGACATGCTGACCGGCGAGGTGCGCTTCGCGTTGCCGATCAACGGAATGGCCTTCGTGCAGGTGGCCGCGTACTCGCCCGACGGCACGCAGGTGGCGCTGGCGTACGGCCGGGTGGTGATCGTGTTCGATGCGGCCAGCGGCCACGAGGTGCGCCGGCTGGAACTTGACGCGCCGATGGAAGACGCCGACCTCACGGATGACTGGTCGCGATTGCTTGTGCGCTACGGCGACAATCGGGTGGAGATCCGCGACATGGCCACGTTCGAGCCGGTCGCCACGCTGCCGGCCGAGCGCGCGCAGTTCTCGGTTGATGGCACGCGGCTCAAGATCAGCCGCAAGCATCGCACGCTCGCCGTGACGGATCTGGAGTCGGATCGCGTGCTGCGTCGCCTCGACTTCAACGGTCTCTCGTCGGCGTTCTCGACCGGCACGCTGGTGATGGATCGCGGCGGCCACAACCTGCTGCAGGCCGACTCCGGCACGCTGCGCGTGTTCCCGCTCGACGATGGCAACGGCGAGGCGCGGGTGCTGTCGGTCCCGGCGGGTCGTGTGCGCTGGGCGGCGATCTCGGCCGACGGCGCGCGCGTGTTTGCCGAGGTTGGCGCCGACATGGTGCTGCTCGACGCGACCGTGCCCGGCGGCCGCATCATGGGCCGGCTCGGCGTCGACGCGCCGATTGCCGACATGGTCTTCACACCGGACAGCGCGTACGTCGCGACGGCCACGCGCGTGCTCGATGTGGTCAGCGGCCGCGAGGTCTGCGTGTTCGATACCGGCGGGCAGCGCACGGGCTTCGTCAATGCCGACCGCGTCGCGGTGTTGATCGACGACCGCACGATCCGCCTCGTCGATCTGCGCGACAGCTCGTCCGTGCTGACGCTCGATGTGCCGCCGCCGGATCAGCCGGGCGGCTATCGCGACGAGTGCGAGCTGTATGTCGGGCGCGGGCGCGTAGCCGCGGTGCGTACCGACGACTCGGTTGTGGTCTGGGACGGGACGACCGGCGAACGGCTGTTCGTGGCGCACGTCGACTTCACCCCGGCCACGCTGGCGTTTGCTCCGGATGGTCCGCAGATGGTGGTGGCCGGGTACGAGGATCTGGCGGTGTTCGATGCGACCAGCGGTGAGCGGTTGATGCGCGCGACCAACTCGACCAGTGGCGCGATCAGTGGCGCGCCGCTGAATCGGGCACAACTGATCGGTGATGGCCGCCGCGTGCTGGTCGGCGGCTACCAGGATGTCCGCACTATCACGTGGGCCGCGGACGCTGCCGACGTGGTCATCCGCCTGCGGCTGGATTCGGGCCGCAGCGAGGACCAGTTGGTGGTGCAGCCCGAGCCGTTGCTCGCGTTCCCGCGCCTCGATCCGTCGGAGCCCGGTGACGACTGGCCGCGTCGCGAGGACAGTCGCGACCCTGTCGCGGAGTGGCTGGCCGCGGATCCGGCCGCGCCCGCACTGCAAGCTGCGCGCAACCGGCTGAACGCCAGCGGAGTGCTCGACGACTGGCGCGACGGCTACCCGACCGCCGCGCAGGTGGCGCGCACGCGTGACCTGGTGCTGCACGACCCAGACCCGCCGTGTTGCTGGCTTGCGCTCTACGATGCGTTCGCCGCCATGCCGCGCGCCAACGGCCGGCGTCTGCTGGTCCAGGAGGCGCTCGAGGCGGTGCCGGCGAACGACGCGCCGCCGCTGCTGCAGCTGGTGCTGGCGGCGGCACGAGTGGGCGGTCGCACGCTCGCCGATCCGCACGCCGGCAATGACACGCGCCTCACGCTGGCCGAGCGTGCTGCCGCGTTGCCGGCGTCGGATGCGCACCGCGGGTTGATCGATGCGTTGCGCGAACTGGCGCCGCGCCGGGACGACTGAATCCCCATGGCGGGCCGGTCGCGGATGCGGTACGCATCTGGTCCGCACTGCGCACACTGATCGACGCGACCCCACCATGAGCGACGAACCGGGCGGCCCGCACGGCCGGAGGCGGAAGTCGAACGACGACACGGATCTCGGCTTCGAGTTGCCGCCGTTGCCGTCGATGGGCGGCGCCGATGACGCGGCGCCGGCAACGCGCGCCGACGGACTGTCGTTCCCGCCGATCGGCCCGGCCACCATCGGCAACGCCATGCGCGGGCCGATCACGCTGGCGAACGCCGGCCACCACGACAGCGACGACGACACCGGCAAGACACTGACGGTCGATCCGCGCTACAGCTCGCCGCAGGTGCTGGCGCAGGGCGGCATGGGCATGGTCATCACCTGCATCGACTCGCGCCTGAATCGCGAAGTGGCGATGAAGCTGATCCGCCGCGACCGGCTCGGCGATGCGCAGACGCGCGCGCGCTTCCTGCGCGAGGCCCAGGTGCACGCGCAGCTCGAGCATCCCAACATCGTGCCGGTACACGACCTGGTCGAACGCGATGGCAGCGACACGTTCTTCACGATGAAGCTCGTGCGCGGCAGATCGCTGGCCGCGCTGATCCGCGACCTGCGCGCCGACATTGTGGATGGCCGCGGCGATGCGGCGTTCCGCCTCGGCGACCGGCTCGACGTGTTCCGCAAGGTGTGCGACGGAATCAGCTTCGCTCACTCGCGCGGCGTGATCCATCGCGACCTCAAGCCCGACAACATCATGGTCGGCGAGTTCGGCGAGGTGCAGGTGATGGACTGGGGCCTCGCGCGCCTGGCTGGCCAGACCGACGTGCTCGCTGCGCAACCGGCGCCGAAAGGCCGTGGTATCGCGCCCGCACGACCCCCTGCACAGCAAGCGATCGCGCCCGCGCGTCCAGCCGCCGTGCCTCCTCCTCCGCCGCCACCGCCACCGCCGCCGCGGCGCAGCGGCACGGGCACGCGCTCGGCCGGTGCCGGTTCGCGCGGGCCCGGTTCCGGCTCGCGTTCTCGTGGCAGCGGCTCGTCGAAGGGTGCCACCTCGTCGCACACGTCCGACACGGCGCCCGTGCAGTTGCGCGACGCGGCCGGCGATGCGCGATCTGTCGACGGCGACATCATGGGCACGCCGCAGTACATGGCGCCCGAGCAGGCGGCCGGATCGCCGGTCGATGCGCGCGCCGACGTGTACGCACTCGGGGCGATCCTCTACGAGTTGCTGGCGTTGAGCCCGGCGATCGAGAGCGGCCTGATGTTCGCCGTGCTGCATCGCGTGGCCAGTGGCGACTTCCCGCCGCCCTCGCAGCGCGTGGCCAACGACGCGGAGCTCGCGCCGCATGGCGTGCGTGTTCCGGCCGAGCTCGAGGCCGTGGTCCTCAAGGCGATGGCCAAACGGCCAGCACAGCGCTACCGCTCGGTGGCCGAGCTGCGGCGCGATGTCGGCGATTACCTCGACGGCCGGATGGTGGCCGCCGTGCGCTACTCGGTGTGGCAGCGCGCGCGTCGCTTTGTGGCGCGCAACCGCGTAACCGTGCTGGTCGCCGCGCTGGTGATGCTGATGGCAGCCGGCGGGATTGTCGCGACGTTCATCGCGGCCGGGCAGGCGCGAGACGAGGTGCTCAACCGCATGCGCGCCGGCCTCGACGCCGCGGTGGCTGCGAGCGCGACCATCGAGCAGGACCTGTCGGCCGGGCAGTGGCAGCGCGTGGTGGAGAGCGTCGCCGCGTTCGAGACCGAACACGCCGGGCGACTCGCCGCGCTCGCGGACAACGACGTGGTGCAGAGCGATCACCCGGACTGGCTCGACCTGGCGCGCGCCACACGCGGGCGCGCGACGGCGATGCGCGACGATGCCTTGCGACGCTGGGCGTTGAGCGAACTGCAGGCCCTGCCCGCGCCCGACGTGGCGGCAGCAGCCGACGGGAATCCGCGCAGCGCGGCGCTCGCCGAGGCCTCGTTCGAGCGGTTCCGTCCGTGGCTGCAACGCGCGCCCGCCGCGTCGCTGCCGGTGGCCGACTTCGCGTTCTGGCTGGCGCGCGCCGCTGCCGCAACCGCCGACCGCCGCATGGCCGCGTTCGACCGCCCGCCGACGACCGCACAGTGGAATGCGTTCCGCGACGCCGAAGCGAAGATGGTCAGCTGGGTCTCGCGCGGCTGGCTCGCACAGCCCGACGCCGAGGCAACCGGCCGCGGCTTCCTGCTGATCGCCGAGCGCGAACTCGGCCGGATCAACGGCAAGCCGATGCTCGAAAGCGTGATCCTGCGACTGCATCGCGCGTGGTCGGTGTTCGGCGAACGCGCCCCCGCGCTGCGTCCGCGCGTGCTGCTGCGCCTCGCCACCGCGCTGATCGGCCTGCCGGTCGGCGACGCCACGCCGTTCGCGCCCGACGTGCCGGCGTACCGAATGGCGCTGCGCTGCCTGCTGCAGCTGATCGATCCGGCCGGCAACGTGCTTCCGCAGGCCGCGACGTGGATGGAGTCGTGGCCACCAGCCGAGCGCGACGAGTGGATCGAACTCACGCGGCAGTGCCTGATCATCGCGCGCCGCATCGCCGGGCCCGCCACCAGCGGCGGCTGGGCGCCGTGGCCGCTCGACGAGCGGATGGGCTGGTCGCTCCAGGAGCACGAGATGCAGCTCGCGACGTTCTCCACTCCCGGCCCGGGCTTCGATCCGCCGGCCGTCTCGATCGTGCAGCGTGTGCCGTACTCGACGCTCTTCAACACGGCACCCGACGCGACGATCACGATCCTCAACTCGACGGTCGGACGACGGCCCGACGGCAAGTGGTCGCTCGGCGCGCGACTGGTCGTCAATGGCGCGAACATGCTGGCGTGGGCACCCGACCTCGGGCGGCCCGGCGGGGGCTCGTTCTGCCAGCCACTGGATGGCCGCTGGTTCGCCAAGTTTGCGTGCGGCGACATGGATGGCGACGGCCGGCTCGACGTGATTGTCGGCGCCAACCTGGAGTCTGGTTGGGAGTACGCCGGCGACGTGGCGGTGATGTCGCAGCAGCCGGACGGCCGGTTCGCGGCGCCGGTGCCGGTGCGCACGCCCGACCTGGAGCAGCCGCAGGCGCGCAGCTTCGTGCTGGCTGTCACGGTCGCCGACCTCGATCGCGATGGCCGCTGCGAGCTGGTCGTCTCGCGCACGCGGTTCAATCACTACAACACGGTCGTGTTCCGCTTCGACGCGCGCGGACGCTACCGGCAGACCGACAGCCTGCTCACCGGCGAGGCCGTGTCGGTGGCCGTGACCGGCGGGCCCGAAACGCTGCTCGTGCTCGACGGCTACGCCAACTCGTCGCAGCGCCGGCAGTACGATGCGATGGGTCAGCCCTTCACGCTGGGCCATCACCTCTATCGCTACCGCAACGAGCACCTCGACGAACTGCCGATTCCGTGGACGACAGTCGGCGAGTGGAACCGGCTCGGCGAGGGCGTGAGCATCACCACCGTGCGCGACCTCGGTGAGAGCGAGGCGCACTACATCAACCACCCGGTTGCGATGCTCTCGGTTCTCGGGGGCAGCTGGGCGTGCAACCGCTGGATGCTCTATCGTGGCGCCGACCTCGCACATCCGATCGCCGCGCACGAGTGGCACGTCGGCACGGTGTGGCACCCCGTTACGTTCGAGATCGGCCAGACCGGCGCGGGCCTGGCGCGCCGGCTGCGCGATGTCGACCTGGAGCTGGTGATGCGCGAAGGTCCGCCGGCGCGTGGCGCGGACGAGTCGCGCGGCAGCGAAGTCGTCACGCTCGCCACCACGCTGCTTGCGTTCGGCAGTCCGCAGGCCGCCACGAGCGTCCTGCGGGAGCGACTTGCCGCCGGCTCGCTCGACCCGGCCGTGGAACTGCAACTGCTCGGGCTGCAATTGCGCTCGCTGCAGGCCAGCGGCGACATCGCCGGCGTCGGCGAGTTCGCGCGCGGCCTGTCCGTCCGGTCGGCGCTGGTGCCGCTGTTGCTCGACGCAGCCGCCACGATCCTGCGCGAGAGCGGCCAGTGGGAGCAGTTGATCACGCTGCTTGAGCCGTGGTTCAACGATCGCTGGTTGCCCGACCTCGATCACGCGCGCATCGGCGAGCAGTTGTTGCCGATGCGCGAGGCGGCGCGCATTTTCGCCGCGCGCGGCATCGAGGTGCGCGGCACGCAGGTGACCGTCAACGGCGAGCCGGCCGGTTCGCTGGCCGAGCACTTCCTCACCAATGACATCTCGCAGGTCCGCCAGATGCCCGGCCCGGGCGGCGCGGCGGGCAGCGCCAACGGGCCGTGGACGGTGCGCACGTCGGGCGCCCGATTGTTCGGCGCAGGCGGCACGGCGCTCATGTCGGACGTGCCGACGGTGCAGGCGGACGGCGACGGCGCGCGCCTTGTCGGTCGCGAGCTGGTCTGCAGCGGCGTGCCGGTGATCGTCGACGAGGGCCCCTGGCGCATGGCGTTCGATTTCGAGATCCCCGGCGGATTCTGGGACAGCTGGTATCGCTTCGGACTACTCGCGGTGTCGCCGGGCGGCATCTCGTTCGGCACGTCGTGGAGCTTCCACCTGCGCGGCGAGTTGCGTGACGACGCGATCGAACCGCAGTTCCCCGGCCTGCCGCTGCTCGACGCGCTGATCGGCCGCAAGCTGCGACTCGAGGCCGAGTTCGTCCCGTCCATCGGCCTGCATCGCACGACGCTCTCCGACGCAACGACCGGCGATGTACTGGGCGTGCACCCGGCAACCGTCGGCCGCAACTACATGGCGATGCCGTCGATCGGCACGCGATGGCGCGTGCTCGGATTGCTCGGCGAGGGCAACTGGCGCAGCGAGATGATCATTCATTCGATCCAGCTGCGCGGCGCGGTGCGATTGTGGCCGATGGTTGAACCCGATCGCAGCCGCTTTGCCAGCGGCGCCGAGGGCGACGCGGCCTGGCAGTCGGCGCACGACACGTGGATGCGTGGACAGCGCGAACTGCCCTCGTCGCTCACGCTGCAGACGATGTCGGCCGCGGCGCGCGCGCATCTCGCCGGCCGTCGTCAGGAGGCGGCAACGATCCTGCAGGGCCTCGCGTCGCGCCTGATGCAGGGTCCGCAGCCCGCCGATCCGGCCGCGCAGGCCGAGCGCGCCGAGCTGACCAACTGCCTGCTGCTCGACGCCGCGTGGGAACTCGGATGGCGCGACGCGACGGCGTTCAGCAGTCAGCTGCTCGCACTGCTGCAATCGGCCGGGCAACAGGGGCCGGACGCGCTCGAGGGGTTCGTGCAACTCATCGAACGCTGGCTGCTCCTGCGCGGGCAGTGGCCGCCCGAGCCCGGTCTGTGGGAGGGCGCCGGCGGTGCGTTGATGACGGCGATCCTGCGGCCCACCACCGACAATGTCGCGCCGTTGATTGCCGACCGGATGAACCGCACGCCGGTGGACTACACGCAGTGTCGCAACCAGGCGATGGCGGCCTGGCTGGCCGTGCGCGTGCCGGCCCAGCAGGCGTTCCTGCAGGATGCGCTGGCGGCGATCACCGCGGCGAGCGTGGACAATCCGTACCTGCAGCCGGTGCGACTCTGGTACGTGCACCTCACCGGCGCGGCGGCGTCGCGCGGCGCACTCAACGATGACTCGCGGCGCGCGCGTCTGGCGGTGTTGTTCGAGTTCCATCGTCGGGCCGAGGCGCTGGGCGCCAGCCGGGCTGGCGATGACGCGTGGTTCCGCGAGCGCACCGTGATGCCGCTGGTCACGCACCAACGCGGCGTGCACACCACGCGCGAGGAGGCGGTCAACGGCTCGCGCGCTGCATGCCAGCGGCTCGGCGTGCTCAAGGCTCCGCAGTAGCGCCGCCGCGCACTCCGGCGGGCGCTGTCAGTCAGCGGGCGAATCACTCCCGGCTTGCCGCGCATGCCGATCGGCCGTTGCCAGCTCGGCCAGCAGGTAGTCCTGGAAGATCACGAATGACGCGTCGGCTTCGAGTTGCTCGGCCACCAGTTCGGTGTACGCGCGGCGTCGCAGGCCGTGCAGCTGCGACGTCACCGTGCGGATCTCCGGCAACGAGTTGCCCGCGCTCTGCAGCCGGTCGGCCAGGCTTTCCAGTTCCAGGTAGTACACGTCGATGCGGTTCTTGCGCCGCCGCCGCATGATGCCGCGCAGCGTGATCAGCCCGGAGCCGACGAGCACGAACGTCGTCAGGCCGAACGACAGCGTCTCCGAGTACTGCACGAACCACGACGGCGCGTTGCGGTGGTAGTGGGCCCACGCGCCGGGATGCCACGGGTACGGCGTGCGATTCACGTCCGGCTGTTCGGCGAAACGCGCCGCACCGGCGTGTGCCTTGAGCAGCGCGCTGCGATTCTCGAACAACTGCCGCGTCACCTCCTTCACTACATCCTCCGGCACGTCCTTGTTCGCAACGAACAACGTGGCGACCGTGATCGTGCCGACCGGTGCGAGCGGCCGATCACCGTAGGTGCGCGCCGGCACCGCCACCGGGTCCAGCGGCGGCGCCGCCATGCGAATGCCTTCCAGCGCCGAACCCGCATCGCCGAACGTACCGAGCGGCAGCAGGTGCGACGTCGGACACTCGGTGAAGCACTCGCGCACCCACGGCGTTGGCAGACCCGACGCGAAGCACGCCGCATCAATCCGTCCGTCGCGCAGCGCCACCGCGCAGCCGTCGAAGTCCGTCGGTGCCGCCTCGCCCGCCGGCTCCTGGTACTGGCGCTTGCCGTCCACGATCAGGCCGAAGTGCGTCAGCACACGCTCGGCCAGTTGCCGCGTGCCACTCTCGGGCGGGCCGAGGTAGAGCAGCTTGTCGCGCAGATCATCAATGCTGCGCACCTCCGGCGAGCGCACGACGAACTGCAGCACGTTTTCGTGCAGCACCGCGACAAGCCGTACCGCACTGATCGACGGGTCGCCCGGTTCGAGCGTCGTGTCGGCCTGCACCAGCGCAAAGTCGACCTCGCCATTACCAGTCGGCGCAGGTTGTCGCGGCTGCCTTGCGTGACGAGCGGTTCCGGGACGTTGCCGATCAGCGGCGTGCGCGCGTGGTCGCGCATCAGCACGTCGCGGAACGACTGCGTCAGGCGGATCCACGTGCCGCCCTCGGGGCCGCCGGCAATGCGCACCGGATAGCGGCGCACGCCGGTGAACCACGTCACCAGCAAGGCAATTGCCGCGGCGACCACGACCGTGCCAAGCAGGCTCCACCACATCAGGCGCGGCACGCGGGTGAGCAGTCGGGCCTTGCGAACGAACGCAGTGTCGCTGAGCGGCGCGGAGTCGGTCGGCATCGGAACCTCCGGTACAACAGATGCGCGGGCGGCAATGGTCGGAAGTAGGCCGATCGCGCGCCGGGGTCCAGGGTTTCCACGACTTGCGCGACGCGTGGCCGCGGTCCCGCTCGCCTTCTGGCCAGCGGCGCGCTACAACATGGGCATTCGCTCGCAGCTGTGCCGCGCCATGGGCCTGTCGATCACCACTCAGGGCGGAGTTGTCCCGGCCAACGGCCCCGATGTCGTCAAAGGCCCGGCCCCGGCTCCTCCGGGCTGGATGCCGATGCCGATGGTCAACATCGCGATGCTCAACCAGGCGAGCGGCACGACCACCAAGGTGAAGTTCGGCGGCAGCCTGGTCGTCACCACCTCGTCGAAGATTCCGGTTTCCACAGGCGACGAGGCGGGCACGGCGGGAGGCGGCATGATCTCGGCCAAGATCAAGGGCGAGTGCACCTTCAAGATGGGCAGCATGAAGGTCAAGACGCAGGGCAAGATGCCGGTTCGCATGGGCGACCCCAGCGGGCACAACGGCGTCGCGCAGAACGCGATGGGCATGATCGCCGGCCCTGGCTGCTTCAAGGTGATGATCGCCTGACTGTGTTGGCGCGCTTTCCGCCACGCCATTCCAGCAGCCGCGCCAGGCCCGTCACACTCGCTCCGGCCAGCAGCGCCAGCCAGAGCGCCAGCCAGACGCCGCCCCGGGCGATCATCAGCGCGGTCGTGCCGGCCGCAAACACCGCGACGAACAACCACCCGACCATCGTGACCACGCGCACCGCGGCGAGCACTTCGGCGGCTTCGCGCGCCCGCAACAAATCGTTGGAACCGAGCGGCGCAGTGATCGTCTGGCCGTCGGGGCCCGCCTTGCGCGCACGGGCGAACGCGGCAACGCCTGTGGCGCGTCTCACCAGCCACGCCTTCGCGAGCAGCAGCACACCGTACGCGAGCCCGCAGATCGTTGTGCCCGACGCGACCACCGCGATGACGGCCGAGCCGGACGTGGGGACGATGACCGCATAGAGCCAGTTCCAGGCCAGAAGCATCCCGACGCCCAGCGCGATGGCCGCGGCGCGCAGGATGACGAGCGTCGGATTGCCCGTGCCAGTCATGCGCCACAGCCGGTAGTGACGGCGCCGCCGTTCGCCTCTGCCGATGTCGCCCCCGGGTCGGATCGGACCTTCCGCCGGGATCGTCGATCGCGGGTACTCCACGAATGTGGTGCGGGAAGGCAAACGTCCGCGCGGCGGCAGGCTGCCAGGTATCTGTTGCATCGCATGCTCCGCGGCCGCCATGCGCTCGAACTCAAGGTTGGACTGTGGGGCACGGGTACGCCCATTACAAACCCGGCTCGCATGTGTAATCGCCGGGCTGCGCGCGTAAGCCGATCACGCGTTGCGGCCGCGTTCCTCGTCTACCCAATAGTGCTGCTTGTGGCCGCGCGCGTTGAACTCGCGGCACGCCTGCTCGGCTTCCTCCCGGGTTGCGTAGCGACCGATCTCGAACATGTTCCCGTTGTCGTCCTGCCGGCGCAGCAGCCAGGTCACCACACCCGGCTCCGGGTGCACCATCCGCTTCAGACCTTCAACCAGCCGATCCTCCTCCACCTCCCACACGTCCGGCCATGCCGGCGTCGCACCGCGGCACGCATTGAGGATCAGCTGCGTGAGCCGTTGGTCGGGAAACTGCGCCCACACACGCCGAAGGCAGTCCAGCACCGGTTCGATTCGTTGCGGATCGCGCGTCATGTTCAACCTCCTGCGTGGCGTTCGTCTGCCTTGATCAACGATCCTTCAGTTTGCGCCGCGCGTGGCACGGACCAGCCAGTCGGCCAGGCCCGGCATGTGACGCATCAGGCCGATCATGCCGGTCGCCACGCGCGGGCGGAACAACGCGGCCTGCAGCGCATTGCCGATCACGAGCCGCAGCCGGAACTGGCGCGCGTGATCCTGCGCATGATGACGGCCGAGCACCACGAAGTCGTCCGCGCGCCACTCGTGCGGCCGCGTCGCGCGGGCCAACAGCCGGCGGCCGAGCGTTACCGCCGACTGCAGGGCCATCGCCTGACCGTCGCCGCACAACGGCGCGATCACGCCGCCGGCGTCGCCGATGAACAGCAGCCGTCCGCCGTGCGCACTCACCTCCTTGCGATTGAACGGCACCCGCGCGACCGCCAACGGTCGACCCGCGCGCGGCGTCAGTGCGTCGAGTCGCGCGGCAAGTGGCGCACTCGTTGCAGCCAGCATGCGGCGCAGTGCCGCGGCGTCGGGCGTGCCTTCCACACGGTCGAGCGCCCGCGGCTGCAATAGCATGCACACGTTCACGTCGCCGGTCTCGATGAAGTTGAGGCCGCAGTAGCCGCCGTCGAAGGTGTGCACCTCGACGCAGGGCCGCAGGTCGCGCAACGCCGGGGCGTCGGCCACCGCGTGGTGCAGCTTGAACCCGACGTACGGCTGCGGCTCATCCATGAACCGGCGGCCGAGTTCGCGATCGAGCGGTGTGTGCCGACCCCAGGCGGCGATCACCAGCGGCGCGTGCAACGTCGACTCATCGTGCAGCCGCAGCGTCACGCCGCCTGCGCCGGGCACGTCGGGCACGTCGGGCACGTCGGGCAAGATCGCGCGCACCGTGTGGCCATCGAGCAGCGTCGCGCCACACGCCACCGCATGCTGCGCGAGCAACGCATCTAGCGCGAGCCGGCTGATGCCGAACGCGGCGGCCGGCAACGGCAGGTCGAGCGCGCGGCCGTCGGGCACCGTGAAGCGCGCGCGTGTGATCGTGTTCGGCTGCAGGTCGAGCAGTCGCGGCAGGCAGCCGAGGCGCGCGAGCAGGTGTTGCGACTCGCCGGAGAGGAACTCGCCGCAGAGCTTGTCGCGCGGGAAGCGCTCTTTCTCGATCAGCGCAACGCGCCAGCCACCGGCCGCGAGGGCGGCGGCAAGCGCGCTTCCGGCGGGGCCGGCACCGATGATGGCCGCGTCAATCGCCGCCACCGTCACCATTGTCGTTGTTGTCGCCGTTGTCTTCGGGCCCGGCCGGGTCGCCGTCGATGTCCACCTGTTGCCCGGCCACGGCGCGCAGCGTGCGCAGCCACATGCGAGTGTGATGCTGGCGACTGCCGTCGCCGCCGCGCATGTACCAGAACTCGTCGCTGCCGATGAACAGCGAGTGGCCCTTGCCAGCGTCCATCTGCACCATCAGCGGCCACGCGCCGCCGCTGGGCCCGGTGACCGGCTCTTCCACGGTCTCGCCGTTGCGCGGCGCGGCAACCTTCAGCGGATGCTCGATCAGCACGTTCGCGCCAGGCTTCGGCCCGTCCACCGGCAGGAACCACGTGAAGCCGCTGAACGTCTCCTGCCACAGCGTGGCGTTCTCACCCTCGTCGGGCACCAGGCGCAACGCGTCGGCGGCGCGACCGGCGGCGGTGAGTTGCCAGTGGCGCACCACGCCGGGCAGCGGCGGCGCGACACGCGAGGCCGACGTGATCGTCACCGGCAGCACGTCCTCGATCGGCGAACCCGACAGCGCGCGCATGTAGCGGCGCGAGCCGGCGAGCAGGATCAGCGACTTGCCGTGTTCGACGACAAAGCTGCGCAGCATCTCCAGGAACGGCTCGCCGAGGCGGTAGCGCGGCACGTCGCCGAGGATCACCACATCCCAGTTGGCCGCGAAGGCCGCGCGGTCGGCGTCGCTCTCGGCGGGCGGCATGGCGGTCAACGGCTCACCGCTGTCGGTGCGCGAGGTGGGCGCCGAGCCGTCGCCGGAATCGAGCCACGCGTGGTAGTGGATCAGCGGTGCCGCGTCGAGCGCGGCGAGCAGGTAGTCGGTCTCGTATCGCGAATCGCTGTCGATGAGCAGGACGCGCAGCTCCCTGGAGGGAGCGGGATCCGGCTCAACCGGCGTCGGGTCGGGCTCAACCGGCGTCGGATCAGGCTCGACCGGTGTCGGGTCAACCGGCATCGGATCAGGCTCAAACGGAGTCGGGTCAACCGGCGTCGGATCAGGTTCGACCGGCGTCGGGTCAACTGGCGTCGGATCAGGCTCAGATCGGGAGAGCGACGTGTAGGGACAGAGTG
>JBFWQT010000041.1:0-22902 GCA_050249295.1 Planctomycetota bacterium
GTGGTGCAGGCTTCCAGCCTGCTTCTTCCTGTGGTGCAGGCTGGAAGCCTGCACCACACGCCGCGATTTCTGGCATAACGCGCTGCTGTCGCCTGTTGCCTCTGATGCTGCCGCACTCGCACGCGCCTTCCCCCGACCTGCATGAGCCTCGCCCGGCTGCTCGCGGTTGCATCCGCCGTCCCGTCACAGGCGGCGCCGCAGTCGGTCGTCACCGGGTTCTTCGTGCGCGCCTACGAAGCCGGGCTCGGGTCGCCGGAGCGCGAACGCTCGGTGCGCGCGCTGCACATGATTGCCGACCGCGCCGGCATCGACCAGCGGCACAGCGTTGTCACCGACTACGCGCAGACCGACCCGGCCGAGTTCCGCTTCTATCCGCCGAGCGCCGACCTGAAGCCGTTCCCCACGACGGCGCAGCGCATGGCGGTCTACGAACGCGAGTCGGTTCCGCTCGCACTCGACGCGGCCCGCAAGGCGCTGGAGCGTGCCCGCGCGATGAACGTGGCGCCGCCCGACGTCACGCACATCGTGTTCGTCACCTGCACCGGCTTCTTCGCACCCGGCCCCGACATCCAGCTGATCCGCGCGCTCGGCCTGCGTTCCGACGTGCAGCGCACGCTGATCGGCTTCATGGGCTGCCACGCGGCCTTCAACGCGGGAACAGGGATGCGAGCACCATTCTGATCGTTGGTGGAGGCAGCAGCCGCCTGCAGCCCGTCGAGGTGCCTTGTGGATCAACGGCAGCGTGAAGAGTGGCGCGACCTGACGCGCCGGTACTCGGCAGCGCAGCGGCGTCGTTGGGCGGCGGTCAATCTCCCCGACGATGAGCGAGAGCAGATGGAGAACGAGGGCGAGCCGCTCGCGTTGCTTCCGTGGGAAGACGAGAACCTGGCGCGGACGGTTCAGGAGGCATGGCTTGAAGCGAACCGCACTGGGGCCGTCGCCGAGTTCCGGCGGGAGGTGCCGCCGCATGTGGCGATGGTGTTCCCGTTCATGCGGGAGGCGACGCCGGAGAACGGACCGCAGCGGTTGGTGTGGTTGCCGGACGGCAGGATCGCTGTGCAACTCGGCAGCTTGCGCAAACCAGACCAGCTGCGCTGGGTGGCCATCAACTCCGACCGCGTGGAGGACCTGCCCGGCATCGTGGCACTGGGGCGCTCTACCGACCACCGATACCTGGCCGTCGGCCGCGATTCTGGCATCGAGATCCAGTCCGCGTTCGGTGAGGTGGTGGCGTGGCATGCGTGGCCGCAGCCGTACCACCCGCAAGGTCGGGCTGGCGACGACGGGCGGCTGGAAGACACCGTGATCGACCTCATCCCCTGCCGAGATGGCCGGCGCGTGATTGTGGTGGCGTTGCAGTCCGTCACCAGGCTCGGGGGCCGCGGAGTCGAACTCATCGACGGCGAGGGTGGCGCGTTCGGCCCGAAAGTCGCACTGTCGCCCGACGACGACCTGCTGGCGATCACCACCTACGGCACGCGGCGCATCTACCGAGGCGAACCGGCCCGCCTGGCGGCCGAACTCGGCTGGTGGTTCGGTATCGGGTCCGGTCCTGGTGGGTTCAGCGCGGACGGCCGGGTGCTGGCGTTCAACGGCTCGCGTGTCTACTCCGGGACCATGTACGGGGTCGAGGTGGGCTCCCTGGATCAGTTCGCGCCGGGGCGGTTCGTCCCACCGACTGAAGGGCTGCGTGAACTCGGCGGCGAGTTGCCTCCCGGCGTGGTCTGCTACGACGAGTTCGGGAAGCCGGGCTTCGCAGTACCTCACCGTGACGACTTCATCCTGGCCGGCCACGACTCGACCATCACCGGGATCTCGCTGGACGGGCGGCACCTCTGGCGCCACACCGCCCCGGGCAAGTCGGTGACAGGGATCGACATCGCGGTGGATGGGTCGCAGTTGGCCGTGGCCTCCTCCCGCCAGTTGGTGGTCGTGTTCGATCTCGATGTGCTGGCCGAAGGCGAGGTTGACGAGTTCTCGCCCGGCACGTCACCCCACCGTGAGGCATACCGGTGGTTCTTCGATCCGACGCACGGCCCGCTGCGCTGGTGAGGCGGCGAAACCTGTCGCGTGGAACAACGCCCCCACTGGTATGCTCATCAGTAGTGTGCCGGACCATTGTTCCCGTTGTCCCTTCCTGTGGTGCAGGCTGGAAGCCTGCACCACACGCCGCGATTTCTGGCATAACGCGCTGCTGTCGCCTGTTGCCTCTGATGCTGCCGCACTCGCACGCGCCTTCCCCCGACCTGCATGAGCCTCGCCCGGCTGCTCGCGGTTGCATCCGCCGTCCCGTCACAGGCGGCGCCGCAGTCGGTCGTCACCGGGTTCTTCGTGCGCGCCTACGAAGCCGGGCTCGGGTCGCCGGAGCGCGAACGCTCGGTGCGCGCGCTGCACATGATTGCCGACCGCGCCGGCATCGACCAGCGGCACAGCGTTGTCACCGACTACGCGCAGACCGACCCGGCCGAGTTCCGCTTCTATCCGCCGAGCGCCGACCTGAAGCCGTTCCCCACGACGGCGCAGCGCATGGCGGTCTACGAACGCGAGTCGGTTCCGCTCGCACTCGACGCGGCCCGCAAGGCGCTGGAGCGTGCCCGCGCGATGAACGTGGCGCCGCCCGACGTCACGCACATCGTGTTCGTCACCTGCACCGGCTTCTTCGCACCCGGCCCCGACATCCAGCTGATCCGCGCGCTCGGCCTGCGCCCCGACGTGCAGCGCACGCTGATCGGCTTCATGGGCTGCCACGCGGCCTTCAACGCGGTGCGCACCGCGTCGCATATCGTGCAGTCCGACGCGTCGGCCGTGGTGCTCGTGGTCTGCGTCGAACTGTGCTCGTTGCACTTCCAGATCGACCCGGCCGCCGACGCGATTGTCGCCAACACGCTGTTCGCCGACGGCGCGTGCGCGATGCTCTTCGGCGCAGCCGACGCGTACCCGAAGGGCCTGGCCGACGTGCGCCGTGCGTGCAGCCGGGTCGATGACGACAGCCTCGATCAGATGAGCTGGCGGATCGGCAATCACGGCTTTCACATGACGCTGTCGTCGGATGTGCCGCACACGCTGCATGCCGGCGCGCCCGGGTTTGTCGCAGCGTTGCTCGAGCCGGTCGGCTTGACGGCGGCGCAGGTGGTGCAGTGGGCGGTGCATCCCGGCGGCGTGCGCATCATCGATGCGATCGCGCGCGCGCTGGAGTTGCCGGCGGACGCGGTCGCGAGTGCGCGCGAGGTGCTTTCGCAGTACGGCAACATGTCGAGCGCGACGCTCGGCTTCCTGCTCGAGCGCGACCTGCCGTCGGCCGCGGCAAAGGCGCCTGCGGGGGCGAGTCGTGTGCCGCTGGTGGCGCTGGGGTTCGGCCCGGGCCTGACGATCGAGGGCCTGTTGCTGGATGTGCTGCCGGCCTGAGCATCCGCGCGTGGTGTTCGTTCCGGTCCGGTTCCCGTCCGGCGCCAGGCGAGGTACACCGCCGGAATCCGCGTGGCGGGCCGGGTCGCGGCGAATTGACGATCAGCCGGGGCTGGTGTAGGGAAGCCGTCTCATCCGGCGCTCACATCCGCCATCACCGCTCCACACCACGCCATGGTCACCGCCTGCTATTCGATGGGCCTGCGTATGGTCGGCACCTACACCGGGCCGCTGTTCCGGCTGTGTCGATCGAGCGACGGTGCGGAGCGCGACTTCGGCTTCGCTTCCGGCGGCGACTTCCTGGACACCGACGCCGTGGACGCCTGGACGGCCGACGGCGGCACGATCACGGTGGTGAAGCTCTACGATCAGACCGGCAACGGCCACGACCTCTACGAGATCAACGGCAGCGGGCCGATGTACTCGCCGGCGGGCATCAACGGGCTGCCGAGCGGGCGCTTCGATGGCCGCACGCAGTACTGGGCTGTGCCCGAGGCGATCGTGTCGTTGATCGGTGCCGGGCAGTCGGTCGGCGTGTTCGGGGTGATCCACCGCGACGATCGCGATGACCGTGGCACGGTGATCGCCTGGGGCAACGACGGCTCGTCCACGCCGTTCTGCCAGGTGCGCGCCACCAACCGCACCGGCAGCGGCGAGGTCGCCAACCAGTTGAAGGTGCAGGTGCGCGACGACGCCGGCCAGCTCAAGTGCCCGGCTGGCGGGATTGTCGGCGACGGCGTGAACATGATCGGCGCCGTGATCCATCGCAGCAAGGCGACGGCGTGGGTGAATGGCCTGCCGGTGGTGCTCGGCGCCGACATCGAGGTCGGGCCGACGACGCTGACGAACTGCCGGGTGGGTGTGATGAAGCTCGGCAGTGCGCACGCCGACTTCTTCCGCGGTGAGCTCAGCGAGTTGATGATCTTCGGGCAGTTGCCCGACCCGGCCCGCGTCAACCAGATCGGCGGCGCGCTGCAGAACATCCGCGGCTTCCCGTGGGGCGGCCGCTGAGTCGGGTTGTGATCGTGCGATGCGAGCGGGGGGAATCGAACCCCCACGGGTGTTAGCCCACAAGAACCTAAATCTTGCGCGTCTGCCAATTCCGCCACGCTCGCGGCATGGTGATTACGTCGTCGTCGTCGTCGTCGTCGAACTCGCTGTTGACTCGCTGGTCCGAGGCGAGCCGGGGACGGGAGTCCCCGGAGTCTGCTTCCGGAACCATCCGCCCGACCCGCCGGTTGCTTCGGTGCGCCGGTGCGTCGGTGCGTCGGTGCGTCGGTGCGTTGGTGCGTCGGTGCGTCGGTGCGTCGGTGCGTCGGTGCGTCGGTGCGTCGGTGCGTCGGTCGTGCGTCCCGACTCCAGACCCGGGGACTTCCGTCCCAGACCACGGAACCCGCACTCGCTCGCGGCTCAACGACTAGAACGGGCTTTTCTGCACCGGGCCACCGGCACATGCCGGCGCATTCGCGCTCGCACCCTCGGCCTTCGCCGGCTTTTCGCCACCGTTCGCCGCGGCCGCCGCGGCCAGCTCGCGGTCGCGCGCCAGCAGCTTCTTCGAGGGCTTCGGGATGCCGGGGCGGCCGCCGATGATCATGTTCACCGGGTGGCGCACGGTGTCGCTCACCGCGCTGGCCTCGTAGCCGCAGTGCGCCATGCAGTTCGCGCACTTCTCGTGATTGCCGGTGCCGTAGAGGTCCCAGTCGGTGTCGTCCATCAACTCCTTGAACGTCTCGGCGTACGGCTTCTCCAGCTCGGTCGTGAACAGGTAGCACGGCCGCTGCCAGCCGAGCACGCTGCGGCACGGGTTGCCCCACGGCGTGCACTTGTAGTCGCGGTTGCCCATCAGGAACTCGAGGTAGAACCGCGAGTGGTTGATCGGCCACTTGCGCGACGGCTTGTCGAACAGAGCGCGGAAGTACTGCCGCGTCTTCTCGCGGCGCAGGAAGTGCGCCTGGTCCGGCGCCTTCTCGTACGCGTAGCCGGGCGAGAGCATGCAGTTGTCCACGCCGAGGTCGGTCAGCAGGTCGAGCATCTCGCGCACCTCTTCAACGGTGTGGTCGTCGAAGATGGTGGTGTTGGTGCTGACGCGGAAGCCGCGCTTCTTCAGCTCCTTGATGTAGTCGATGACCTCGTCGAACACGCCGTCCTTGCAGACCGAGCGGTCGTGCGTCTCGCGCATGCCGTCGAGGTGCAGGCTGAAGGTCAGGTTCTTGTGCGGCTTGAACGCGTCCATCTTCTTCTTCAACGGCAGGCCGTTGGTGCAGAGATAGATGAGCCGGCCCATCTTCAGCAGGCCGTCGGTGATCGCCTCGATGTCCGGGTGGATCAGCGGCTCGCCGCCGGCGATGGAGACAACCGGGGCCGGGCACTCGCGCGCAGCCTGCAGGCACTGCTCGACGGAGAGGTGCTGGCGCAGGATCTCCATCGGGTGCTGGATCTTGCCGCAGCCCTTGCACGCCAGATTGCAGCGGTACAGCGGCTCGAGCATGAGGACGAGCGGATACCGCTTCTTGCCCATCATGCGGTTCTTGAGGACGTACCAGCCGACCTTGGCGGCCTGCGAAATCGGAATGGCCATGGCGAGTGCGGAATGGTGCGGGGGACGTGGGCCGGTGGCAATCCGGCAAGGATGTGAGTCTACAACGTGCAGCGGAGCGCGACCATTCCGCGTTCGGCCGCCCGCCACCGGAATGCCGATGCCCGGTGACGCGCACCACATTATTGTCGTGATTCCCGCGTCCACCCGCCTGCCAGAGCCTGCCCATCCCATGCCACAACGAGTCTCGATCATCGTGCTGCTGCTGGTGCTGCTGCTCGTTGGCGCGCTGCTGGTAGTGCTGAACGTATTCCAGCCGTTGGCTGCCACGAACCGGCCGGTGGCGATCAACGACGACGAACCGGCCGCGCATCCGCAACCCGCTGCGACGCACGACGACGACCCACCACCCGCCGCCGACAACACCAATCCGGCGTCGACGCCAGCGCCTGATCCGACACCAGCGCCAGCGCCGCCGGCGGCGAACGAGGCCGCTGACCCGGCACCCGGCCTCACCGACCTCACCGGCCTCACCGGCAAGCTGCGCGTGCGCGTGATCACGACGAGCGGCGAGCCGATCGCCGGTGCCAGCGTGCGCGTGTGGTACAGCGCGGAGTTCGACGCCGACTCGCAGGCCGGGGGGCTGCCCGACTACGAGACGCTGGCGGTCCAGGAGTCGACCGGCGAGCAGCCCGACGCGGCCGTCGCCACGACCGACGAGCAGGGCATCGCACTGCTGCCGGTGGCGGCCGGGCGCTATCACCACCTGCTGGTGGTTCGCACCGGATGGAAGGCGGAGGTCCGCTACAACCTCACGCCGGCCGCCGACGCGCCGAACGACGTGACGATCGAACTGGGTCGCGCGCTGACGGTGCGCGGCCGCGTGATCGACCAGACTGGCACCGGCGTGCCGTTCGCACGCGTGGTGATCGCGCCCGCCGCGGTGCGCCAGTCGATCTCGATGGGCGTCAGCTATCACACGCTCGAGCCGGAGATGAACGCCTGGTACGCCGCGGCCACGACCGACCCCGAGGGCCACTTCGCGATCGCGGCGGTGCCGACCGCCGGTGCACCCACGCGCGTGTTCGTGCTCACCGAAGCGCGCGGCTACCGCCGGCGGCTCGACCGTGTGAAGACCGCCGACGTCGCCGACGGCAACGTGCTGCAGCTGACCGTGGACCGGCTGGCGATGATCGTCGCCACGGTCTGGCGGCCCGACGGCGAACCGCTGGCGCCCGGCGACGGCGTCGGACTGGTTGCGCGTGCGACCAGCGCCATCACGCCGCCCACGCAGCCTCGCGACGGGTCGCACTATGCGTCAGCGCAGCCAGCCGGCGACCTCGGATGGGCCTGGTACGCCACCGTCGACGAGGCCCTGCACGCGCTGCCCGGCACGGATCAGGTGCTGCAACTCGACCCGCGCTGGACCGAAAGCGTGCGCTACGAGAACGGCGGCATCTTCGGCGACGTGGTGCTGCATCGCAACGTGCCACCCGGCCGGGCGCCGGACCAGCCTTACGAGCCGCCCGTCGATGGCGCGGTGCGTTGCTATCGCCTGTGCGGGCTGCCGGCCGGCGACTGGCGGATCACGGCGACGCTGCCCGGTGCCGCGCCGAGCAGCATCGACGTGACCGGCCTGAACGATGGCGAGACGCGCGCGGTGGAGATCCGCTTCGGCGCAGCAGCCTCCATTGTCGGTCAGGTCAGCGGGCCGGATGGCGCGCCGCTGGCCGGTGCGCAGGTCGTGGCACTGCGGCCCGACTCGCCGCACCCCACCTACAAGAACCAGTGGATACGGAGCGCAACGACGGCCGACGACGGCCGCTTCGAGCTGGCCGCGCTGCCGGCCGACACGCCGGTGCGGATGGTGGTGGTGGCCGCCGGCTACCAGCCGCAGCGCGCCGACTTCACGCTCGCCAACGGCCAGGAGCAGCGCGTCGACATCCACCTCCGTGCGTGGGGCGAGGTCCGCGGCAACGTCCTGGACGACGCTGGCCAGCCGGTGGCGGACGTGACCATGCACGCGAGCCGGCCGGGTCGACGCGGCGCGACGCCCGACCACGAGTGGAAGGACTGGGAGCAGATGACATCGGTGGCGACCGTGATGCCCGACGGCCGGTTTGTGGTGCGTGGCCTGGCCGAGGGCCCGTACATGCTCTACGCGTCGGCACGCGGCTACCTCTCGGCGAGCGCGGAGGTGGTGGTCGGCGACAGCGGCAACGTCGAGCTGCGCCTGCAGAAGCTCTCCTCGCTGAGCGGCACGATTACGCGGCGCGACGGCACGCACCCGGACAGCGGGTACCTGCAGGTCGAGCGCCTTACCGACGGTGAGCGCTTCGCTGGCAGCCTCGAGCCGCCGGAGCCCTTCGGCATGGGCAGTGGTGGCGATGCGCCGACGATCTGGTACGACCCGGCGACCGGCAAGTACAGCGTGCACGGCCTGGCGCCCGGCCGGTATGTGCTGCGCGTGTTCCGCAACCGACGCGACGTGATCACCGAGAGCACGATTGATCTGGCGCGCGATGCGCCGGGCCAGCTGGACTTCGACCTCGACTGATCGACTGATCGGCGGCACGGAGTGCGTGCGCAGGCGAAGCGCAGCTGGCCGGTCCGCGGTATGATGACCGCAGCCGTGTCGCGCCGCGCAAACCACCATTCAGCGATGATCCGCATCCAGAATCTGATCGACGGACGCATGGTCGACCCGGCCGGCGACGCGTGGCTCGACGACGTGAACCCCGCGACCGGCGAGGTGTTTGCCCGGGTGCCCGACAGCGGCGCCGACGACATCAACGCGGCCGTGGAAGCGGCGCAGCGCGCCTTCCCGGCCTGGGCCGCCATGCCCGCCGCCGATCGCTCGCAACTGCTGCTGCGCCTGGCCGGGCTGATCGACGCCAACCTCGATCGCCTGGCCGAGGCCGAATCGCGCGACACCGGCAAGCCGTTGTGGCTCGCGAAGAGCGTGGACATCCCGCGCGCCGCGACGAACTTCCGGTTCTTCGCCACGGCCATCCTGCACACGCGCTCCGACCTGCACGACACCGACGGCAAGGCGCTCAACTACACGCTGCGCGCGCCGCGCGGCGTGGCCGGCTGCATCTCGCCCTGGAACCTGCCGCTGTACCTGTTCAGCTGGAAGGTCGCGCCGGCACTCGCCACCGGCAACACCGTGGTCGGCAAGCCCTCGGAAGTCACGCCATTGTCAGCCTGGATGATGAGCGAGCTGATCAACGAGGCCGGCTTCCCGCCGGGCGTGTTCAACATTGTGCATGGCCATGGCGCGCGCGCCGGCGCGGCGATCACGGCGCATCCCGGCGTGCCCACGATCACCTTCACCGGCGGCACCGCGACCGGCGCCGAGATCCAGCGCGTGGCCGGGCCGATGTTCAAGAAGATCAGCCTCGAGCTCGGCGGCAAGAACCCGACCGTCATCTTCGCCGACTGCGACCTCGACCGCACGCTGAGGGAGACGAAGCGCGCGGCCTTCTCCAACCAGGGGCAGATCTGCCTCTGCGGCTCGCGCATCCTGGTCGAGCGCAAGATCTACAGCCAGTTCGTCGAGCGCTTCGTGGCCGACGTGAAGAAGATCCGCGTCGGCGATCCGATGGACGAGGCGACGCGCATGGGCGCGCTGGTGTCGCGCGCGCAGCTCGAGAAGGTCAGCTACTACATCAAGCTCGCGCAGGAAGAAGGCGGCACCATCGCCTGCGGCGGCTCGCGCCCCGAGGGTCTGCCGGCGCATGTCGCCAACGGGTTCTACCTGTCGCCGACGGTGATCACCGGTTTGCCGCAGGCGTGCCGGACGAACCGCGAGGAGATCTTCGGGCCGGTCGCGTCGGTGATTCCGTTCGACACCGAGGACGAGGCGATCGCCGCGGCCAACGACACGCCGTACGGGTTGGCGGCATCGGTGTGGACGCGCGACCTGACGCGGGCGCACCGCGTGGCCGCGCGGATCGACGCCGGCACCGTGTGGGTGAACTGCTGGATGCTGCGCGACCTGCGCGTGCCGTTCGGCGGCATGCGCCAGAGCGGGGTCGGCCGTGAGGGTGGCGACGAGGCGCTGCGCTTCTTCACCGAGCCCAAGAACGTGTGCGTGCAGCTTGGCGAGTAGTGGAGTGGCGACGACAGAGCCGCGCGCGCAGCAAGCGGCCACAGTCAGCCTGGCGCGCTCGCCGCAGCAAACACACCGGTGCCGCTCGCTTCGTGCGCGACTCTGACTCATGCAAGCCACCCTGATTCACCGATCGGCGTTGGTCAGCTTGCCGCGGTACAACGAAAGAGAATTGGACACAGAGGGCGCAGAGGACACGGAGGAAACAGGGAGGGTCACAGGTTCCTCCTCTGTGTCCTCTGTGTCCTCTGTGTCCAATCCTCTTCCTTCCTTCCTTCTCGTTGCAGCGTGCGGCGGATTCGTGATCGACCGGCCCTCCAGGCCCGCTCCCTGGCGGTCGCGGCTCTTGTTCACGCGGGCAAGGGCAAGGGCAAGGGACTACTATGTGTGCCCCTCCGTCCGAACTCACACCAGGACAGGAAAGACCCGATGACGGACCCCGCTGCCATAGCCGCCGCGCGCGATCTGCTGCGCAACGCGAAATACATCGCCGTCATGTCCGGCGCCGGTGTCTCGGCCGAGTCCGGCGTACCCACGTTCCGCGGCATCACCAGCGGCGGCCTGTGGCGCGGCGAGGAAGGCCCCGAGGTGGCCACTCCGCGCCGCTGGGCGAAGCAGCCCGGCCTCGTGTGGGAGTTCTACAACTACCGTCGCAGCGTGATGGCCGACAAGCAGCCCAACGCCGCGCATCATGCGCTGGCCGAGCTCGAGCGCCGCACTGTGGCCGACGGTCGCGGCTTCCATCTGATCACGCAGAACATCGACGACCTGCACATCGCGGCCGGGTCGCAGACCATCACGCGACTGCACGGCTCGATCTGGCTGACGCGCTGCACGCGTTGCCACAACGTGCGCGAGAACCGCGACCGACCGATCGCGCCCGCGTTCGACGGCAACGACGGCCCCGAAGGCGAGGGCCAGCGCCGCGAGTACAGCGACGACGAGATGCCGCGCTGCGGCGTTGACGGTTGCCGCGGCATCATCCGCCCGCATGTGGTCTGGTTCGGCGAGATGCTCGACGAGGTCAACCTGCGCGCGGCTGACACGGCGTCGCGCGAGTGCGATGTGTTCCTCGTGGTCGGCACCTCGGCCGTGGTCTACCCGGCGGCGATGTATGCGCCACTGGCCCGCCAGCGCGGCGCGAAGGTCATCGAGGTGAACCTCGAGCCGACGGAGATGTCGAGCAGCTTCGACTTCGCGTTCCACGACAAGGCCGGCACGATCATGCCGCAGCTGATCGATTGGTGATTCTCCGCGATGATCTTCACCGACCACCTCGAGCTGCGGCCGATGACGGCAGCATTCATGCAGGCGCTCTACGATCGGCGCACGGCCGACGCGGCGGCGCTGGAGTCGGTGCGGCTGCCGGACGAGTGGGATGTGATCGGCCCGCACGACTGGCTGCGCGCTCGGATCATGCGCGTGCTGGCGGTGCCGGGTCTGGCCGAGTGGTCGTTGCGCAGCATCATCCGGCGTGACGACCAGCAGGTGCTCGGCAACATCGGCTTCCACGAGCCGCCCGGCATGCACCCGTCGGACGGCGAGCGGCCGGGCGTCGTCGAGTTCGGCTTCACCGTGGCGCCCGCGTTCCGTCGCACCGGTGTCGCTCGCGAGGCCTCGCACGCATTGATGGACTGGGCCACCCGCGTGCATGGCGTGTGCAGCTTCCGCCTGTCGATTGCGCCGGACAACGCCGCCTCGCAGGGCCTGGCCGTGGCAATCGGCTTCCGGCACGTCGGCGAGTACGAACACGATGCGCGCGGTCGACAGCTGCTGTTCGAGCGAGTGGTGGTGCCCCTCTGAAGCTGATGCTGTACTGCACGCTCACCGCACCGGGAGGTCCACGCCGATGAGCACCGTCGTCGCCGTCAGTCGCAGCTCCACGCACACCTTCAGCAAGACCACACAGCCGGAGATCCGGCTGCTGGCGGGGCTCGGCGTGGAGGGCGACGCGCACATGGGCGAGACCGTGAAGCATCGCTCGCGAGTGAAGCAGGACCCGACGCAACCCAACCTGCGGCAGGTGCATCTCGTGCACGCCGAGCTTCACGATGCCCTGCGCGCCGACGGGTTCGACCTGGTGCAGCCGGGCGCGATGGGCGAGAACGTGCTGACTCGCGGTGTCGATCTGCTCGCACTACCGACCGGCACGCGTCTGCAACTCGGCGCGACGGCCGTCGTCGAGCTCACCGGGCTGCGCAACCCGTGCGGGCAACTCAATGGCCTGCACAAGGGGCTGAAAGACCGCCTGCGCATCGAGACCGGCGATACCGTGCAACGTCTGGCCGGCGTGATGGCCATCGTCATCGAAGGTGGCGACGTGAAGCCCGGCGATGCGATTCGTGTCACGCTTCCGGCCGGGCCGCATCGGCCGATGGAGCCGGTGTGAGCGGCAGGTGGTTGACACGCGACCGCATCGTCGGACAACGCATGTCGACGACGACCCTCCCCGAGCCGCCTCGCGGACGACGCTGTGCCCGACCGCACCTTCGACTGGCTGTACCTCGGCGGACTGCTCGTGGCCATCGTCGTGCGCAAGATCGGCGAACGACGCTCCGGCCATCGGGCCAACCTGCGCGGCACACCGCTGGTCGAGCTGATCTGCCTGCTCGGCTGGGGCGTGGCCGCCAGCGTGTTGCCGGTGCTGCACCTGTTCACCGGAGTGCTGGCGTTTGCCGACTACTCCGGCCCGGTGCCGCCGGTGGTGGGCATCGCGGGCTGCGTGCTGTTCGCGCTGGCGATCTGGCTGCTGCACCGGTCCCACGCCGACCTCGGCCGCCACTGGTCCGCGAAGATCGAGTTGCAGGCCGACCACAGCTTGGTGACGAGCGGCGTGTACCGGCGCATGCGCCACCCGATGTACACCGCGCATCTGTTGTGGTGCGTGGCGCAAGCGATGCTGATTGCCAACGCCGTGGCCGGGCTGACGGCGCTCGCGCTGATGACCGGCATGCTGATCACGCGCATTCCGCGCGAGGAGGCGATGATGCTCGGCGAGTTCGGCGAGGCATGGCGCTACTATCAGTCGCGCACCGGACGACTCACTCCGTGGCTCTGACCGAACCGAGGCACCTCGCCATGAATCCACTCGTTCGCGCCGCATTGGTGGTGGTGCTGTTGGTGCTGCCGGGCAGCCTGATGATCAGCCTGCGCGCGCAGGACAACGCGGCGGCCGACAACGCTGCTGCCGACAACGCGCCAGCCGACAACGCCGCCGCAGCGCCGGCTCGCACCTACACCGACGTCGACATCGAGGGCTGGACGGTCACCGTCGAGCACGCCGTCACCGCCGACGTCGAGCACTGGACGGCCGTGCGCAAGGAGATCGGGTCGCAGCTGTTCGCGGTCTCGCGTCGTGTGCCGGCCGCCGCGCTGGCCCGCCTGCGCGAGATCCGCATCTGGGTCGAGCGGTCCGTGCCGCACTGCATCTGCGCCTGCTACCACCCGAACCCCGCGTGGCTGCGCGATCGCGGCGTCGACCCGCACAAGGTCCGCTGCGTCGAGATCGGCAACACCGACCACTTCATCGACTGGTCGCTGCAGCAGCCCGCCATGCTGATGCACGAGCTGGCCCACGGCTACCACCACCGCGTGCTGCCCGACGGCTTCGACAACGCGAAGCTGCGCGAGCAGTACGACCGCATGGTCGCGTCCGGCCGCTACAACGAGGTGCTGCACGTGTCCGGCCGCATGCAACGCGCGTACGCCATGACCGACCGCATGGAGTACTTCGCCGAGAGCAGCGAGGCGTGGTTGATGACCAACGACTTCTACCCGTTCGTGCGCGCCGAGCTGACCGCCCACGACCCGGACATGGCGAAACTGCTGGCCGAGCTGTGGGGCCAGCCGGGGCGGTAGCGCGGGGCGGATTCTGTTGACCGCCCACGACGGCGAATCTACGGTTTCGCCCGTTCGTCCGAACCGGAGCCGGCGACGCACGTAACCCGTGTCGGAGCCACCGCTCCGCGCCCTCCCGCTACACGCCGCCACCCCCGGCCCGGTCGCTGGCCATCTGGCAACGCGAGGCCCACCTGCACGGTGGTTCACGCGCACGCGGACGGCCGCCGCCGGTCCTCGGCAACGCCCATGTTCCTCTCCATCTCGCTGTTCGTGTCGCTGATGGCGTTCTGGTTGCTGCTGTCCGGCGACATGTTCCACGGCTTCTCGCACCCGTACCTGACGTGGGCCGGCGTGGTCTGCTGCGCGCTGGTCACCCGCATCTGCGTCAAGAAGGGCATCGTCGACCGCGAGGGGCATCCGGTGGCGATGATGCTGCGCGCCTGGCTCTACATTCCGTGGCTGTGCTGGCAGATCGTGCTCTCCAACATTGATGTCGCCTGGCGCGTCTGGCATCCGTCGCGGCCGATTGCGCCGCGGATGGTGACGATCCCGCACACGCTCAAGACCGACCTCGGCGTCGTCGTCTACGCCAACTCGATCACGCTCACGCCGGGCACCGTGACGGTGGACACCGGTGAGGGCACGCTGCTGGTGCACGCGATCGCCGAGGCGCCGATCGCCGGGCTGCAGTCGGCCGACATGCACAACCGCGTCGCGAAGCTGGAGGTGACCGGATGATGCAGGCGCTTCTGTTGCCGCTCGCCAATGCGCATCACCATTCGAGCTGGATGGTGCTGGGTGCCGGCGTCGCGCTGCTGGTGGCCACGCTGCTGGTGCTGATCCGCGCGATTGCCGGGCCGACGGTCTACGACCGGCTGCTCGCGGTGAACACCGTGGGCACCAAGACGGTCATCGTGGTCGCCCTGCTCGGCGTGATCAACTGGCCGGCGCAGGGCTATTTCGTGGATATCGCGCTGGTCTATGCGCTGATCAACTTCGTCACCACCGTCGCCATTCTCAAGTTTGTCGAGTACCGCCGTCTCGGCTAGCGAGGTCGCGCATGAACCGGATGATCCAGGTCCGAGCCGCGACCGTCAGGGAGCGGGACCACCTGCTGGCCGGCGATGCCCGGCGCGCCGCGGAGGTCGCACGATGAGCATCGTGGACATCATTGTCGGCATCCTGCTGCTGCTCGGCTGCTTCTTCGCGATGACAGCCGGCGTGGGCATGTTGCGCATGCCCGACTTCTACACGCGCCTGCACGCCGCGGGCATCACCGACACGCTCGGCCAGGCGCTGATTCTCGGCGCGCTGCTGATCATGGTGATTGCCGGGCCGCCGGGCGGCATGGCGCACCCGGCCGACACATCGGGCTCATCGGCTGCTGGCACGCCGCAGACCGCGCCACATGAAGCGGTCGCGTACGACGAACATGGCGAGCACAACGAACACGGCGAGCACACGGCCGCGAGCGTTGCGCCCGACTGGCAGACCGCCGTGAAGCTGGTGCTGATCTTCGTCTTCCTGGTCATCACCTGCCCGACCAGCACGCACGCGATCACGCGCGCCGCGCACCTCGCACGCCTGCACCCCTGGATGAACGACGAGGCGCGCCGCAACGAAATGAGGGCCAACGCCGACGTGCTGGCCGCCACCGGCACCCAGACCATCACACCGGCCGTGCCGCCCGCATCCGCCGGCGACGCGCCGCCAACCGGGGGAGGGGCCTGACATGTTCGAAACCCTGGTCCTCGACCTGATCCTGCTGTTCCTCGTGCTGATCGTCGCAATTGCGACGGTGCTCGTGCGCAACCTGCTGTCGGCCGCCGCGCTGCTCTCGATCTACTCGCTGCTGATGGCGCTGGTCTGGTCGAACATGTACGCGCTCGACGTTGCCTTCACCGAGGCGGCCGTGGGCGCGGGCATCAGCACGATCCTGATGATCGGCGCGCTGGTCATCACCGGCACGAAAGAGAAGGCGCCGAAGGTGCTCAACTGGCCCGCGCTGGTGATCGTCGCGCTCGTCGGCGTCGCGCTCGGCTACGGCACGCTCGACATGCCGCCGTTCGGCGAGCGCAATGTGCCGGTGCACAACCGCGTCTACGACGTCTACGTCGAGCAGAACCTCGGCAAGCCGGATCCGCAGGTGCCCGGGCAGTGGGACCGCGATGTGGCCCGCGACCCGCGCACCAGCCCGCTCGGGCACGACTATGTGACCGCGCCGGGTCACCAGGTCGCACGGCCCACCGTGCAGAATGCCGCGAAGAACGGCGACTTCAGCCATCACGCGCCCAACCTCGTCACGCCCGTGATCGTCAGCTATCGCGGCTACGACACGATGTTCGAGACCACCGTGATCTTCACGGCCGGCATCAGCGTGATCCTGCTGTTGCGCCGCCGTCAGCAGACACCCGCACCGGCCACGGCCGCCAGCAAGACACCCGCTGCCGGCAGTCCGCAGCCGCCGAAAGAGGAGGTGGGCCGATGATGCGCGACCAGAAGATCCTGCGGATCGTCACCAAGCTGCAGATCCCGTTCGTGCTGGTCTTCGGGTTCTACGTGCTGACCCACGGCGAACTCGGCCCCGGCGGCGGCTTCCAGTCCGGCGTGATCCTCGGCGCCGCGTTCATCCTCTATGCGATGGTCTACGGCGTGGACGCGCGACACCGCGTGCTGCCGCGCCAGGCCACCGACGCGATGGCTGCGCTCGGCGTGCTCCTCTATGTGGGCACCGGCGTGGCCTGCCTGCTGCTCGGCCGCGCGTTCCTCGACTACGCTGCAATCAGCCCGGGTGCCCCGGCCGACGGCGAATCGTGGGGCATGACGCTGGTCGAGTACGGCGTCGGCATCACGGTCACGGCCGTGATGGTCACGATCTTCAACGAGGTGGCCGAGGCCGGTGGCACCGCCCCGCAGGCCGCCGGGCACGACGACGACACGCACCTCGTGCATCGCGACCGCCCGGCCGATTCTGGCGCCGGCACCGCCGCGACTCCCGATTCCTCCACGGACAAGACCGCCTGACCCGGAGCCCATCATGTCCGTCGAGCGCTTCCTCGATATCTACAACTACTGGATCTACATCGCGCTGATGATGGTCGGCTTCTACGCCGTCATCGCGCGAACCAACATCATCAAGAAGACGATCGGCCTCGGTCTGTTCCAGACCGGCATCTTCCTCTTCTACATCTCGATGTCGGTGATCGATGACACGCTGCCGCCGATCCGCCACCACGGCAGCGGCGACCCGATGACCAACCCGCTGCCGCACGCGCTGATCCTGACCGCGATCGTGGTGTCGGTGAGCACGATGGCCGTCGCGCTGGCGATTGCGTTCAACATCCGCAAGACGTTCGGCACGGTCGAGTCCGACGAGATCCAGAAGCTGATGGAGCAGGACTGATGATGCTGCATCGAGCTGTCCAGTGTGAGTCCGCCCGTTCCGGAGCCCCGGAGGGGCGTCCCTGCAGTAGCCCGGGGCGTGAGCCCCGGGTCACGAGAGGCGCGCGTTCCGCCGGGAGCCCCGCAGGGGCGGCACATGCGATGCCTGCCGCTCGCCGCCACCCGGGGCTCACGCCCCGGGCTACTGCAGGGACGCCCCTCCGGGGCTCCGGTCAGCGGGAAGCCGCAGCAGCCACCGCAGCGAGGGCACGCGGATGATCCACTCCAACCTGCCGATCCTCATTCCGCTGGTGCCGCTCGTCGTCGCCCTGCTGACGGCGCTGCTGGTGCGCAAGCGCCTGGCCGCCTGGTCGGCGGCGTGCTTTGCCACCGCCACCTCGCTGGTGCTCTCGCTCTCCGCGCTCGAGCGCGTGATGACCAGCAGCAGCGGCGTGATCAGCTACGCGATCGGCAACTGGCGGCCGCCGTGGGGCATCGAGTACCGCATCGACGTGACCAACGCGTTCGTGCTGGTCATCGTCTCGGCGATCGCCACTGTCGTCACCTTCGCCGCGCGGCCGAACATCGAGAAGGAAATCCCGACCGACCGCCACCACTTCTTCTGGGCGGTCTGGTTGCTCAACATCGTCGGCATGCTCGGCATCACCGTCACCGGCGACGCCTTCAACGTGTACGTGCTGCTCGAGATCGGCTCGCTCACCACCTACACGCTGGTCGCGATGGGCCAGCACACCAACCGCCGCGCGCTGCCCGCCGCGATGAACTACCTCGTGCTCGGCACGATCGGCGCCAGCTTCATCCTGCTCGGCATCGGCTACCTCTACATGGTGACCGGCACGCTCAACATGGCCGACATGGCGAACGTGCTCGCCGACCCGGCCACGTGGGAGACCTACACCGCCACGATCACCGTCGGCGTGGTCTTCCTGATCATCGGCCTCGCGATCAAGCTTGCGGTGTTCCCGATGCACACCTGGCTGCCCGACGCGTACGCCTGGTCGCCCTCGCCGGTCTCCGCGCTGCTCGCTGCCACCGCGACCAAGGTGATGGCCTACGTCACGATCCGCTTCCTGTTCACGATCCTCGGCCCGCGCCTCGGCTTCGGCCACCTGCGCGTCGATCTGTTCCTGATGTACTTCGCCTGCGTGGCGATCGTCGTCGGCGCGCTGGTCGCCGTCCGCCAGACCAACGTGAAGCGCCTGCTCGCCTGGTCCAGCATCGGCCAGATCGGCTACATCGTGCTCGGCATGGCGCTCGTCAACACCGACGGCAACGTCAACGTCAACGCGCTCACCGGCTCGCTGATCCACCTCTTCAACCACGCGATGACCAAGGGCGGCATGTTCCTTGCCCTCGCCTGCGTCATGTACGCGGTCGGCGGTACGAGCATCGAGCACCTGCGCGGCCTCGGTCGGCGCATGCCGTTCACGATGGCGGCGTTCACGGTCGGCGGGCTCGGCCTGATCGGTGTGCCGTGCACGGCCGGGTTCATCAGCAAGTGGTACCTGGTCAGCGGCGCGTTCGAGTCCGGCCACATCGGGCCAGCCTTCGTGGTGCTCTTCGGCTCGCTGATCGCCGTGATCTACGTCTGGCGCATCGTCGAGATCATCTGGTTCGGCCATCCGACGCTCGACGCGGTGCGCAACGCGAAGGAAGTGCGCTGGCTGCAGATCCTGCCGGTCTGGGTCCTGGTCGGCGCGAGCATCTTCTTCGGCATCAGCGCGACCAGCACCGGCACCGTGGCCAGCACGGCCGCGAAGATGCTGCTGGGCATCGGCGCCTCGACCACGGGAGTCACGCCATGACGCACGAGACGACCGCGGTGATGGCCCTGCTCGTTCCGCTCGGAGGCTGCCTGCTGATCGGCGCGGCCGGGCGCTGGCCCAACGTGCGCGAGCTGATCACACTGGCCACGGCCGGCGCATTGTTCTGCCTCGTCGCCAGCCTCTACCAGCCGGTGGTGAATGGCGCCGACATCCACGCGCAACTGATCCAGGTGCTGCCCGGCACCGCCGGCGTGCCGCGCGGCATCTCGCTCGAATTCCACATCGAGCCACTCGGCCTGATTTACGCGCTGCTGGCCTCGTTCCTCTGGATTCTCAACTCGCTGTACTCGATCGGGTACATGCGCACGAATCAGGAGGCGAACCAGACCGTCTACTACATGTGCTTCGCGCTCGCGCTGTTCAGCGTGATCGGCATTGCCTTCTCCGGCAACCTGTTCACGATGTTCACGTTCTACGAGCTGCTGAGCCTGTGCACGTTCCCGCTGGTCACGCACAAGCGCACGCCCGAGGCGGTCAAGGCTGGCCGCGTGTACCTCGGCGTGCTGATCGGCAGCTCGGTCGGCCTGCAGCTGGCCGCGATCATCTGGACCTACGCGATGGTCGGCCACGGCGAGTTCATGCCCGGCGGGATCCTCGCCGGCGTCGTCGGGGCCACACCTGCCGTGCTCGGCCTGCTCTACGTGCTCTACGTCTACGGCATTGCCAAGTGCGCACTGATGCCGCTGCACAAGTGGCTGCCCGCGGCGATGGTCGCGCCCACGCCGGTCAGCGCCCTGCTGCACGCGGTGGCGGTGGTCAAGGCCGGCGTGTTCTGCGTGCTCAAGGTCACGGTCTACACCTTCGGCCTCAACACGCTGACGCTCGGCGGCCACTCCGACTGGCTGGTGTGGATGGCCTGCTTCACGATCGTGGTCGGCTCGCTGATCGCGATGTACCAGGACAACCTCAAGCGCCGGCTTGCCTACTCCACGATCAGCCAGCTTTCCTACATTGTGCTCGCCGCCGGGCTCGCCACGCCGATCGCCATCCAGGGTGGTGCGCTGCACATGGTGATGCACGGCTTCGGCAAGATCACGCTGTTCTTCTGCGCCGGCGCCATCTACACGGCCGCGCACAAGACAGAGATCAGCACGATGAAGGGCATCGGCCGCAAGATGCCGTGGACGATGCTGGCGTTCACGCTCGGCTCGCTGAGCATCATCGGCCTGCCGCCGTTCGGCGGAGCGTGGAGCAAGTGGCTGCTGTTCGTCGGCGCGCTGGATGCCGGGCAACAGGTGGTGCTGGTCGTGCTCGCGGTCAGCTCGCTGCTCAACATTGCGTATCTGATGCCGATCATCATCAACGCGTGGTTCCTGCCGAAGTCCGAAGACTCGGCCGGGATCGACAAGGTGCACGAGGCGCCCCTGCTGATTGTGGTGCCGCTGATGCTCACCGCGATCGGCGGCTTCGTGCTGTTCGTGTGGCCGGATCCGCTGGTCAAGCTGGCCGGGATGATCGCCGGCGCCGTCGGAGGGCCCGCGTCATGAGCAAGGGCAAGAAGAACAAGAACAAGCAGAGCAAGAAGCAGTCGGCCGTGAACCCGGCGGTGACCACGCCGCCCGCCACCGACAGCACGCCGGCCGCCGCCGCTGCGGTGCCCGACGCAAAGGCGGCGGACCACACCCACGGTCATGCGCACGCCGGTGGCGATCGCTGGCTCGACAAGCCGGCCAACGTCTGGCGGCTGTTCATCGCGTTCGCCGTCATCAGCGTCATCGTCTTCGCGCTCGACATCGTGGTGATGCTCACCCGGCCCGCCGCCACCGATGCCGCGCACGGCACCGACGCGGCCCACGCGGGGCACCTGCACTCGCATGCCTCTGCGCTCTGGCCGTTCGAGGGCTGGTTCGGGTTCTACGCGGTCTACGGCTTCATCGCCTGCACGGTGCTGGTGCTGGTCTCCACGCAGATGCGCAAGGTCGTGAAGCGCAACGAGGACTACTACGATGCCTGAGTCGCATCCCGCGATCATCCTGATGGTCGGCGCGCTCGTCGTCGCCCTGCTGCGCGGCACCCCGCAGAAGGTGGTGCTCGTCGCACTGCCGATCATCAGCTTCATCAACCTGCTGCATTTCGCGCCCGACACCAACTGGATCGCCGTCGTGCCGGGCCTCGCCAGCCTGCACTGGCTGCGCGTCGATTCGCTCGCGCTGGTCTTCGGCTACCTGTTCCACCTCGCGGCACTCGTCGCGGTCATCTACTCGCTGCACCACAACGACCGGACCCAGCACGTCACCGGCCTGCTCTACGCGGCCAGCGCCATCGGCCTGGTGTTCGCCGGCGACCTGATCACCGTCTTCATCTTCTGGGAGCTGCTGGCGATCACGTCGGTGTTCCAGGTGTGGGCGAACAAGGACAACCCGCGCGCGCGCGGCGCCGGCCTGCGCTACCTGCTGATGCACGTCAGCTCCGGCCTGCTGATGCTCGCCGGCGCCGCGCTGCACTGGCGCGCCGGCTTCGGCCTGGAGTTCACCAGCATGGTGGACCCGGCCACGCACGCGCCCGTCTCCGCCGGCGCATGGCTGATCCTGATCGCGATCGGCATCAAGTGTGGCTTCCCGCTGCTGCACAACTGGCTCATCGACGCCTACCCCGAGAGCACGCCGAGCGGCACGCTGTTCCTCTGCTGCTTCACCACCAAGGCCGCTGTGTACGCGCTGGCCCGCGGGTTCGAAGGCACCGAGGCGCTGATCCTGATCGGCACGATCATGACCGCGTTCCCGATCTTCTACGCCGTGATCGAGAACGACCTGCGCCGGGTGCTCAGCTACTCGATGATCAACCAGATCGGCTTCATGGTCGTCGGCGTCGGAGTCGGCGGCGCGCTGGGCGTCAACGGCGCGGTCGCGCACGCGTTCAACGACGTGTTCTTCAAGGGCCTGTTGTTCATGAGCATGGGTGCCGTAATGCTGCGCACCGGCACCTGCAAGGGCACCGACCTCGGCTGCATGTACAAGAGCATGCCGTGGACCACCGGCCTCTGCCTCGTCGGCGCGGCCAGCATCTCGGCCGTGCCGCTGTTCTCCGGCTTCATCAGCAAGGCGCTGATCGTCCAGGCCGTGATCGACTACGCGGCCAACGTGCCGGCGTACGCCTGGGTCTGGATCGTGCTGATGTTCGCGTCGGCCGGTGTGGTCGAGCATGCCGGCATCAAGATCCCGTTCTTCGGCTTCTTCGGCCACGACAGCGGCCGTCGCGTGAAGGAAGCGCCGCTCAACATGCGGGTGGCAATGGCGATTGCCGCGGCCGTCTGCATCTTCAATGGTTGCTACCCGACGTTCCTGTACAGCCTGCTGCCGTACACGATGGATTACTGGCCGTACGACGTGGCGCATGTGATCGGCCAGTTCCAGCTGCTCTGCTTCGCGTCGCTGGCGGTGTTCGTGCTGATGTACACGAAGATCTACCCGCCGGAGGTGCGCAGCGTGAACCTCGACAGCGACATCGTCACGCGCAAGGCGATCCCGCTGGTCTGGCGCAGCGCGTTCCTGCCGTTCTTCGGCCTGCTGAAGAGCCTGCGCGACCGCGCCGCTGGCGTGCCGCGCTGGTGCTGGCTGGAGATCAACTCGCGCACCGGCATCGGCGGCCTGCTGCAGTCGTGGCAGGTCAGCGGCACCGTGGTCGTCATTGCGCTGATCCTGCTGGTGTTCCTGCTACTCGACTTCGCGCGGGCGCTGTAGCGCTACCGTGCGAACCAGTGCCGCGAGCATGATCCGGTAAGAGCCGCGACCGAAAGGGAGCGGGGGAATCGGTGAGAGGCTGGAAGTTGCCAGCTTCGC
>JBFWQT010000042.1:0-22588 GCA_050249295.1 Planctomycetota bacterium
GAGCGGGACCAGCGAGCATCAAAATTGGCGTGAGCGGTGTCCGGCATCAGCGAGTGTTCTGCGTTTCCATCATGACTGGTTGGTCCCGCTCCCTGACGGTCGCGGCTCGGACCCGCACTACTGCTTCGGCGGACGCACCGGCTTGAACGTCTCACCCTTGAATCGGTCGGCATCGGTGCGGCGCGCGCCGGTCATGGTCGCGCTGCTCCACACCGTGCCCTTGTCGAGAATCGCGTGCAGGTTGGCGTGCGAGAGGTTCGCGCCGGAGAAGTCGGCCGCGTCGGCGTTGGCGTTCGACAGGTCGGCGTAGCGCAGGTCGCACTTCTGCAGCTTCGCCGCGCGCAGGTCCGTGGTGTCGAAGATCGCCTCGCGCAACATGGCCGTGGAGAAGATCGCGGTCGCGGCGTTGGCCTTGCGGAACATCGCCTCGCGCATGTAGCTGCCGGTGAAGTCCACGCCGGTCAGCGTTGCCTCGTCGAAGTTACAGGCGCGCAGGCGCGACCCGGAGAACTTCGCGTCCTTCATCTGCGACTTCGTGAACTGCGAGTAGTCGGCCACCACATCGCGGAAGTCGCAGCCTTCCAGGTTGCACTTCACGAAGCGGCAGCGCTTGAGCTCGCAGCCGGCGAACGACACGCCGCTCAGGTCGAGCTCGTCGAAGAAGCACTGCTCGAACCGCAGCCCGGCCAGCGGCAGCGTGCGCAGGTCTTTCGCGTTGAGCATCACATTGAGGAACGACGCGCCGGCGATGTCGGCGCCTTCCACCAGCGCGTCCATCAGGATCGCCGACTCCAGCCGCGCGCCGCGCAGCGAGGCACCGCGCAGGTCGGCCGCCTGCAGCACCGTGAAGCGCAGGCGCGCATCGGTGAAGTCGGCCTTCGTCAGCACGGCCTTCGGCGCGGCCAGCATGTACAGGTCCAGCCCGGCAAAGCTCACGCCCTCGCAGTTGGCCTCGGCCAGCGTGGTGGTCTTGAGGTTGGCGCCGGCGAAGCTCGCACCCTTGAGGTTGCACTTCGCGAGCACGGCCAGCTCGAGGTCGGCATTGGAAAAGTTCGCCTCGCGCAGGTCGCAACCCATGAACGTCGCGGTCTTCAGCGAGCTGCCCGAGAAGTCGGCGGCCGTCATCTCCAGCTCGTCGAAGTCAGCGGCTTCCAGCTCGGCGGCCGAGAGGTCGTAGTCGGTGAGCTTCGCGCCGGAGAACTGGCAGCGGTTGAGCTCCTTCGGCAGCTTCGCGCCGCGCAGGTCGGCGCCGGCAAAGATCACCGTGTCGAGCGACGCGGTCGAGAAGTCGGCGCCGCGCAGATCGGCCGCGGCGAATACGCACTCCCGGAGCGTGGCGCCCGACCAGTCGGTGTCGCGCAACTCGGCCTTGTTGCAGGAGGCCTTCGTCAGCGTGGCATGCCGGAACGTCGCGCCGTTGGCCTTCGCCATGTCGAGGCGCGTCTCCTCCATCGCCGCCTTGTCGAAGGTCGCGCCGCTGACGTCGGCGCTGGCCAGCAATGTGCGGGTCAGCGTCGCGCGCGAGAAGTCGGCGCGCGGCAGAACCCCGCCGATCGCCTGCGCGTCGGTGAGGTCAGCCTCCTGGCATTCCACCTCGTCAAGGTGCATCAGAACGAAGCTGGTGCCGACGAGCTTGCTGCGGCCGAAACGGGCCTGATCCAGCCGGGACTGGAACACGCGGGCGCCCGAGAGATCGCCGCCCGAGAAGTCGGTGCCCTGCATCGCGCACCCGGAGAACTCGACGCCGGCGAACTTGCCGTTCTGCAGCGGCAGATTGCGCAGGTCGAGCCCGCTCAGGCGCTGGCCTTCGAACGACTCGCCGGCGCGCACACGGCCGACCAGGCTGGATGCGTCGATGCTCACAGGCCCACTCCCATCTCGGTGCTGCCGAGCACGTGCTTCAGCGAGACGCCGGTCAGGTCGCAGTTGTCGAGGACGGTTTCCTGTAGCACGGTGTGCCAGAAGTTGGCGCCGACAAACCGCGACGCGGTGACCGTGGCGTTGTTCAGCTCGGCCTTGCCGAAGTTGGCGCCCGAGCAGTCGCACGCGGTGATCGTTGCGCGGCGGAAGCAGCTCTCGGCAAAGTCGGCCGCCACGGCGCGCACAGCCTCCATGGTCGCGCGCTGGAACAGGCTGCGCTTGATGTCGGAGTCGGAGAGGTCGGTGGTCAGCAGCTTCGCGTCCTGGAAGCTGCAGTCAATCGCGGTCACGCCGGTGAGCGCCGCGCCGCCGAGGTCGCACTCCATGAAGTTGCAGTTGGTCAGCGTGGCCCCCGACAGGTCCAGACGTTGCGCGCTGCACTTGCGCATGCTGGCCCGGTCGAACATGGCACCGGAGAAGTCGGCGCCATCGAGCCGGGCCTCGTCGAGGATCGCGCGCTCGCCCTCGCATCCAGCCGCCTTCGCGCCAGTCAGGTCGGCATTCATGAACATCGACATCTTCAGCGTCGCGCCGATGAGCTTCGCCTCCTTCAGAGAGGCCGCGCGGAACACGCACATCTCCAGCGATGCGTCGGTGAAGTCGGCGTGATCGAGCCGGGCCTCCGAGAACGAACTGGCCGCGCACTCGGCGCCGGCAAACACGCAGCCGCTGAAGTCCGCCTTGTCGGCCGTCACGTTGCGCATCACGGCGCCGATGAACATCACGCCGGCGCAGTTGGCACCCGTGAAGTTGCAGCCGGTGAGGTCGCACGACGAGAAATCCTCGTGCGTGAGGTCCTGGTTGGAGTAGTCGCGGTTGCGCAGGTCGCGGCCCTCGGCGCCGGCCGGCGGCTCATCGGTGGCCGGTGCGGGCGTGCCGCCGGGCGGCCCGGTCGGCTTCTCGGGCAGCTTGCCTTCCTCGGGCTGCTTGAGGATGTCGTCGCGCTCGGGCACCGGCGGTGGCGTGTAGCCCTTGTGCAGCTCGGCCACGCGCGGGTCGTTGAGTGCGGCGTCGAGCTGGCCGAGCATCGGGCCGTCGTAGCCCATGGCAATCAGCGCGCCCTTGGCCGACGCGAGTTGCTTCATGAACCAGCTCATGTCCACGTGCGGCACCACCGGCGCGAACGGCACCGCCGGAATCGTCGGCCCGGTCACCGGCTCGGCGGCCTTTGCCACGGCCTTCGCCAGCATGTCCTCCAGCGACATGCCGCCGGGCGGTGCGCCGGGCGCGTTGGCCAGCGCGGCGTTGAGCTGGTCCTGCAACATCTGCTGCTGCTCGGCCGCCAGACCGCCCATCCGCTGCTTGAGCATGTCGCTGAGCGGATTGCCGGTGTCGGCCGGGTGCCCACCCTCGGGCGCGTCGAGCACGTCCTCGATACCGGCCGGCGCGTGCTGCTTCATGGCCGCCTTCATGCCGATCGGGTCGGCCTGGAAGGCGCGCATCTGCTCCTCGTAGTCGCCGATGGGCCGCGGCGCGTCCGCGACTTGCTCCTTCACCACGAGTGCCCACGGCGTGTCGCTGCGGTCGCGCTGGTCAACCGGGCCCACGCCGCGCCACAGCAGCACAATGCGACCGGCATCGAGATCGGCGTGCACCGTGTCGAGCACCAGCTCGATCTCGCGGAAGCCATGCGAGCTGGCGCCGTCCGGGCCATCGACAAACACTCGCGGCCGCACGCCGGGCAGCTTGACACGCAGCACCTCGTGGTCGGGGTGCAGGTTCTGGAAGATCAGTTCCTCGTCGCCATTGAAGTACATGCCCGCCGGCAACTGCTGATCGGCCGGCGCCTGGCAGAAGTGCGACCAGTCGAAGTCGTCGGAGTAGAACGGCCAGCGCGTCTTGCGCCAGGCCGCGCCGTAGTTGCGCCCGCGCTTCTCGCTGCGCGGTGACCACTGCGGGCTGATCGGCGAGAACCCGGCCGGCGCCGGCGCGTCGCTCTTGCTCCGGATCAGCGCGGCGGGGCTCTCGACGTTGGGCACGCGCGCGTCGTCAGCCGCGCCGCAGCCGGCCGGGTTGCGCTTGTTGCCGGGGCCGCCGTACGCGCGCGACCACACGATCGGCATGCTCGCGAACGGCAGCGGCGGCGAGAGTTCGACGCCGATCGCCTTCTGCTGCCAGGTGCGGTCGCCGGTGACGACCAGCGCCTTGTCGATGCTGCCGACCTTCACCCGCACCGGCAGCTGCCCGACCGGCGCGCCCTTCGGCGCATGCGCGGTGGCCGTCAGGAAGATCTCGCCGTTGGGTTTGAAGTCGGAGAAGTCGGAGGCGCGCGTGATGTCGCCGCGGCGGTCCTCGTCGTCCGGATCCCAGGTGTCGCCGCTCATGAAGCCCTGGTCCATGAGGTCTTCGCACTGCGAGAGCGGCGCATATGGCGAGTCGGGCGTGGGCGCACCGATAGTGAAGACGCCGCGCACGATCGCGACGTACTCCGGCTGCGGCGGCGTTCGCGACGTGGTGTGCGGCGCGAAGTGCATCCTGGTGTCGTTCTGGATGTGCATGGGAAAGGTCGGGGCGTGGGGCGCGTCGGGCAGCGTGGGGTGCCCTCGCGGGTTGCAGTTTCACCACAGAGACACGGAGAGCACGGAGGAGCGGTCAGAGGATGACGCGTTTCACACCGTCTTTCAGCAAGGGAACATTGAAGTTGATGATCAGGCCGACCTTCATGTGGGCCAGGCGCAGGTAGGTGAGGAGTTGGGCGGTGTGGATGGCGACGAGCGACTCGACCGACTTGACCTCGACAATCACCTGATCTGCGACCAGCAGATCCAGGCGGTAGCCGATGTCCAGCGCGAGGCCCTTGTATCGAAGTGGAAGTGGCACTTCCTTCCGTACGGCAATGCGGCGCTGCTCCAACTCCCACCGCAGACAGGCCTGGTAGGCGCTCTCCAACAGGCCCGGGCCGAGTTCGCGATGCACCTCGATTGCTGCACCGATGATCTGTTCCGTGGTTCCCGCGTGCGCGCCGAGTGCCATGGTGCTCTCCGTGCTCTCCGTGACTCTGTGGTGAAACAACAACCCGGGACAGAGGTTGCGACGGCCGATCTTCGTCCCACCCGCACCTCCACCTCTCAGCTCAGCAGGTGCGTGGTCGCGAAGTCGATGTCCCACAGGTCGATCGCAATCGTCGCGATCGGAGAGAGCCGCATGTCGATACCGGCGAGGATGTCGATCTTGCCGCCGGCCGTGATGCTCATCGCACCGCCGAGCAGGATGTCGAGCTTCATCGCCAGCGCCACCGAGAAGGCCGCGCCAAGGAAGCAGTCCAGCTTCAGGCCGCCGTACAGGGCGCTGCTGTAGCCGGCCGTGAACGAGACGTCGGTGCCGACGGTCAGGCCGAAGTTGTTGCCGATGAACATCGACGCCGCCGCGCCGACCGTGGACAGGTCAAGCGTGGCGGCCGCCGTGCTCATGCTCACGGCAGCGCCCGTCACGCTGGTGGACATCGAGGCCGACGACACCGAGTTGGAGATCACCGGCCCGGCCACGATCGAGTTGTCCAGCTGCGCGCCGGCGATCGTGTTGCTGACGATCGGCCCCGCGCACAACGTGTCGGACTGCATGATCGCGGCCATCGTGGTGCTCAGGTCGGCGCCGACCTTCGTCGTGCTCATGCGCGAACCGATCGAGCTGTCTTCCAGCACGACGCCGGCCGTGCGCTGGCTCATGCTGGCCGACACGGTGGCGATGCTGGCTTCCACGCCGGTCTTGTTGCTGACGCTCATGTCAACGCCGCCGACGAACTCGAGCGTCATGCGCGCGCCATTCACCACGGTGCGGTCGGTCACGGCGTCGTACTCGGTGAGCGAGCTGCTCTTCTTGCCCTTCGCGATGCTCGTCTGGTCGCCGTCCTGGTAGCTGCCGGCGTGGCCGACGTTGACCGAGAGGTTGGCGCCCTCGGAGTAGCTGTAGGCCGAGGTGCTGGCCTCGAAGCTCGACGCGTCGTCGCGCACCTTGCTGCCGTTGCCGGGGCTCTGCGCGAAGGCGTCGGCGCCGGGAGCCACCTTGTTGAGGTACGTGTGGAACTTGCTCTTGCTGATTTCGCGGCCGAACGAGAAGAACGCGGCCTCGGCATCGTCCTTGTAGTCGCCCTCACCCGACGCGCCGGTCTCGTCGGCCTCGTACTCGGTGGGTGGCTCGGCCATGCACGCTTCGCTGGCCTCGGCGGCGATCTTGCGGATCTCCGCCTCGGTCATCGTGGGCTCGGGCGTCTCCGGCGGCGCGGGCGGCTTGGGGTTGCCGTCTTCGTCGCGCTCGGGCTCGGGTGCGGGGCGGATCGGGGCGGGAGCCTCGCTGGCAGTGCCGCCACCCGCCGGCGACGACTTCTGGCTGCTGTTGCCGCCCGCCCGGCCACCGTCCGGCGAGCGCTGCGTCATCGAGCGCATCACATCGGCGAACGCGCCGGCATCCACGCCGTTGCCACCATCGGCCGAGCGCTGCGTCATCGAGCGCATTGCATCGGCGAACGCGCCCGCATCAAAACCGGCGCCACCTGCGTCGGCTGCCAGCTTCATCAGGTCGGGCACCATGTCGCCCGCATCAAGGCTCGCATTCGCCATCGGCCCGCTGAACAGGCCCACGCGCGGCGAGAGCTGATCCGCGCCCATCGCCAGCAACGGCGTGACCATCGCGGTCACATCGTCGGGCGTCATCGCCTTGCCCTTCGGCTGCGTCACGCCGCCGGCGCCACCGGTGCCGCCCGCTGCCTTGTTGCGCCACGCCTTCACCACGGTGCCGGCACCGTTCATGAAGACCATGCCCTCGCTGCCTTCGTTGTCGTCCATCTCGATCATGTTGCCGCTGGCCGAGCGGACGACGTTCTTGCCCTTGTTCTTCTTGTTGACCGGGCTCGGGTTGTTGCGGTTGGGCACGGTCGCCGAAATGATCGGCCGGTCCGGATCGCCGTCGATGTGCGTGAGCAGCACCTCGGTACCGGCGTGCAGCGGGAAGTGGCTGCCGTAGCCGGGGCCGCTGTACTGCTGCGCCATGCGGATCCAGCGCGACGCCTGGCCCTTGCCCTTGTCGGCGTTCGCGATGTCCCACGGCAGCCGCACGCGATACGCGCCGTCGTCGTTGAGGTCGGCCAGCTTGTCGTCGCCGCTGGCCTCCACCATGGCGTGGATCACGCCCTTGATCGACGGCCACGCGGTGCGGCGCTCGGGCCGGAAGTCGCGGTCGGCCGGGATCGCCACGTAGCGGTTGCGGTAGGTGCCGGTGGTGCTGCCCGCGCCGCCTTCGCTGGTCGATGCCAGTGAGACCGACTGCGTCGCCACGTGCTCGACCTCGACCAGCAGGTAGCGCTGGTTGAAGTCCGGCCGGTAGTGGTCGTTCAGCGAGAACGTCGCGCCCGCCTGGAAGCTGCGGCAGTCGCTGCTGCCGCGGAAGCGGAACTCGCGGCTCTGCCACTCGCCCGCGCGTACCTTCGCCAGCGCGTCGCCCTCGGCCTTGGTCTTGTAGTGGTCGTTGTACTCGTAGAACGTGCCGACGCCCTTCTCGGCGGCCGGGGCGGTGCCTTCCAGCGGGTCAGCCGGGTTGCGCCAGTTGTAGTCCTTGAGCTTCACTTCCTTCGGGATGATCTCCTTGCGCGCGGTCACCGAAGTGATGACCTCCTCGGCAAACCAGTCGTCGCTGGCGGAGTCGGTCTCGCGCACCTCGCCGCGTGCGTTGTCGCCGGCGATCTGCGGGCGGTAGGCCAGTTCGGGGTTGCCGACGATGTCGCGGTAGTTGGCCGCGCTGTCGGCCAGCACCAGCTTCTCGCCGTCGGGGTGCTGCTCGAAGAAGAACCAGATGCCTTCGTGCTCCATCCACCGGCAGATGAAGTCGTAGTCGGTTTCCTCGTACTGCACCACGTACTCGCGCACCGTGTAGTCGCCGCCGAGGCGGAACTCGAAGTCGGTGCCTTCCTCCAGCCCGGCCGCCTTGAGGTTGGCGGCGATGATCTTCGGCACGTCGGAGTCGAGGTAGACCTGGCTGACGAAGTTGCGCGTGAGCTTCCACATCCGCGGCACAAGCACGGCGCGGTAGTTCACCTGGTCGTGCCGTTTGTCGGCCTGCTCGAACATCGCGACCATGCCGTGGATCTGCACGGTCCGCTTGCCGCGCTTGTCCGACCCGGCCATCTGCACACCCTGCTTGATGCCGAGGTGCGCGCTGCTCTCCAGCACCTTGTCGATGTCGATGCCGGCCTTCTTGCTGACCAGCTCGAGCTCGTAGCAGAACAGGTCGGAGATGCGGTCGCGGCCTTCGAGTCGCGTGACCAGCAGATCATCCGCATCCAGCCCGTCCGACGTGAAGGTGATCAGGTTCTTCTCGTTGTTGCTCATGGCGGTGTGGGCGGTGTGGGGCGTGGGGCGTTGGCAACGATCAATGCGGACGTAGCTCAGCCGGCAGGCGCCGCGCGAGCGGTCAGAGTGACGTGGAGGTGAGCAGCCTGTGTGGCAACAGCCTAGCACGCGGGCGGGCCGGAGCAGACACAGGCCTGGATCGATAACGTCTAGATAGTACCTGATTCTTGACTAATTGGCAAGCGGAGATGCTGATTCAGGGCATCCGAGTGCAATCAAGGCGAATGCCGTCTGGAACAGGCGACGGCCCTGCAGAATGCAGGGCCGTCGCGTGCAACGGGTTGGGCGGAGCCGGCAGTGCCGGGCTGCCATCTCATCACTGGCCGCCATCTTCCTCGGCGTTCAGCGGGTAGATGATGTCCTTGTCGTACGGCGGGGCGCCGCCCGGACGGCCGTCCTTGCCGAGGCAACGCACTTCGAAGGTGCCGGCCTCCTCGTCGGTGACCTTGTATTCGTAGTCGCGGCCCCACGGATCCTTCGGGATCTGGTCGGCGCCGAGCAGGTTGCTCCAGCGGCCCTGGAAGTCGGCGGGGCCCTTGATCAGGTCGGTAAGCTCGCGCGGCAGCGTGCTCTCGAGGCCCATGCCGTCGACGCGCAGGCGGTAGCGTTCGATCGCATCGCCGAAGGTGCGCACCTGGGCGCGCGCCACGCCGACCTTGGCATCATCGGTCGCGCCACCGGCATTCATCAGCACCACGCCAGCCAGCAGACCGACGATCAGGATGACCACCATCAGTTCGACCAGGGTAAAGCCGCGACGGCGGCGTGCTTGCAGGTTCATCTTGCGCTCCTTCTGGACTCGGGTGGTCGTTGGGTTGTCGGTCGGTCGGTCGGTCGTCGTTCAGTGCCCGGCACTCTGCGAAATCTGCAACAGCGGAATCATGATCGAGGCCACGATGAAGCCGACCATGCCGGCCATGACCACGATCAGGATCGGCTCGAGCATCGCGGTGAACTTCTGCGTGGCGATCTCCACTTCCTCGTCGTACGCGCCGGCAATGCGGTCGAGCAGCTCTTCGAGCCGGCCCGACTGCTCGCCGATCGCCATCATGTAGCCCACCACCGGCGGGAACACGCCGCTGCGTTTGATCGGCGTGGAGATGTCGGTGCCTTCGAGGATGTTGGCGTGCACCTGGTCGAGCGTGTCGGCCAGCACCTGGTTGTTGACCACGTCGCGCACGATGCGCAGCGACTCGAGCGCCGGCAGGCCGGACTTCAGCAGCGTGGCGAACGTCACGGCGAAGCGGCTCACGGCCACCTTCTTGAACAGGTCGCCGAACACGGGGATGCGGATCAGCAGGCGGTCCCACGCGCGGCGGCCGCCCGGCGTCGCGACCCACGCGCGCCACAGGCTCCAGCCGGTAATCAGCACAATCGGAATCGCCCACCACCACGCCTGCAGGAACGCCGAGATGTCGACCAGCAGCCGCGTCATCCACGGCAGGTCGCGCCCCTGATCGATCAGCAGCTTGGTGATGTCGGGCACGACCTTCACCATCAGGAAGATCACGACGCCGATACCGATCAGCAGCATCATCACCGGATAGGCCATGGCGGCCGAGATGCGGGCGCGCAGGCGGGTCTGGCTCTGGATGTACTCCGACAGGCGGTTCAGCACGTCGTCGAGCGTACCCGAGGCCTCGCCGGCCTTGACCATGCTGACGTAGAGATTGTTGAAATAGAACGGATGCTGCGAGAGCGCGTCGGCAAAGCCGATGCCCTGCACCACCTGCTCCTTGATGTCGCGGAAGACCGTCTCCAGGCGGCCGCCCGAGACCTGCTCGACGATGGCCTGCAGCGACTGCGCCAGCGGGATGCCGGCGCCGAGCAGCGTGGCGAGCTGGCGCGTGACCGTCGAGACCTCGTCGAGCGAGCGGCCCGAGAGAAATGCCGGGAGGAAGCCCTTCTTGCGCCGCCGCTCCTTCTCCTTCACCGGCGCGATGTCGGTGACGTAGAGCTTCTGCCGGCGGAGCTTGTCGCGCGCCTCCTTCGGGGAGTCGGCGTCGATGAACCCGCCGGAGGAGTCGCCGCGGTCGTTGAGTGCCTTGTACTCGTAGATGGGCATGGCGCTGCGGCTGGCTGGAGCTTCCGGATCAATGAAACGACCATCGGGGCGGCCGCGTTGGAACCTTCCACCGCCCGGCGGCGGGTCGGGTGATCGCATGCCGCACGCGCCGGCGCCAGCGCCAGCGGGACCGGCTACACGAGGCCGGCCCGCAGCTCCGCTGCCGCCTCGCGCGCCGACTGGATCCGCTGCGCCGGCTTGCGCGCCATCATCTTCTGGATCGTGCGCTCGACCAGCAACGGCACCCCGGCAAACACGCTCGACGGCGCCGGCGGCTCGGTCCGCATCACCGCCTGGATGATCTCCATCGAGTCACGACCCTTGTACGGCGGCTGACCGCACAGCATGTGGTAAAGCGTCGCGCCGGCCGAATACACGTCGGCGAGGTGATCCACCGCCGACGTCTCGATCTGCTCGGGCGCCATGTAGTGCGGCGTGCCGATCGTGCCGACGGTGAGCTTCTCGCTGACCTGGCTGTCGTCTTCGATGCGCGCCTTGCCGAAGCCGGTCAGCTTGACGCTCGCGCCGTCGACCATGATCGCCGACGGCTTGAGGTTGCGATGCACCACGCCGAACTCGTGGGCCGCGGCCAGGCCGTCGAGCGTGGCCGCCATGATCCGCAGCGCGTCGGCCGTGTCGAGCCGGCCGCGGTGCTCCGGATGGCTCGCCATCAGCGCACTGACCGGCTGGCCGGGCATGAACTCGCTGATCATGTAGATCCAGTCGTCCTGCTCGCCGCTGGCGACAATGCCGACCACGTTGGGGTGGTCGATCAGCCCGACGTAGCGCGCCTCGCGCACGAACCGGCGGCGGATCATGCGGTCGTTGCTGGTCAGCACGCGCGCGAGGAACGACACCGCTGTGTCGGCCGGCGAGCCGGGCAACGTGGCGGCGTACACCTTGTGGGCGTCGGTCTTCTCGACGAGGCCGGTGAGCTCGAACTCGCCGAAGCGCTTGCCGATCAGCGGGTCGTTGACCGCGCGCGTGTCGGGCTTCGCGCGGGTACCGCTGGACGCAGCTGGCGCAGCGGGGGCCGCGGTTGCGGCGGGCGCGAGCGTCGGTTTGACCGGCACGCTGTCGGTCGGGCAGGTCAGCCCGGCAGCCCACGGCTCGGCCGCGAACGTGCCATGGCAGACCGGGCAGTACACCGCCACGCGCGCCATCGCCGCGAGGATGCGGTCGCCATCCTCGGGGTCGAGCTTGCGCCGGCTGATCAGCACGGTTCGCAGGTCAGCCTGCATGCCGCTGTCGCGCAGCGTCTCGACGACGGTCAGCGCCTGCTCGATCACCGGCCGGTCGAGCAGTCCGAGCTTCGCGCCGGCCTCGGCGAAACGCAGTTCGAGTTTCGTGGCCGGCATCGGAGTGTCGCGGGTGGTGGTGGTAGTGGTAGTGACGGCGGCGGTGACGTGGCGAGCCCTGATTGAACCGGTCCGCTGCCGGTTTGCCAATAGCCCGGGCGCGCCGGGACCGCCCCGACCGCCCGGCAATACCGCACGATTGCCTGCCGCAGTTGCCGCTATCGGCGGTGGGTCGTACTATCCGTCGCCTGCCGGGGCGTAGCTCAGTCCGGTTAGAGCGCCGGCTTTGGGAGCCGGAAGTCGGAGGTTCGAATCCTCTCGCCCCGATCGTCATCAATCAGTCACCACACGGAGATCCCCATGCGCCGTGCGCCCACGTTGCTGACTTGCCTCGCCGTTGTCGCGGTGACGATCCCGCTCACGCTCGTGGCCTGCTCGCCGGCCGCCGACAACAAGGCGTCGTCGGGCGATGGCAACGCTGCCGACAATGGTGGCGAGAACGCGCCACCTGCGCCGCCGCCGATCTCGGTCGACGACGTACGGATCAAGGGATTCATGTTCGACAAGGCGATCCTGATGACCGGCAGCGGGTCGACGCTCAAGTCACTCCAGGGCAGCGACCAGCTCGGCGCGGGCGACGAGTTCGTCCACCACACCCACACCTGGATGGTGGCGAACGTCAACCAGGACGCCGGCGAAGTGACCGTGCGACACAAGAGCGGCCTGGAGAAGAAGCTGCACCGCTAGGCGTTCCAATCGCGCTTTCAGTCGTACCCGGCGCACGCAGTCGCGGGCACATGTCGAGCGCGTGGTCGTGTTTGTCCTCCGGTGACTGATTTCCCCGCTCGTAGCAGGAAGAGGCTTCACCACAGAGAACAGAGGCCACAGAGAAGAGGATTGGAGGCGTCTCGCCTCTCCATTTCATCTCTGTGGTCTCTGTGCTCTCTGTGGTGAATCTCTTTTTCGCCGTGCTCAAGACACGCAGCTTCCGGCACACGTTCAGAGCGTGATCGTGGGTTACCCCTCCGGAACGAGCGGCAGACGCGTGATCGTGCGGCCCCGGGGGCCCGTTCGCTTGCGCTCGCGGCTCTTTGTTGCGACTGCTTGCTACGCCACCTGGTCGCTGGCGGGGCCGGTCGCCTGGCCGGTCTTCGTGGCCGGCGTGGGCTGGCCCGGCGGAATGCGGCGGGTGCGCTCGCGCAGCAGCGCCACAATCTCGTCCAGGCTGCGGTCGGGCGCACCGGGAAGTTTCACGAAGTGGCGGGCCAGCCAGCGGTACTGCTTGAGCATCAACAGCACCCACACGCCGTGGAAGTCGATCCCCGTGAACACAATCGCGTCCTCGCGGCCGTACGTCTCCAGGTTGTCGAGCAGCTCCTGCGGATGCTCGGTCCAGTGCCGCGTGGCCTTGAGGTGGTGCGAGATGTGGTAGCCGTCGTTGAACGCCACCTTGTTGTAGCGCACGTTGATGCACGTGATCGAGTTGCGGTAGCAGTTGCCCGGCTCGGCTGCGTCGATGAACGCGTGCTGGCCCCAGTTGCCGGACATCATCAGGAACCGCACGGTGAACAGCGGCAGGATGAAGATCCACAGCGTGGCCCACGGCGCGACAAACATCAGGCCGACCGCGACGGCGATCCAGATCACCTCGCCGATCAGGGCTTCGCGCGCCAGCCGGTGGCGGTTCTTGCGGCGCAGGTAGCTGACCAGCGAGAACATGCCGGTGAAGATGAACGTGATGTAGTAGTGCGCGAACCCGAGGATGCTGTCGCGCTGGTACGGCATCGTGCACGAGTCATCTTCCTCGAGGTTGTTCTCGGGATGGTGCATGCCGATGTGATGCGAGAAGTACGTGTTCGGCGTCTGGCCGAAGAACGGGCCGAGCACCCACGGGATGTACAGGTTGAGGATCCGCAGCTTCTTCGTGAACAGCGTGCGGTGCGCGGCGTTGTGCTGCATCAGCATGAACCGCGCGAGCAGGTCGCCGTGCAGCACCGCGAAGTAGATCAGGCCCATCCACCACTCGAACCGGCCGGTGATGTCGAGCACGTAGAACAGCGCGGCCGTACCCATCACAACGATCGAGAGCACGATCATGTGCGCGAGGAACGTGAGGTCGCGCGGGTCGCGGATCATGCTCAGGCCGATCCGCTGGATCAGCCACGGGCGCTCGATCGGACGCGCCACCGGGTCGGTGAGGACCAGTGGCGGGACGCTGCTGCCCAGCGCGTCAGGCTGGATGCTGATTGCCGGCATGGCGTGCCCGGTGGTGGGTGGAATCGATGATCCTGTATGTGTCTACCATACGGGACACGAGCCGCGACCTCCTCAATCTGGTCGGGCTACCGGCCGCGCTGTCAGCCAGCCAGGCGGGCCAGCAGCTCGGCCACCTTCCGGCCGATGAGGTCGCGCACCTCGCGGAACTGCTCCATCGGCATGTCGCGCGGGTCCGGAATCTGCCAGTCCTCGCGCTCGGTGGCGGCAATCCACGGGCACTCGTCGCCACAGCCCATCGTCACTGCCACGTCGAACGGCTCGCCGGCCACGTCCTTCAGGCTCTTCGAGCCGTGCGCCGAGAGGTCGTAGCCGAGTTCCTTCATCGCCTCGATGGCCTTCGGATTGACCCGCCCCGACGGGCGCGACCCGGCGCTGAACGCCTCGACCTCGACCTGCCCGTCGGCCGACTGCATGCGGGCAAACGCCTCGGCCATCTGGCTGCGATTGCTGTTCTCGACACACACGAACACGACGCGACGTTTGCGAGTCATCGGCCACGCTCCACCGGCAGTTTCGGGCCGACCCACCGTACATCGGCGGATGAGGCATTCGTGAGCAGCGGCCTGCAACGGCGGATTTTACATCCTTTTACAGCGACCACCTCCGCCTTCGCATACCGTCTGGCGTCACCCCCACACCGCATCGTGGCCCCGATCACCTGTGACTCACACACTCGCTACCATTCCGGCCACGGCGCCCGTCCCGGCGGCGACCACGCCCGGTCCTGCCGCCGAGTCGCTGGCGCCACTCGCCGTCGAGCGGCCGGCTCCGCCGCCGTCGCCCCCGGCCGCGCCGCGCACGATGCGCCGGCGTGACGTCTGGTGGAACATCAGCTCGATGGCGGCGGTCCACCTCGCGTGCTTCCTCGCGATCTTCACCGGCGTGGACCCGCTGGCGCTCGGCATCTGCGCGCTGCTCTACGTCGTCCGCATGTTCGGCGTCACGGCCGGATATCACCGCTACTTCTCGCATCGCACCTACAAGATGGGCCGCGTGATGCAGTTCCTGATGGCGTTCCTCGCGCAGACCTCCGCCCAGCGCGGCGTGCTCTGGTGGGCCGCCCATCACCGCCACCACCACAAGCATTCCGACACCGAGGAAGACCGCCACTCCCCGAAGGACGGCTTCTGGTGGTCGCACATCGGCTGGATCAACGCCGACGAGCACATCGAGACCGACCTCGACCGCATCAAGGACTTCTCGCGCTTCCCCGAACTGCGCTGGCTGGACCGCTACCATCATGTGCCGGCGATCGTGCTCGGCACCGCCTGCTTCCTCGTCAGCGGCTGGAGCGGCCTCGTGGTCGGCTTCGTCTGGTCGACCGTGCTGCTCTGGCACGGCACCTTCACGATCAACTCGCTGGCCCATGTGATCGGCACGCAGACCTACCCGACCAACGACACCAGCCGGAACCACTGGTTCCTCGCGCTGATCACGCTCGGCGAGGGCTGGCACAACAACCACCACCATTTCCAGTCCTCCACCGCGCAGGGGTTCCGGTGGTGGCAACTGGACATCACATGGTGCATCCTGTGGCTGATGAGCTGGACCGGTCTCGTCAGGGATCTCACGCTGCCACCGCGGCACGTGATCGAGAACCGGCCCAATCCGGCACGCGCGCGGCTGGCCGAATCGGCGCCCGCAGCCCCGCCCACTGCCGTTGCCCTCAACACTCCGGCCGCCCCGGCGGCGGCCAGCGTGGTGGTGGCCGGCATGGCGAGTGCGACGCCGATCCCGGCAGCCTGACTCCGCGTGCGCGACTCTCCACGCACCCGGACCATGCTGCAGATTCCGACCCGGAAGCTGGTTCTCACTGGCGTGCTCGCGCTGGTCGTCACGGTCGCGCTGATCTTCCTCTGGAACATCGCGTTCGCCGGGTACTTCCTGTCGCCGCCGGTGCCGATGCAGGGCGCCGGCTCCGATGGCCCTGATGGCGAAGGCCGGCCGGGGTTCGGCTTCTGGGTTGCGCTGGCGATGGGCGACGTGCTGCTGGTCACGATCGCGGCCGCGGTGGTCTGGATGTTCATCTCGACGCTGCGCCAGGCGCGCGACCTGCGCCGGCACATGACCTTCATCGACAGCGTCACGCACGAGCTCAAGTCGCCGCTGACCAGCCTGCGCCTGTGCCTCGACACGATGCTCACGCGGCGGGTGCCCGACGACGTGCGCGAGCGCTTCTGCCGGATGATGCTCGTCGACGTGGACCGGCTGCAGACGTTCATCGAGCACGTGCTGGAGGCGGACCGCCTGCACCACAACGAACGCCACCTGCAGTACGAGCCGGTCGACCCGCTCAAGCTCATCGACGCGGCGACGCAGCAGATTGCACAGCGCTACGAAGTGCCTGCGGGTACGTTCCAGGTGACGGCCGATCCCGACCCGATGCCGGCCGTGATGATCGACGCCATCGCGCTCGACGTGATCATGCTCAACCTGCTTGACAACGCGGTGAAGTACCGCGGACAACACGCACCCGAGGTGCAGATCCGCGTGCGCCTTGCCGCCGGGCGCCTGCAGATCGAGGTCCAGGACAACGGCATCGGCATCCCGGCGGGGCAGTTGCGCCGCATCTTCCAGCGCTTCTATCGCCTGCCCTCCAGCATGGGCCGTCGCGGCACCGGCCTCGGCCTCTCGGTGACCGACGCGCTGACCCGCCGGATGGGCGGCCGCATCACGGTGACCAGCGGCGGCGAGTTGCGCGGCGCGACCTTCGAGGTGAACCTGCCGGTGACGCTCGCGCTCACCGAAGGAGCCCGCGCATGACCGACGCCCCCGGCACCCACGACCGCATCCTGCTGATCGAGGACGAGGAGCACCTCGCCTTCACGCTCTCGTTCAACCTGGAGCAGGAGGGCTACAAGGTCGACGTGGCCACCGACCTGGCGACCGCGCGCCGGCTGGTCAATACGACGTACGGGTTGATCGTGCTCGACCTGATGCTGCCCGACGGGTCGGGTGTGGACTTCACGCGCGAGCTCCGGCAGCAGGGCAGTCGCATGGGCATCCTGATGCTCACCGCGCTCGGCCGACCCGAGGACGTGGTGACCGGCCTGGACGCGGGCGCCGACGACTACGTCGTCAAGCCGTTCACGCTCGACGTGTTGCTCGGCCGGGTGCGGGCCTTGCTGCGCCGTCGCAAGTGGGACACCGAGGCTGTGCTGCCCGAGGACTACTCGTTCGGCGCGAACCGCGTGAACCTGATCACCGGCGATGTGAAGCCGGACAAGGATGGCGACGACGACGCTGCCGACCAGCGCATGACCGAGCTGGAACTCCGGTTGCTGCGCTACTTCGTGATGCACGCCAATCAGCCGGTGTCCCGCCAGGACCTTCTGGAGGCGGTGTGGGACCTGCCGCCGACATCGTCGACGCGCACGGTCGACAACTTCATTGTCCGCCTGCGCCGTCGCTTCGAGGTCGACCCGGCCAACCCGCGGCATGTGATCACGGTGCACGGCGTTGGCTACCGCTTCATTCCGCATCCCGGCTCGCCCCCGAAGTCGCGCGACGAGTGATCGCCAGCACGAGCTGAACAGCGACGCAACGGCGACAGCGCGTGTGCTACCCTCCTTGAACTCACACCCGCCGCGATCGACATGGCGAGCACGAGCACGACCACGACCCCGAGGGCTGCGTTCGCGGCGGCGTTGCTGATGGCAGCGGCGTGGTGGTGGACGCTGGCTGATCGCGGCCGCGACGGCCTGGCGCAACCGGGCGATCCACCGGCGACGTCGGCCAAAACCTTCGACGCGTCGACCGCGCAGCAGCCGGTGTGGCTGGTTGGCGGGTGGACCCGCCTCACGCCACCGCCGGGTTGGCGACGCGAGGATGTGCCCGCGGCTGCACCCGGCGACCCGGTCTACGAGTTGCGGTTCGTGAAGCCCGACGACCAGGGCGGGACCACGCCGTCTGCCACCGGTGCGACCGTCGTGCAGTGGCGCGTCGCGTCGGCGAGCGCCGGCGAGACCACGCTCGAGTCGCTGCCCGAGCGGCGCCGGGCGGGCTACAACTGGACCGGCACGATGGACCTGCCGTTGCTCGGCACGCGCTGGTTCACCGCCGACGGCAGCAATCAGGCCGACCGCTTGCCGCGCGTGTTGCGCCTGCACGAGGTGACGCCCGGCGTGCGCATTGTGGTGGTGGCCGACGGCGCGGTAAGGGCCCTGGAAGAATGGTTCAACGCGGCAAACGTGCAGATCGTGACGCCGGTGGCCGGCTGCGAGGGGATGGTCGGGCTGTCCGGCCACGATCGCGCGGTGCCGTTGCCGGCCGGGTTCGTACTGGCGCCCACCGATCGGCCGCCGCTGTCGGGTGCGATCTCGGCGGTGCGACGTGACGCAGCCGGAGATGACGATGGCGACGCTGGCGATGGCGACAATCCGCCGGCCGGGCGCGTGACGCAGTTTGTCGCGGCCGTGGTCTACGGGCCGGGGCACGACGATCTCGACGCCGCGTTCGGTCCGGTCGAGCGCACGTTCGATCGCCGTCGCATGCAGCGCACGAACGGCCGCGGCCTGACCGTCCGCGTGGCCGGCAATGGTGATGCGACGCCGACGATCGGGCTCGACGCGCTGATCACCGAGGGCACGATTGACGGCGCCGCGGCCGGCCGCGCGTTTGTCGCCGGCTACATGCACGACCCGCGTCTGCACCTGCTGCTGGTGGCCATGTTCGTGTGCGACCCGAACGACGTGCCGGCGTGGCGCCAGGTCTTGCTCGAGCGCGTGCTGCCGCACCTCTGGTGGCCCGCGCCGACGCCGCCCGATGGCGTGACCGGGGCCGAACTGTCCGGCGAGTACCTCGCGAGTGCCGACGGCCAGCAGAAGGTGGCGCAGCTCAATCTGGTGTTGCTGGGTGCGCCCGGCAAGCCGGTGATGTTCGACGGCAAGCGCTGGAGCGTGATCTGGTCGCTGACGCGCGATGGCAACGCGCTGCTCTCGCGCGGTCCGCTGGAGTGCTATTCGAGCGGGGATTGTCTCGCGACCGGCCGTCACGGTACGGCCATGCAGCTGAGTCTGGCGGTGGCGTCGCAAGCGGGTGCAATGGTGAAGCTGCAGGTGACGATCGAAGGACGCGCGCCGATCATCCTCAGTGCGCGGCTGGAGGATCTGTTCAGCCAGTAGTGCGCGCGGGCAACGGCAGCAGCTGTTGTCGCGCCGCCCCGCGCGACCTTGCAGTCGCCGATTTGCTCGACGCGGCAGTCGATGGCGTATACTGCGCCGCCCACCCCCGCTCCATCCCCTCCATCCGACGTCCCGGGCTGCGAGTTCTGTGCCGAGTGCGCGCGTAGCAATACTGTGGTGGTGGAACGCGCTGGCGCTCGCCAGTGGGCTGGCGCTCGCCAGTGGGCTGGCGCTCGCCAGTGGGCTGGCGCTCGCCACAGCCGGATGCCGTGCCGGGGCCGCGTGGACCGACACGCATGCGCCGCCGCCGGGCACGCCGGTGGTCGCGCCGGGCTGGGTCGAGACGGGCACGCACCCCGACTACACCGCCGATCGCTGCGTGGCCGGCTTCGGCGTGTCCGACGGCAGCGGCGCGACGGCCGACGCGCGCGCGCTCGACGGACTCGGGCAGACGCTGCACACGCTGGTCTTCAACGACGTGGTCGCCTGCCTGCGCCCGGCCGACGCAGGCGAGGCGCCCCCCGCCGACCTCGTGCGCGCGCTGACGACCATCATCTGCGACGAACTGCTGCGCCGCTCGCCGCCGCGCCGCGTCGCCTGGTACTCCGATGGCTTCACGCACTACGCGCTGCATGTCGTGATGTTCGACGACCTGCAGCGCGACGTCACCACGGCCGACGACCCGCCCGCCGCGCTGCCTGACACGGCCGTCGAGCTGCTGCGGCTGGACATCATCGGGCTGGCATGCCGAGCAGTGGTCGCCGCGCTCACCGCGCCCGGCACGTCCGACCGTGTCAACTTCGTACGCGGCCTGGCCGACGCGTGGCAGCACATCGAGCAATCCAATCGCGCGCTGCACGCGCAGCTGCACGAGCTCGCACTGCCGCTGCGCATCCGGCGCGGCGAGGCGATCGCACTGCCGTTGATGCTGCACGCCGACAACGCGGGCGACGGCGTGCGCTTCGTCCGGCTGCACGCCGAGAACCTGCTTGGCCACTCCACGCTCACGCTCGGCAGCGACCCTTCGGGCGGCGCGGTCAGCCACTACATTGCCCCGCCGCCGGCCGCGCGCGCCGGTCGCCGGCAACCTGCCACGGCGCGCCCGGCCGACGCACGACGCGACGCGCTCGATCGCTGGTCGATCGGCATCGACCTCGCGGTGGCGACGACGACGGCGCTCAACATGCAGTTCGTGCCGCTCGACGCCGATGACCAGGCCGGCCGGCTGCGGCTGCGGCTCAGCGATGTGCCGACCGCGTTCCGTCCGTGGTGGTTGCTGCTGCCGGTGGCCACGCTCGATGTGCCGTGGTTCGTGCCGGCGCAACAGACGCTGCGCTGGCGCAGCCTGGTCGACCTGCGCTTCGACGACACACCGCAGGACGCGGAGGTGACGACCGGCCTGCTGCGCGCGCTGCTGATCAACGCCGGCTACCCCGACGTGGCCAACCGCATGGCGCCCGACCCGGCGGAAGGCGGCGACACTGCCGGCGCGAGCGACCCGCGGATCTTCACGCTCGAGTTTGTCGGCCAGGTCAACATCGAGTCGCGCAAGCAAGGCGGCGGCCAGGTTCGCGCCGCCATCGAGGTCCGCCTCGACCACGGCGGCCCCTCGCTCGGCGCCCTGCCGTTGCGCGGTCTGTTCCGCACCGGCGACGCGCTCGACGTGCTGCGCGAGGTGCTCGATCGTGCCGACGTGCGCCAGTCGCTGCGCCGCGCGATCGCCGACGTCCTGCGCTAGATGCGCGGCTGAACATGGACGAACCGCCACCCCGATCACTACACTCCAACCGGCAGCGGCACCCCGAAGCGAACGCATGATCCGTATTCCACTCATCCTGATTGCTCTTCTGGTGCTCCCGCTCGTGGCCGGCTGCGGTGGCGGCGGGTCGGGTGCCGCCGCGCTCAGCCACATCGAACGCCCCGGCCTCTACGCCGAGAACACCGTCGAGCTGGACGCGGAGGGTCGCGACGAGCTGCGCGCCAGCGGCATCGCGCTCGAGGACGCCGGCGAGTTCGTGGCCGCGGCCGAGTACTGGTACGGCGTGGCTTACGAGCACCCGCGCGACCCGCTGGCGATCGAGGCGCGGCACCACCGCGTCAGCTGCCTCGTGCAGCTGCGCGAGTTCTGGCTGGCGCACCAGGACATGACCGTGCTCGTGCAGCTCTACAAGGAGTGGCTGCTGCTCACGCGCTATCAGGCACAGTGGGACGAGCTGCGCCGGCTCTGGTACGAGGACATCGGCCTCGGCCTGTACTTCAAGGACGAGAAGCGCGACCACCTGGCCGACAACCTCGACCCGGCGATCAAGGTCTTCGAGCGGCTCTACAAGGAAGAAGTGCGCGGCCGCTACTCGGCGCTGTGCCTGCTGCGGCTCGGCGACTGCCGCTACCAGCAGCAGGAGTACGAGGAGGCGCGCAACCACTACCTGCGCGTCGTCACGTCGTACGCCGACTACCAGGACCACAGCGAACACGAGGAAGCGGTCTACAAGTCGGCCCGCGCCACGCTCGCGATGATGAAGGGCGTGGACTACAACCTCGACATGATCCGCTCGACCGGCTCGGAAACGACCAGCAAGGGCGCGCTCGACCTCTGCGACGACTACGACAAGAACTGGCCGCAGGGGCGGTTCCGCAGCGAGGTGGATGCACTGCGCAGCCGGATCATGGAGTACCTGGCGTGGCGCGACTTCGAGGCGGCGAAGGTCTACGACCGCCTCGGCCAGACCGCGGCCGCGCGCGTGCAGTACCAGCTGGTGGTCAAGCTGTGGGGCGACGAGCAGAGGTTCCCGGCGCAGCAGGGCTACGTCAACCGCGCGAAGCAGCGCATCGAACAGATTCCGCCGCCGACCGACGACACGCCCCGCTGATTGATGATGCACGCTGACCCCCGCTGGTACTGGCTGCTGCTCGCGCCGCTGTTGCTGCTCCCCGGCGGCTGCGGCTACACGGTCGACGTCGATGTTGGCGGCGCCGGCATGCGCGGCACGCTGGTCGCCATCCAGCCGTTCCGCAACCTCACCAGGCCGGTCTACGAGCCGGGCCTCGAGAAGCTGCTGCACGACGAGCTCATCAATGCGCTGATGACCGGGCCGATGGTGCTCTCCAGCGCCGACGACGCGGACATGATCGTCACCGGCGAGATCCTGCGCTTCCAGCAGTCGATCCAGTCGATCGACACGTCGCTCGACCCGTCGGAAGTGCGCGTGTCGGTGCAGGTGCGCGTGAACGTGGAGCGCCGGCGGCCGCGACGCGAACACTGGAGCGACCTGCTCTCGCCCACCACCGAGGGGTTCGCGCTGGGCGGCGGCGAGACGCTGAAGGCCACCACATCGCGCGCCTTCCGCGAGCTGGCGCGCAACGTGCTCGACGTGCTGGTGCACCCCGACGACCGCTGGGGCGCGAAGGATGTCACGGCACGTCGCGTGGCCGATCTGCGCGGCGAGCTCCAGCATGCCGACGACATCGGTGACGCGCGCGAATCGGCCCGCCTGCGCGACGAGATTGACCGCCTCGAAGCGGGCATCGGCAGTGCACCCGACCATCCACTCAGCAACAACTGAG
>JBFWQT010000043.1:0-22584 GCA_050249295.1 Planctomycetota bacterium
CATCCTGCCGACCTCGCGCTGGCGGGCGCGTCGCGCCTCGCCCCCGGCCGCGCGCGCGATGCGCTGTCGGCCGTCGTGCAGGCCGCGGTCCGTCGCTCGTCCTGACCTGACTCACAACCGGAGACACCAACATGCAACTCATCACGCTGGTTCCGGGTGCCGACGCGAAGGACGCGCAGTCGCGCCTGCAGGCGCTCGGCCTCTGGACGATTCCGGTGCAGAGCGAACACACCGGCCACACCGCGCTGCTCGTCGAGCCGCATTCGCGCCAGCTGCCCAGCGAGGTGCTGCGCGAGGTGCCCGGCGTGGCCGACGTGTGGGCCGCGCCGAGCCCGCACCCCAAAGTGGACGCGCAGGCGCACCGGCCGATTGTGATCGGCGGCGTGCGCATGGGCCAGCCCGGCGCGCCGGTGATCATGGCCGGGCCGTGCAGTGTCGAGTCGGCCACGCAGATTGCCGCGGCGGCCGCGCTGGTCGCGCGCGCGGGCGGTCACTTCCTGCGTGGCGGTGCGTTCAAGCCGCGCACCTCGCCGTACAGCTTTGCCGGCCATGGCGAGCCCGCGTTGCGCTGGCTGCGCGACGCGGCCGACGCGCACGGCCTGAAGGTCGTCACCGAGGTGATGAGCGAGTTGCACGTCGCGCCGGTGGCCGCGCACGCCGACCTGCTGCAGGTGGGCATGCGCAACATGCAGAACTTTGCGCTGCTGAAAGCCGTGGGCGCGACCGGCAAGCCGGTGCTGCTCAAGCGGGCGCTGAGCGCCACGATGCACGAGTGGCTGATGGCCGGCGAACACCTGCTGGCGGCCGGTGCGTCGGCGGTGGTGTTCTGCGAGCGCGGCATCCAGGGTTTTGACCCGGCCACTCGCAACCTGCTGGACCTCGGCGCCGTCGCGTTGATGCGCCACGTCTACCGCCAGCCGATCGTGGTTGATCCGTCGCACGCCACCGGCCGTCGCGACCTGATCCCGCCGTTGTCGCGCGCCGCAATTGCCGCCGGCGCCGATGGCCTGCTGGTGGAGGTGCATCCCGACACGGCGAGTGCCCGCAGCGATGGTGCGCAAGCCCTCGACCCGGCCGAGTTCGAAGCGCTGATCGCGAGCCTCGGCATCACCGTCAGTGCTCAGGCATAGCTGATGGCTTGTGCGTGGTGCTGGCCAACACAACAACAGCAGCTGGAAGCCTGCAGCACAGTTGAGCAGAAGCAGGCTGCAAGCCTGCACCACACCGGAACTGATCGGGCGAGCGGCGGGTGTTGTCAGCCCCGCAGCCAGGGTATGGTGAATGCACTGCGGGCGCTCCCTTCGCCCCCGACCACTCCCGGTTCTACAGCATGCCCGCGGGCCAATCGCCACCATCGCACGGACCGGAGCGCGGCACCGGAAGCGGCAGCGGAAGCCTCTCCGCGCCCGATCGCCCGGACCGCCCCGAATCGCCGCCGCCAGCCGCAGACGCGGACGCCGATGGCGAGCAGCACGAGCACACCGACAACGGCGACCATCACGACCGCTCACCCGACGGCATCGTCGCCGAAGTCGAACTGCCGCAGTTGCCCGGCCTGACCGAGCGCGACGTGGACCTCGCACGCGCCGCCGTGAAGAAGCGGCTGGTCAATCCGGACGTGGCGCGCCGCGCGCTGACCGCACTCTCCGGCCTGCGGCGCCGCGGCGAGATGGTCAGCATCGCGCAGATCTTCGTCTCGCACCGCCACCTGGATGCGGCCGCGGTGCGCAAGCTGCTGATCGACCTGGACTACGCCACGCTGGTGTGCCCGAAGGCCGAGTGCGGCGCGCGGTTCAACCTGCGCGACTTCCCGCCGTCGCCGGTCTACACCTGCCGCCGCTGCGGCGCGCCGCTCGGCTACCTGGGCCTGGACGGCGACGAGGGTGTGGAGGCCGACGGCAAGCCGACCACTCCGGCGAAGCGCACGGCCAACGCGAGCGGCAATCTGCTGCCGTTGCCCGACGTGATCAAGGAGCAGTCGAGCCTGCTCGAGTCGGACTTCGACGAGTCGACGCTGCTGGACACCAACCGCCTGCGCACGCTGCGCGACGTGACGGCGCAGATCGAGCCCGACGCCGACCTGCGGCCCGACGAGGCGATCGACCTGCCGGCCAACCAGGCGAGCATGTCCGACCCGGCCGCCGTTGCGCCGCGCACCTCGAAGCGCGCCGACGGGCCGGTGGCCGATGCGCTGATCGACCTCGCGACCGACGACATCATCGCCGGTCGCGGCAGCCTGGTGTACGCGCTGCGCATCACGCGCGGCGTGAAGGCCGAGTTCGACCTGCCCTCCGACGGGGCCGTGCGGGCCGTGCTCTCCGGCGACAGCGACATTGCGCTGCACCGCACGCCGGCGCACATCCGCTTCGGCTACGAGGGCGAACTCAAGCCCGAGCCCGAATCGCCGACCGCGCCCAACGAGCAGCGCTTGCTGGTGCGCGACCGCGACATGCGCCGGATGGTGCGCATGCGCCTGCTGCAGAACTCCGACGTCGCGACCAACGACGAGATCGAAGGCCTGCTGCAGGAAGCGCAGATCGCCGGGCAGATCGAGCACCCCGGCGTGCCGCCCGTCTACGACGTCGGCCTCGACTCGGCCAACCGCGTCTACGTCATCGAGCGCCTCGTCGATCGGCAGTCGACGCTCTCGAAGTTGCTGGCCGCACGCCATCGCGCGACCGGCAACGCGGCCGCAGGTCCGGGGTCCAACTCGCGGGGCCGCAACTCGTCGAAGCCGAAGCCCGCGGCCGGCACGCAGAGCATGATGGCCTCGCCGAGCACGCGCTATCTCTTCGAGGTGTTGCTGCGCGTGGCCGACGTGCTGGCGTGTGCGCATGCGCGCGGCGTCGAGTACCGCAACCTGCGCCCGGCCAACATTGTGATCGGCGGCTTCGGCACCGTGTACCTGGTCGACTGGAGCCATGCGCACCTGCGCGGCCGCCCCGAAGCCAACGCCGAGCGGCTGATCATTTCCGGTCGCATGCCCGGCGGCCGCGTCGTCACGCTCGATGGCGGCCTCGTGCCCGGCCCCGAGTACATCTCGCCCGAGCAGGCGGCCGGCGAACTCGAGCAGCTTGGCCCGCAGTCCGACGTGCATGCGCTCGGCGCGATCGCGTACGAGATTGTGTGCGGCTTCCCGCCGTACACCGGCGCGGATGGCTGGGCCGTGCTCTCGTCGTTGCGCACCGGCCGGCCGTTGCCGCTGGAGAAGATTTCGGCGGCGCGCAACGTGCCGAAGGCGGTTCGCCGCGTGATCATGCGTGCGCTGGCTCGCAACCCGGCCGAGCGTCACGCCGACGCGGTCGAGTTCCGTCGTGAGTTGCGCGCCGCGCTGGACGCCAGTGGTCTGATGGGTCCGCGCGAATTCCCCGGCACGCTCTGGAACCGCCTGCGCACCGCGGTCGCGCGCCTGTTCGTGCCGTCACGCGCGGACGACGACCCCTTCGGCGGCTGAGCCAATCGGTTTCTCAATCGTCGGCCGCCGGCTCCATCAGCGGTCCGAGGACCCGGCGCACATCGTCGGCGAACGCCGCGAAGCCGGTGCTCTTCGGATCGCGGCTACGGCGCTCCTCTACCAGTCGTGCGATCGCCGTGAGCGATGCCGTGTCGGTCTGGCCGGCTTCGTCGCGGAGCTGATCGATCGTCTCCTTGCAGTTGCGTCCGACTGCCGGAACCTTGTGCTGTGCGCTCAACCCGAGCGCCGTCTTGACCGCCTCGGCGTCGTCGAGCAACCACGCGTCGGCGTTCGGCCGCGCCTCTCCGATGGCGATGGGAATCGGGCGTGTCTCTCTTGCGTGCTCGCGGCCGGCGTCCAGTTCGGCGAGCCGCACCCCGCGATCCTCGGCATCGCAGTCAACCGTCGCCACGACGCCGTCGGCAGCGTCGGCACAGCGTCGAACGGCGTAGTCGAGCTTGCGCCCGTAACGTGATCCGGCACTCCGATGCAGTCGTGCCCAGTGATCGGTGCGGAGCACTTCGACCGTGCACGAAAGAATGCCCTCAACGAGGCACGGCACAGTCGCGGCGTCGCGCACGCCATCGCCCACAAACTCCAGGCGCAGGGGCGGCATCAGCTCGACCTCGCCGACAAGAGGCCGGCCTCGCCCTCGTTGAACCACACTTCGCCGAGCATGAACTCGGGAAGGAACCTTTCGAGCCGGGTCTTGTCGGCCGCTTCGATCGTGCGTTCGCCATCGGGCTGCCGCTGGCAGACCAGCACCGCGTCGGTGTCGAGGTCGACGTGGTCGAGCAGGTACGGCGAGTGCGTGGTGAGAATCACCTGGCTGCCCTTGCGTCTTTCCGACGGCTGGGTGAGCCGACGGAGCAGCTTCATTACGTCGCCGAGCCGCTTCGGATGCAGTCCGTTCTCCGGTTCCTCAATCGTGATGATTGCCGGCTCGACCGGGTGGTATGCGAGCGACGCGTAGAAGATCAGCGCGCGCACACCGACCGACAGGTCATGCCCGGGGATGTGAACTCCGCGATCGGCAATCAGATCAAACCGACGAAGCTGTGGCTCAGGCGTGCGAATGTCGATCGATTCCATCCCCGGAATCAGCTCTCGCAGTTTCTGCTCGAACTGCTCGAAGAGTGCCTTCCTGGACGTTCTGAGCAGATAGTCGGCGAGCGACGGGACCATGCTGCCATCGCTGCCGAACGTGGGTGGCAACTCACCGTCAGGGACGCCGACGGACGTCATCGATACGCCAGTGGCCGCATTCAGCGAGATGCTCAGGAGCGAGCTGATCCCGAGCGGATTCCAGTCCGGGCCAAACGTCGGGTCGCACGTTACGCTCCAGACCCCGGCGGGTTGCGAGGGTGGTTCCCACATGACGGACGCGGTGACGCCGTCCGCCTGCCCTCCCACCTTCACGTTGCGGAACTCATGCCGGAAGCTGTCCGCGGGCTTGAAGGAAGCCCCGCCTTTGGCGAGCAACCGTGCAGCTCGCAAGAACGTGCTCTTGCCCGAGTCGTTCGCCCCGATCAGGACAGTCAACGGACGGAGGCCAACCGCCGCGAGGCGGAGGCATCCGAAATTCTGGATCTTGATCGAGTCGAGCATGGCAAATGAAGCCGGCTTCGGGGCAAGGGCATTCACCCGATAGAACGGTCTACTGGGCCTCGGGGTACTTCGCGAGGATCTCCTTCTTCTTCAATCCCAGGATGCCGTACTTCTCGCCGACCTTCTTGAACGCGGCCACGCAGCGGTCCACGTGCTCCGGCTCGTGAGCGGCCGAGAGCTGCACGCGGATGCGGGCCTGGCCGTTGGGCACCACCGGGAACGAGAAGCCGATCACGTAGATGCCCTCCGCGTACATGTCGGCCGCAAAATCCTGTGCCAGCTTCGCATTGAACAACATCACCGGCGCGATCGCGTACTCGCCCTTGAGCACAAACCCCAGCTTGTCCATCTCCGTGCGGAAGTGCGTCACGTTGCGGATCAGGCGCTCCCGCAACTCACCACTCTCGTTGATCAACTCCAGCGCCTTGATCGTGCCGGCACAGATCGACGGGGCCACGCTGTTGCTGAACAGGTACGGCCGGCCGCGCTGGCGCAGGTAGTCGATGACCTCCTTGCGGCCACTCACACAGCCGCCGGAGGCGCCGCCGAGGGCCTTGCCGAAGGTGGTGGTGATCAGGTCGATCTTGCCGAACACGCCGCAGTGCTCGTGCACGCCACGGCCACCCTTGCCGATGAACCCGGTCGCGTGGCTGTCGTCCACCAGCACCATCGCGTCGTACGTCTCGCCGAGCTGCACAATCTTGTCGAGCGGCGCGAAGTTGCCATCCATGCTGAACACGCCGTCGGTGACGATCAGCACGTGGTTGACGTGCTTCGGGTCGTCGGCCGGCAGCGCGCGGCGTTCCTTTGCCAGCTGGAGCTTCTCTTCGAGGTGCTCCATGTCAGCGTTCTTGTAGCTGTCGTGCTCGGCCTCGCAGAGCTTGATGCCGTCGACGAGTGAGGCGTGGATCAGGCGGTCGGCGATGATCAGGTCGCCCTTCTTGAGCACCTCGAACACGGCCGCGTTGGCGTCGAAGCAGCTGGAGAAGAGGATGGTCTCTTCGGTGCCGAGGAACTCGCTGAGCTTGCGCTCGAGGTCGCGGTGCAGGTCCTGGGTGCCGCAGATGAAGCGCACGCTGCTCAGGCCGTAGCCCCAGCGGTCGAGTGCGTCGTGGGCCGCCTTGATGATGGCGGGGTGGCTCGACAGGCCGAGGTAGTTGTTGGCGCAGAAGTTGAGCACCTTGCGCGGCTCGGAGCCGGGCGGGAACTGGCAGGTGATCTCGGCGGCCTGCGCGGTGGCGATGTTGCGTTCGACCTTTTCCAGGCCCTTGTTGCGGATGTCCTGCAGCGTGGCCTGCAACTCGTTGCGCCAGGTGGTGAAAGCCATGGTTTGCCTGCGGTGCGTGGTGGTGGTGGCGGTGTGCGCGAGACGTGCGTGTGGTGAGCGCGGGCGAGTATAGAACCGGTGGGCGCGATCGCCACGTCCGCAGCCGCCCCTTGCCCCCTTGCCCCCTTGCCCTTGCCCTTGCCCTTGCCCTTGCCCTTGCCCTTGCCCTTGCCCTTGCCCTTGCCCTTGCCTTGCCCTTGCCCTTGCCCTTGCCCTTGCCCTTGCCCTTGCCCTTGCCCTTGCCCTTGCCCTTGCCCTTGCCCTTGCCCTTAACCGAGAGACTGGAGACCTCATCGATGGTCTCGACTGACTGCTGCTTCAAGCCCACGGGCTGCCGCCCGTGGGTAACCGTGAAGCATCAACGACGCAACGACCGCGCGAGGGAGCACAACGGCACCGCAACCCGCGCAAAGCGCGACACCACAAGGGCGATCGGAAGGATTGCGGAACTTCACGGTTACCCACGGGCGGCAGCCCGTGGGCTTGAATGGAACACCCCTTCACCCCTTGCCCCCTTCACCCCCTTGCTCCGGAAGAGGCATTCACCACGGAGGACACGGAGAACACGGAGATGACATTTGGCGTCGCGGGCAGCCCCGAATTCATCGGCGTCAAGTCGTGAAGCCGCGCAGGGCGCCCTGCGCAAGTGGAGACACGTTCTCCAACTTGTTTATCCGAAATAATTTACGTAGCAATTTGCGCGGGAAACGCCCGGCTGCTGATGCGTTCTGGCACTGCTCCGTGTCCTCCGTTCCTCCGTGGTGACTCCTTCTTTCCTGCCACTGTACGAGAATGTCCGAGTCACGACTGTTGGTTGCTGCTCAACTGGTTTGATCTGAACGGGTTGCGCCTGGATTGACGGGATAGATGGACGTTAGACATGTGCGGAGCCAGGCAAGGGCAAGGTGTGAAGGGGGCAAGGGCAAGGGCAAGGGCAAGGGCAAGGGCAAGGGCAAGGGCAAGGGAAGGCAGCCTCAACTTGTCAAGCATTGCCGAATCCTGAACACTCGACATCACACCACCGAATCGGTATCGTCTCGAAGCGGTACGTGCCCCGCGGACCGCTATAATTCCGTACCCGGAACGGGACTCGCGACGTGCATTCTGTACGTGCGAACGAACGACCCGAACCGGCGACAGCCGCAGCTGCACCTGGACCCGCGAGATCGATGTCCGATTCCCATTCGAATCGCCGCCACCGCATCAACCTGCACGCCGAGGAAGCGCTGGGGCGCGCGTTGGCGGAGCTCGGGTACGTCGACGCTGCCGCGCTGCCGGCGCCGTGGGCGGAGTTCATCCGCCGGGCCGAGGCGGGCGAGCTGCTGGGCTTTGCCACCGTCCTCGTCGAGCACCAGCTCGCGACGCTCGATCAGGTCGACGAGGCGCTCGAGCATGTCGAGCAGTCGGGCACAAAGGTGCACACGCGGCCGGTGCGTGACATCAGCTCCGACGAGGCGCTGGGGCGTACGCTGATGGCGCGCGGACTGCTCACGAAGGAGCAGAACAAGGCGCACTGGAAGGAGTTCATGAAGCAGGCCCCCAACGACCCGCAGCTGCACTACGCCAATGTGCTGCACTGGGCCGGGGCCGTGAGCGCCGATCAGCTGGCCGAGGCCGGTGTCGAGCCGGGCGTGCTCGATGACGACGCCTTCGGCGAGACGCAGATGGAGGTCTCGCGCAGCGACGCGATGTCGGCGATGTACGAGTACGGCACCACTCGCGGCGGGTCGTCGTCGTCGGGTAACGGCGACGCGGCCGACCCGTTCGGCATGGGCTCGGTCGGCAATCCGTTCGCCGATCCGGGCAACGATGGCAGCGCCGATCCGTTCGCTGATGCGGCCGTGATGGCGCCGGGCAGCGACCCGTTCGCGGCGGCCGACGCCGAGTACGCCGCCAGCGGGCGCGGCAACAGCCCGGGTGGCAGCGGCTCGACGGACTTCTTTGCCGGGGCCGAGGCGGCCGCGATGGATGCGGCCGCGCACGACGACGCGCCGCTGGCCGATCCGTTCGCCGATGCGATGGGCGCGCGCGATGCCTTCTCCGACAGCTCGCCGTCAATCGACCCGTTCCGCGATGCCGACGCGGCCGCGAACGACGAAACGAAGCTCGACGAGTTCCCGGCCGATCCGTTCGCCGACGCCGCGAACGACGAGACGCAGCACGACGAGTTCCCGGCCGATCCGTTCGCCGACGCGGGCGCCGGCGTGAGTGGCTTCGCCGACACCGACGACGCGACGCATGACACCTACGTCGATGAGCAGTTCCCGGCCGATCCGTTCGCCGATGCGATGGAGCCGCCGCCCGGCTACGAGGTGGAACGCGGCGACGTCGATCCGTTCGCGGACACCTCGGTCGGCCCGCTCGATCCCGAGCTCGAAGGCATGCTCGACGAAGTGGTGCAGACGGCCGCGACCGTGGAGGATGCGCCCGCCGACGACGCCGACGCCGTGGTCGTGTCCGCGGCCGACATCGCGGCCGAGCCCGAGTCGGACGTCGACATCGCGATGCCCGCGCCGAAGGCCACGCGCAAGGTCGTCGACGCAACGGCCGATGACGATGACGATGCCGGGCCGGTGCTGGCCCGCTCCGACGTCAACGTGCCCGGCGTCTCCGCGCCTGCGCCCGACATCGACATGGAAGGCGAGGAGTTGCTCGGCCGCGCCCTGTGGTCGGCCGGCGCGATCACCGTCGAGCAGCTCGACAAGTCGTGGAAAGAATTCATCGCGCGCGTCAAGGACGGCGAGGACGTGCGCTTCGGCCAGGTGCTGATCGAGCGCGGCACCCTGCAGCCGCAGCAACTGATCGACATCGCGCAGAAGATCGAGAGCGGCGAAGTGAAGGTGCCGCCGCGCATCGACGTGCTGAAGACCGCCGAGCGGCAGGCCAAGGCGCTGCTCGACTCGGGCGTCACCGTCGAGGAGCTGGCGCCGGCGTGGCAGGAGTTCATGGATCGCGCGAGCAGCGGCGAGTCGGTGAGCTTTGCCGACGTGGCCGCCGAGATGGGCGTGGCGCGGCCGCACCACTCCGAGCGGCTGGCCGCCGTCGCGGTGCCGGGCGACGGCGACATGTCGGAGTCGTTCTTCGACATCAACCTGGCGACCGACGACCTGCCGGATTCGATCTCGTCGATCACCAAACGCGTGGTGCCCGAGGACCTGCGCGCCTCGATCCGCGAGGTGACGAGCCAGGTGAGCGGCGACGAGGGGCTCGAACAGCTCGACGACGAGCCCGATGCCGTGGCGGTGGATGGCGAGTCGGTGGTCTCGGCTGCCGACGTGCCGAACGCCGACGCCGACGGCACGCCGCTCGACGCCGGGACGCTCGAGCGCATGCCCGACACGCGCCTGCTCGACCTCGACGGCATGGAAGCCGCGATGAGCGCGCGCACCGCCAACGCGTCGGAGTCGTCGATTGACCTGTCCGGCCTGACCGGCGAGCTCGGCGAGGGCGTGTTCGAGGACGACGTCGACGAGAACCTGCCGACCGCCAACTTCGCGGCCGAGGAAGAGTACGGCCGCGCGCTGCTGGCCGAGGGCCTGGTCACGCTCGAAGAGCTGGACGTCGCGTGGGTGGAGTTCGAGAGCCGCGTCGAGAAGGGCGAGGACTGCACGCTCGAGGAGGTGCTCGGCCTGCGTGGCATCGTGCCGCGCGACAAGCTGGCCGAGGTGCGGTCGCGCATGGACGCCGGCGAGTCGTTCCATCCGCCGAGTGTCGACTTCAAGGCCGAGGAGAAGCTCGGCCGCGCGCTGCTGGCTGACCGCACGGTGCGGCTCGACAAGATCGACGCCGCCTGGCAGCACTTCCTCGATCGCGTGCGCGCCGGCGAAGCGACGAGCTTTGCGCAGGAACTGCTCGAGCAGGGCCTGGTCAGCAAGCAGGAACTGCTCGATCTGCGCGAGCGCATCTCGAAGGGCACGGCCCGCGTGCTGCCGCGCATCGAGCTGCAGAAGGAAGAAACGCTGGGCCGCGAGCTGATCGAGAAGGGCCTGGTCGGCGGCGAGGAAATCGACGAGACGTGGCGCGAGTTCGTGTCGCGCGCACGCAGCGGCGAGAGCGTCTCGTTCGGCGGCATGCTCGTGTCGCGCGGCCTGATCAGCCGGCACATCCTGGAAGAGATGGGCGCGCGCGTCGAACTGCCGGCCGAGGAAGAGTTGCCGCTGGTCGAGTCGTTCTTCGACATCGCGCTGGACCAGATCGAGGTGCCCGACTCGCTGAGCATCAGCGCCGAGCTGGTGCCGAAGGACGTGATCGACTCGATCCGCAGCGCGACCGGCGCCGACGACGCCCCCGATGCGCACCTCGAGTCGCTCGATGACGACCCGCACAGCGAGATCGCCGACGTCGTGGAGTCGCAGGAACTGCGCGACCTGATGACGGCCGAGACGCAGGAAGTCGTGCTCTCGGCCGCCGACACGCCGTCAGACGGCGACGCGGGCGACCTTGCCGATCCGTTCGCCGATGCCGTCGACGACGATGCCGTGTCGATCGGCAACACGCTCGAATCGCTCGACGACGAAGAAGAAGACGACGACGCGCTCGAGCTGCCCGAGCCGGTGCTGCCCGGCTACGAGTTGCCGCCCACCGGCGTCGACACGCGGTCGCTCAACTTCGGCGCGATCGGTGCCGAGTTCGGCGGCGAGATGTTCACCGACGAGGCCGAGGCGCGCGAGCCGTACGATTCGGCCGCCGACGAGGCGCTCGGTCGCGCGTTGCTGGTCAGCCGGCTGATCACGATGGACACGCTCGACGTGGCGTTCGTCGAGTTCACCGACCGGATGGACCGCGGCGAGCGCGTGACCTTCGATCAGGTGCTGACCGGCAAGTACCACATCGACGCCGCCGCGATCGCCGACCTGCGGGCGCGCCTGGCGGCCGGCGAGGAGTTCAATCCGCAGGAGATCGACTTCGCGGTCGAGCTGGCGTTCGGCCGTGCGGTGCAGGAGAGCGGCCGCCTCGGCCTCAAGCAGATCGACCGCGCGTGGGAAGACTTCCGCGATCGCGCGCAGGCCGGCGAGCCGATCACGTTTGCCGAGGCGATGGTCGAGAAGGGCCTCGTCGATGCGGCAACGATTGCCGAGTTGCGCCGCAAGTTTGACGCGGGCGAGCTGCAGACGACCGCGATCATCAACTACAAGAGCGAGGAGAAGCTCGCCCGTTCGCTGATCGAGGCCAGCGAGATCTCGGCCGAGGCGCTTGACCCGGTCTGGCAGCAGTTCCTCACGCGGGCCCGCGCCGGCGAGTCGGTCAAGCTGGCCGACCTGCTGCAGGAGCAGGGCCTGGTGGATGCCGACACGCTCTCGCGCCACAGCGGCGAACGCGTGCGCGACGCTCGGCTCGCGACGTTCATCGACCTCGATGCCAACCAGGCGTCGCTGCCGAGCACGCTGCTGATCCAGCCCGGCCAGCTCACCGGCGCGCTGGCGGCCGTCACCGCGGCGGCGTCGCTGCCCACCGACGCCGACGAGGACGAGATTCCGGACGCGATGTTCGATGACGCCGTGCTCGACGACGGCGAGAGCGAGATGGCCGAGACGCTGGAGATGAAGAAGCCGCCGGCCGACTGGCGCACCGCCAAACCCGCCGCGGGCCCGCGCGTCACGCCGTCGGGCCGCATCACCGCCGTGGCCGGCCTCTCTGACGACGACCTGTCGACCGACGAGCTGCACTTCTACTACGAGCAGGAACAGTACGGCCTCGCGGCGGTGCGTCACGGCTACGTGCGCGCGCACCAGGTCAAGCCGGTCTGGGAGGAGATGCTCGACCGGATCGACTCCGGCGAGAAGACGATCACGCTGCTCGGCCTGCTGGTCGGCTACGGCGTGCTCACCGTCGAGCAGGCCGACGCGATCCGCGACGAGGGCGTGCCCGACGCCGACACCGCGGTGCGCCAGCGCGCGGCACTGCAGGCCCGCCAGCGCGACGGCGTGCTCGACACCGCCGACGAGGAAGAGGGCGCGCTGGTCTCGCCGCAGGTCATCACCAACCCGGCCGACATCAACCCGATCGGTTCGCTGTTCCTCGATGCCGGCGCACTCGACTTCGCGCTCGACGACGCCGATGCGCCCGACGACTTCGTCTTCCAGGAGTTCTCGGAGTCGAAGGAAATCGAGATCAAGAAGCTGCCGCCGATCACGGTCAACGCGACCACGCTCGGCTCGGCCGGCGGGACGCAGCAGGGGGCGGCGTCGAGCACGCAGCATGCCCTGCCGCAGCCCACGCAGGCGCAGATCGAGGCGATCTACGCCAACGACGCCGCGTTCCTCCGCCAGCAGGAGGACTACGGCTTCAAGGCGATCGACCGGAAGTGGCTCGTCGCCGACGCCGTGCACCCGGTGTGGGACGAGATGATCATCCGCCGCGTGCATGGCGACAAGGTCTCCGACCTGCCGGCGTTGTTCGTCGAGCGCGGGATTCTCACGCCGGCGCAGGCCGACGAGTTGCGCAAGGCCGAGGCCACGCCGCAGGTACATGCCGCGAAGAAGCTGGCCGCGCAGCAGCCGGCCGGGTCGTTGTTCATCGATGCCAGCGCGCTCGACTCGGCGCTCGACTTCGACGAAGACGAATTCGTGATGCCCGAGCTGCAGGTCGACGACCGCGAGGACTCGCTGATCCCGGATGTCCAGGCGTACACCGCGCCGACCTCCGACGAGAGCATCAACATGATGGCCGGCGACGAGGTCCGTCGCGCCACGGCCGCGGCGGGTGCCGGCAACACGCAGATGATGGGCGACGACGATCGCGTCAACGCCGGTGTCACGGGGCCCGGCGTGAACGACTCGATCGCCGCGCAGATGACGCTGTTCGAGATCGGCGCCGGCACGACCAGCGGCATCGGCCGAACCGAGGGCGGGAGCAGCCCCGGCAGTCGCAGCGGCGACGGCAGCCTGCGCTCGGGCCGTCGCTTCGGCTCGTTCGGCACGAGCTCGTCGGCCGGCGCGTCGGGCATGGGCCTGCCGCCGCGTACGCTGGGCGCCACGGCCGGCAACACGTCGGACGCCGGCGGCGCGGGCATCGCGCGCCAGATGGGCTTCGGCAACCTGGTCGACCTGTCGGGCAAGAACAAGGGCTTCACCGACCGGATGGGGCGCTACCTCATCATGGGCCGCATCGGCAAGGGCGGCATGGGCGAGATCCTCAACGCCCGCGACGCCGACCTGAACCGCGACCTCGCGATGAAGGTGATGCTGGCCGGCTCCGACGCCAAGCGCAGCCAGCTCGAGAAGTTCCTCGTCGAGGCGCAGGTCACCGGCCAGCTCGAGCACCCCAACATCGTGCCGGTGCACGAGCTCGGCCTGACCAACGACGGCCGTCTGTACTTCACGATGAAGTACGTGCGCGGCAAGTCGATGCAGCAGATTCTCGAGGCGATGGGCGAGCGCGAGATCGAACGCGCGGCCCGCAAGTCGCGCGGCTCGCGCGGCTCGCGCAGCAAGGCCGACGTCAGCGGCATCGCGGTCACCGCGGCGGCCACGGCGACCGGTGGCGGCAGCGTGACCGGCGGCCCCGGCGGTCAAACCGGTAGCGGCACCGGCACGGGCACGGGCACGGCAGCGGGTGGTGTCACCGCCGGGTCGTCGCGCGGCGGCGGCCGCAGCTCGAGCGGCAGCGGCAGCAGTGATGCGCTGCTGTCCGGCCCGATGACCGGCGTCCAGACCGGTCCGACGAAATACAAGATCCGCGAGTACACGCTTGCTGAACTGCTCGAGATCTACCTGAAGATCTGCGACGCCGTCGCCTTCGCGCACTCGCGCGGCGTGGTCCACCGCGACCTCAAGCCCGAGAACGTGATGGTCGGCGAGTTCGGCGAAGTCCAGGTGATGGACTGGGGCCTCGCCAAGGTCCGCGGCAAGGAAGACCGCGTCGAAGCCGGCGTGAAGATCGACCTCAACGCGGGCGACATCGGCCTGGCGGTGCGCGGCGCCGAGGCGAACATCGACGTCGTCAAGACGATGGACGGCACGATCCTCGGTACGCCGGTGTACATGCCGCCGGAGCAGGCGCGCGGCGACATCGACCAGATCGACCACCGGTCGGACATCTACTCGCTGGGCGCGATCCTCTACCAGGTGCTGACGCTCAAGCAGCCGCTGGTCGGGCGCACCGCGATCGAGATCCTGGTGAAGGTCGCGAAGGGCGACATCCAGTGGCCGAGCGAGCGCACGCCCGAGCGCAACGTCAGCGCCGAGCTCGAGGCCGTCGTCAAGAAGGCGATGGCCGCGAAGAAGGAGAAGCGCTACGACACCGTCGAGGATCTCAAGTCGGACGTGCGAGCGTTCCTCGAGGGCCGTGCGCTGTCGGCGGTGAGCTACTCGCCGATGGCGCTGGCGATGAAGTGGGTCAAGCGCAACAAGACGCTGGCCGGCGGTATCGCGGCTGTGTTCGTGGTGATGATCGGCATGATCGCGATCTTCAACGCGATCAGCGAGGCGTCGAAGTCGGCGTTCGTGGAGGCGCGCAAGGTCGAAGCGGCCGAGGCGTACGAGGTGGCGATGACGCTGCGCACCGAAGCCAGCGCGCTCCGCGACCAGACAATTGCCGCCAAGACGGCCGACGACAAGGAACGCCTGGCCGGGTTGCTCGCCACCCGGGCGGCCGACGCGATGGCCAGCGTGCAGGAGGTCGTGAAGAAGTACGACCAGGCGCTGGCGCGCGACCCGCAGAACCAGGACGTCAAGAACCTGATGAACGAGGCGATCGAGAAGAAGGGTGAGCTGCAGAGCTACACCGTGATTGCCAACGACCAGCGCGTGGCGGCCAACACCCTGCGCGTGACCGAAGCCGAGAACCGCCGCAAGCGCGACGAGGCCTCTGTGATGGTCGCCGACGCGGCCGCGCTGCTCGAACTTGCGGCGCCGGGCGGCATGCTCGTCGCCAACGGCGTGGTCGGCGATCGCTTCAACCTCACCGAGCCGCGCTTCGACCTGATTGAAAAGGCCGTGACGGCGGCGTCCAACGCGGCGGCCAACGACCCCGAGAACCCCGCCGTCAAGCGCATGGTGGATGCCGTGGCCGCGTTGCGTGCCCGCGCCAGTGCACAGTGGAAGACCGACCAGGAGCAGGCCGCGATCTGGTGGCAGGCACGCGACAGCTACAGCGCCGCCGTGGTCAGCACGTCGGAGGCCAACCAGATGCGCGCCGACGCCGACGAGATCTCGGCGCGCCTGCAGGCCGGCGGCTCGACCAACATCACCGACGAAGGCGCGAAGCTCTCGGTGCTGCGCGGCAAGGCGTTCGACCGCTACCTCACCGCGTGGAACTCGTTTGCCCGCTCGGCCGAGCTGTACACGCAGATTCCGGGTGCCGAGAAGGACGTCGCCGCGTCGCGCAGCAAGCTGCTCGAAACGCTGGTGCAGCTGGGCACGCTGGCCACCGGCAACGGCGAGTTCGTGCTGGCCGAGTCGTGGCTCAACCGTGGCGACGCGCTGTTCGAGAAGAAGTCGGACCGCCCGTCGGCGCTGGTGGCTGCGTGGGAGCTGCTGCGCAACAAGCGCGACCTGGGCCAGAAGTACGACGACGCGCTCTCCCGCGCGCGCACGGCCTTCGGCGACGGCACCAACGCGACCTACAGCTTCGACCTGCGCCAGGACGCGCTGAACTCGGCGATCAACTACTACGGCACCGCGCAGGGCCTGGACTTCCGCGTGGACATCGAGAAGGAGCGCAGCAAGGCGCGCTACGAACTCGAGGTGCTGCGCGCACGCGAACTCGAGCGCAACGAGAACTGGACCGAGGCGCTGGCCGGCTGGAACCGCGCCGAAACGCTGGCCGCGGGCCTCGGCGAGTTGCAGCAGTCGCTGGCCTCGCTCAAGAGCAACTTCATCTCCGACACCACGGACACGCTCGAGAAGCAGATCGTCGACCTGCTCGAGAAGTTCCGCAACACGCCGGACATTGACGCCGGCCTCGTCGTGCTGTCCAGGGCGCGCGCCAGCCTGATCACGCTCGGCGAGGTCAACCCGGCCGCGAAGAAGCTGCCCTCGCTGACCGAGCAGGTAACGAGCAACGAGCGCGAGGTCAACGCCGAGCGCAACACGCCGGATGGCTTCGTGTACGTGCGCGGCGGCAGTGTGGCGATCGGTACCGTGCGCGAGCCCGACCGCAACCCGGTGGTCAGCCCGCGGCCGGTGCTCGAGTCGTTCTACATGAGCAAGTACGAGACCACCGTCGCCGAGTACCGCCGCTTCGTGGCGGCGAAGGGTTACACCAACAAGGCGCTGTGGAGCGAGGCCGGCTGGAAGTGGCTGCAGTCGCTGCCGGCGGCCGAGCGCAAGCCGGTGGACTGGGACCGCCAGACGCAGGATCGCCTGCCCGTCTTCGGCGTGTCGGCCTACGAGGTCGAGGCGTACGTGCGCTGGCTGAGCTCGCTCAAGCCCGAGGAGCAGTACGCGATGCCGGACGAGTACCAGTGGGAGATGGTGGCCCGTCACAAGCCCGGCGACTACCTCGGCGAGCGCCTCTATCCGTGGGGCAACGGCGAGTGGCGCGACGGCGGCTACACGCAATCGTCGATGGGCGAGTTGCGGCCGGTCGGTACCAACCCGTCGGACATCAGCGGCTTCAAGGTGGCTGACCTTGGCGGCAACGTCTCCGAGTGGGTTCGTGGTCGCGGCCCCGAGGCCGGCTACGGCCTGCGCGGTGCCAGTTCGCTGATGCCGGTCACGCACGCACGGCGCTACGGTCTGACCACCAAGCGCAGCTTTGCCAAGCCCACGATGCGCCTGACCGACGTCGGCTTCCGTGTGGTGCGCAACATCACGCTGAAGTCGAACTGATCGTCAGGCCGGCCATCTCCCGTCCTTGCGGCTTGTCCTTGCGGCTTGCCCTTGCCCTCGCCCTTGCCAAAAAGAGGTTTCACCACAGATCACAGAGACCACAGAGGAAGAAGGACTGGATGAAGATGAGGCGACAGGAGCACATCCTTATCCGCTCTCATTCTCTGTGCTCTCTGTGGTGAATCCTCGATGGGTGAGTGATGGCGTGCGAGTGCGACGACGATCGAGGTGTGGTTGCGCGGGGATGCAGACTGCAGCTTCAAGCCCACGGGCTGCGGCCCGTGGGTAACCGTGAAGCATCAACGACGCATCAACCACGCGAGCGAGCACACGACAACACCGCAACCCGCGCAACACGCGGCACCACCACAAGGCGCGATCGAAAGGATCGCGGAACTGCACGGTTACCCACGGGCAGCGGCCCGTGGGCTTGAATGGAACACCAACCAACGGATGCGCTTGCCCGAGAGACGGGAGACTTCATCAATGGTCTCGACACACTCTCTTGTGCCTTCCTCCGTGTCCTCCGTGGTCAATCTCTCTCCTCGGGCATGGGCAAGGGCAAGGGCAAGGGCAAGGGCAAGGGCAAGGGCAAGGGCAAGGGCAAGGGCAAGGTGCAGGCTGGAAGCCTGCACCACAGCCTGCACCACACCCGGGTGGTCACGCATCCCACAGGCGGGTGCTGAAGTAGCGCTCGCCGAGGTCGGGGAACAGCACCGCGATGCGCGCGCCGGGGTTGGCGGCGGCAACACGACGCGCAACAAAGTAGTTGGCGCCGCTCGACTGACCGACGAACACACCCTGCCTGGCCAGCAGGTGGCAGTGCTCGGCCGCGCGTTCGATCGACACATCCACATGCTCGTCGATCACCGACGAATCGAGAATCTTCGGCACAATGTCCTCGGGCTGATCGAGCGGCTTGAGCCCTTCGATGCCGGGGAAGCGCTCGGGCCGGACAGCGACAATCCGCACCGCGGCGCTGTGCTCCTTGAGGCGACGACCGACGCCGGTGATCGTGCCGCCGGTGCCGATGCCGCTGACGAAGTGCGTGATGTTGCCCTGCATCTGCTCGAGCAGTTCGCCGGCGGTCAGCGTGTAGTGCGCGCGCCAGTTGTTGGCGTTGGCGTACTGGTCGGGCATGAAGTAGCGGTCCGGGTCGGCGTCGTGGCGCCGGTGGGCCTCGCGCAGGGCAACGTCGTAGCCCTCCATCGGATCGGTCTCGATCAGCGTGGCGCCGTGCGCGCGGATGCGCTCCTTGCGCTCGCGCGATGCGTTGCCTGGCACGACGAGTTCAACCTTGATGCCGAGCATCGCGCCGATCATGGCGTAGGCGATGCCGGCGTTGCCGCTGGACGAATCGAGCAGCGTGCGGTCGGGCGTCAGCACGCCGTCTTCCAGCGCGTTGAGCAGCATCCACATCACCGGCCGGTCCTTGATCGACCCACCGGGGTTGGTCCACTCGGCCTTGGCAAAGACGTGCGGGGGCCGTGTGGCGTCCCGGACGTCGCCGTCCTGCAGGCGCACTTCGAACAGCCGCGTGTTGCCGATCAGCGCGAGGGCGGGGTAGCGGTCGAGCCAGTGCTGCAAGCGATCTTGCGTGAGCGTCATCGAAGTCGGGCAGTGGTCAGTGGGCCGTGCGCGCGTGCGGTTGCGGTGGAACTACCACGCCGGCGGGTGTGCGTCACCGCGTCACCGCGCCTCCCGCGATCAGAACAGCCCCGCCATCCCGCTGACGGCAATCACGGCGATCAAGGCGATCGACATCGCCAGTGCCCGGTAGTTGCGCACCGCCGGCGGGCTTCGCAGCAGCCAGGTCTCGTAGGCCTCGTGGTCGGCCGGTGACGGAGTCGCCGCGTCGTCGTTGGCCGGCGTTGCCGTGTCGGGGCTGTCTCCGACCGGCGTTGCGAGCGGGGCATAGTGATCGGTCGAGACAAGCCGCCAGTACGCAAGCATCGCCCGCAGCGCGGCAATGCCGATCAGGCACCACAGGGCGGCCAGCGCCGCGCCCCCCGCACGGACCTGAGTGCCGCTGAAACCGGTGGAGAGCAACGCGGCCACCGTGCCGCACGCGGCAAGGATCAGCGCGAGTCCGCCGTAGGCCAGGGGGGCGTACCGGGCAAGCGTCATGGTGGGTCGGTCCGCGGTGTCACAGGCCTGAATCATCTGAAACGAGCGATCGGGCTGGTGCCGAAGCGCCAACCCGATCGCATCACACACACACACACACACTATCAACGGCCGCATCAACCCTGACGTATCCGGCGAAAACACAGAGCGCCAGAGCCATCGCGACCGCCCCCCTGCTGCAAGATCTTTGTTCATACTGCGCACGCGCCTCCAGGGCCGATTCCGTCGGCATCGGGTGCCTGGCCGGTCCAGGCGAGGGCGCCGGACCGGCCGTGGTGGCTGTGTCGGGGCCAGGGCGTTTCGCGCAGATCCGCCAACAGGGGGTCGTAGCGGGCTCAGATCATGTCGTCGCGCCCGCGCCGCCGCAGTTCCTCGACCACTCGCCGCACGTCCTCCGAGCGGTCGCGCGGGCAGACCAGCACCGCGTTGCCGTGACGCACCACGACGATGTCGTCGAGGCCGATCACGGCCAGCACGCCAGCGTCGGTCTGCAGGTAGCAATCGCGACTGTCGAGCACGATCACGTCAGTCGACGCATTCGCCACCACGTTGCCGTTGCCGTCGGCCTGCCCCTCGGCCAGCCGCAGGCGCTGCACCGCGTGCCACGAGCCGACGTCACTCCAGTCGAACGTGGCGGCAATCGTGGCCACGTGCGACGAGCGCTCCATCACGCCGTAGTCGATGCTGGTCTTCGGAAGCGCGGCAAACGCGGCGCCGAACGCCGCGTCGGTGGGGGCCGGCAGCGCCTCGACCGCGTCGGTCAGCGCCGGCATGTGCGCGGCCAGTTCGCTCCACAGTCGGCCGACGGTGGCGATGAACATGCCGGCGTTCCAGAGGTAGCGGCCCTCGGCCAGGTAGCGCGCGGCCGTCTCGGCGTCGGGCTTTTCGACGAACGCGGCGACCTCGTAGGCGCCCCCGCCGGGCAGCAACTCGCCGGTGCGGATGTAGCCGTAGCCGGTGGCGGCGTGGTCGGGGTGGATGCCGAACGTGACGATGCGATCGTGAGCGACGGCCGCTTGTGTGGCGGCCGCGAGGTCGGCGCGGAAGGCTGCGACGTCGGCGATGTGATGGTCGGCCGGCAGCACGGCCACGGCGTCGGTGTCGTTCGCACCCGACGCGCGAACGCTCGCCAGCGCCCACGCGATGGCCGCCGCGGTGTCGCGCGCAGCCGGTTCGCGCAGCAGGTGCGCCTGCGCGAGTTCGGGCAACACGCTCGCCACCGCGTCCGCCTGGTCGGCGCCGGTGACCACGCGAACGCTGCCAACCGAGGCGCCGACGCGATCGACGGTGGCGCGCAGCAGGCACTCACCGTCGCGCCCCAGCGGCAGCAGGATCTTGGGCTCGGTACGCCGGCCGTGCGGCCAGAAGCGTGTGCCAGAGCCGCCGGCCAGGATGATCGCGTGGAGCGGTGGAGTGGTGGTCATGATGAAGTGTTGCGGGCGATCGGAAGTACCGATCGATTGGCTACCGTTCCTCCCCGGGAGGTTGCACGTGGCAGATCACGGCGCGCAGCTTGCCGTTGGCGCTGTGCGGGATCGATTCAACCACATGCACGACGACGCGGGTACTCTCACCCAGTCGCTGATGCAGGCGCGCGCGGATGTCGTCGGCCGTCTGCTGCGCCGGCGCAGCGCCCACGCCGCCCGGCGGCACGGGCACGAAGCGCACGTGCACCTCGCCGCGTTCGTGTTGCTCGATCTGCGACTCGACCACCGGCAGGCCGTAGAACACGCCGCCGAACCAGAACACGCGCCGGCCATCCGCGGCGACCAGGTTGTCCTGCGAACGACCCTCGATCGCGTCGATAATCGGCAGCGTGCGACCACAACTGCAACGTGCGGCTGCGCTCGCCGGCGCCATGCGGATGCGATCACCGAAGTCGTAGCGAACCAGCGGCATGTCGCCGTTGCACAGGCCGGTCGCAATCGCGCGGCCGGCCTCGCCGTCGGCGACCGGCATATCGCGCGAGTCGTCAAACACCTCGAGCACGCCGGCGTCGGGCCACGCGTGCAGCTTCCCGGCGTCGCACTCGCTCGCGCCGGCCACGCCCTCGCTCAGGCCCCAGGTGTCGCGCACCGGGCAACCGAACGCGCGGCCGATCACCTCGCGCTGCCCCGGCCAGAGCGGCTCCGCGTTGGTGATCACGCCGAGCAACGGCTCGCCGCGCCACGCGCGTCCGGTCGCCAGCATGTTGCGTGCGAGTTGCGCCACCGACGACGTGTACGCGCAGATGTAGCGGACACGATAGCGCTCGAGCGCGCCGACGATCGCGTCGGTCCAGTCTTCGCGCAGGTGGTACTGCGAGACGTAGAGCTGGTTCATGCCGCGGTTGGCCACCCAGAACGGCGGCCGTGTGCGCGAAACCGGCACGACGAGCGCACCACCGATCATGCCCCAGCGGTCGTGCCGCGTTGCGCCGATCCAGCCGCGCCAACGGGCCTCGAAGAACGCGAACCAGCGCCGGCGTGATGCCGTGCTCCACCAGGTGACGATCGGCGAGCCGCTGGTGCCGGACGTGCGATCCGGCGACATGCGCTGCGCGTTGCAGTCGTCGGCGAGCAGCCGCAACGGATCAGCCCGCAGCGTCTGCTTGCCAAGCACCGGCCAGTCGGCGAGGGCCGGAACCCCACTGCCCGCGAGCCACTCGCGGTAGTGCGGCACGTGCGTCGCGGCCCGCAACAACAGAGGTGCGAGCTGCGCCCGGTGCCACTCGCGCCAGTCGTCCGCCGTGTACGTCTCGCGCTCGTGCGCCTCCGCCACCAGCCGGTCGGTCTCGGGGCCGTAGCGCTGGCGCTGCAACCGGCGGCCGTGCCGCGAGGCGGCCAGCTGCCGCAGCCAGGCGGGCAGCGCGTGGTAGACACGCAGGCGCAGGTCACGCATCGCCGTTGCTGGTACTCGCGTTGCCGAAGCGCGAGAGCGCGTCGTTCACCGTGTCGCAGATCTGGATGATGTCGGTGCCGAGCGTGTTGATCAGCACGTTGGCCACGAACGGCGGCACAAAGGCCAGCAACAGGTCGCCGCCCTCGTGCTTGGAGACCTCGGTCTTGTAGTAGTAGAGCGTGCTCACGCCGGTGCTGCACAGGTAGTCGCAGCGCGTCAGGTCGAGCACGATCTTCGGACTCACCGCGGTCAGCATCCGCAGCGTGTCAGCCAGCCGCGGGACGGACTCGGGGTCCAGCGGCTCCAGCACGCGCACGACCTGCACGTCGTCGGGCGATTTGTGAACGTGGATCGCAAACGGGTACTTCAATGGCGCACCGGAGTCATCATCGGCTGGTCACCTCGAACGCCCTCGA
>JBFWQT010000044.1:0-22570 GCA_050249295.1 Planctomycetota bacterium
TTGGGCTGGGTTTTATTGGGACGTGTGGTGCTGGCTTCCAGCCTGCACCACACCTGGTTGCAGGCTGGATGCCTGCACCACAGTGGGAAGCCTGCACCACCGTGGGAAGCCTGCACCACAGTGGAAGCCCGCACGGAAGCCCGCACCACAATAGCGAGCGCGCGAGTTGCCGGCGTCGCCGCTGCGCGCCTTGCGTGCATCAGCCACCGATGGTACCTGCCAACCTCCTGCCGATTCCCGCGTCACGCCTTCGACGCAGCACCACACCACACCGATCACACCACATGCTCGACTTCCTGGACCAGGTCCTGCGCGGCGCCGGCGCCGAACTGATGAAGTACTACGGCAAGCTCGACGCCACGATGATCGACTTCAAGGGGCGCAACGACCTGCAGACCCAGGCCGACCTCGCGAGCGAGAAGTACGTGACGGCGAAGATACGCGAGAAGTTCCCCGAGGATTCGATCTACGCCGAGGAGGGCGGCACGCAGGCCGCGGCCAACACGTCGCGCTGGTGGTTCATCGACCCGCTCGACGGCACGACCAACTTCGCGCACGCGTTGCCGATCTTCGCGGTGAGCGTGGGCGTGTGGGAGAACGGCGCGATGCGCTACGGCGGCGTGTTCGCGCCGTACATCAACGAGATGTTCCTCGGCGAGCTGGGCAAGGGTGCCACGCTCAACGGCGAGCCGATCAGCGTGTCGCACACGCCCGACCTGCAGCACGCCGTGATCGGCACCGGCTTCACGTACAAGCGGGCCGAGCTGACCAACAACAACCTGCAGGACTTTGCGAAGTACTGCGTGCAGGTGCGCGGCATCCGCCGTCTCGGCTCGGCCAGCATGGACATGTGCTACGTCGGCTGCGGTCGGCTCGACGCCTACTGGGAGGCCTACCTCGGGCCGTTCGACAGCGCGGCCGCGTCGGTGATCGTGCACGAGGCCGGCGGCAAGGTGACCGACTACAACGGCGGCGAGGACTGGCTGTTCGGCGAGAACGTGCTGGTCACCAACGGCAAGCTGCATGGCGCGTTCGAGGGGCAACTGGCCGCGCTGGACCCCGGCACGACCGGCCGGTTTGCTCGCCCGCAGATGGACTGAACGTCAGAACGTCGGAACGTCAGGTGGGGCGCTTTCGGACGACGCGGGTTCGCATCGCCTTGCGCCGCTTGCGGCGTGCACGCCGCCTGGCCGCCAGTCGCGCCAGCATCCGCGTGCCGCTGCGTTGCGCATCGTCGATCAGTGCGCGTTGCGCGGCATCGAAGTCAGCCGGACGGGCCTTGCCCGCGGCTTCCAGCTGTGCGGCAGCCTCGCTCTCGCCGGCCGGCGTGAGGTACGTCGCGGCGCGGAACACCCGCTTCGGCGTTGCCAGCAGAAGCACGCCGCGATGCGCCGGCACTTCGGCGTACGACAGGTTCACGGTCATCGGCCACGCCGGCCCGGCCTCGTCAGGGGCCTTCATTCGTAACGCCGCATCGTCTGGCGTCTCACGGTACTCGACCTTCATCAACGGCACACCTGCCGGATCGCGCTCGAACTCGGAGACGGTGCCCCACGCTGGCACGGCCGCCTTCAGCTCGCGCCAGTCGAGTGTCCCAGAACGATGCCGCGGATCAGGATCAGTACAGCGGGAATGCCGAACAGGAGGCCGAAGAACCAGCACTGACCAATGAACTCATCCAGGACTGGCTCGTGGTCGACCATCCGCCAGCGCGAAAGATCGTCCGGGTCGTATCGCACGCGCACCTTGATCGGCACCAGGTCGCCGCCGAATGCCGTGCCGGTGATCTGTCGCAGGCGTTGCCACACCTCGCTAGACACTCCCCGCGACAGGGTGAACGAGTCGTTGCCGCGCGCAACCTTGACCGTCGCGATGAAGTGGTAGGTGTAGCCCCCGGCACTGCTGCTACTCGCGACCCGCTCGCTATGCAGCCCGACGAGCAGTGCCTCGGCATCGACGCCGGTTGCCACCAGGTGACTATCACTCGCGGCTTGCCATGCCATCAGGCCGATGGCGGCAGCGGCAACGGCAAACAGGAGCAGTGCGCCCACGGCAAGATCCGAATATCCCTCTTTGACCCACACGCGGAACCACGTCCAGGTACGGAACTGCATTGGTTTGCTGTCCATCGAGGTATCGGGCGGCGGATCATCTGACGGCTCCATCACCACCGCAATGGGGCGCCGCGATGGCGCGGTCAAACTGTTGCTCCCACCAGCGTGCGCCGGGCTGGGCGACGGTGTACAAACGGCCACTCCGCCTGGCGCGGCAGGTGCACGGTCGCTCGCGTGCTGGACCGCCCGCAGATGGACTGAACCGTTCTGGCGCCGCCACGTTGATTGGTGTCGCGATCACTTCCCACCGACCGCCGCACTGCCATGTCGCAGCCTGAAGCCACCGCCACAGCCGCCACTGCCGCTCCCGCCGCCAAGGCCCCCGCCAAAGCACCGGCGCAGATGTTCTTCTTCGGCACAGCCGCCGGCGTGGTGCTGACCACGGTGATCTCGGCGGTCGGCTTCGTGCTGATCAACCAGAAGCTCAACCAGTCGGTGAACGACCTGGCCGATCAGCGCGACAAGGCCACCGAGATGGCGCAGGGCTGGGAAGCCCAGTACCGCGCCCAGAAGGAGTGGGTGGATGGTCGCGAGGCCGCCTTCGAGAAGGACTGGCAGAACGCGAAGGACGACCCGCCGGTGCTGCGCCGGCTGATGCTGCTGTCGTACCGGCCGGTGCCGGCGTCGACGATGGGCTACAAGAACACGTTCCGCCTGCGCTACGACACCGAGCGCAGCGCATGGTGGGAGGAGCTGGAGCGCAACTTCGGGCCGAGCATGCCGGAGGAGATCCCCGGTCCGAACGTGGCGATGAGCGAGTCGTTCTTCAACTTTGCGACGTGGTCGATGCTGATCGGCGATGTGCGCGACGCGCACGACGCGCTGAAGGTGGCCCTGCTGTGGGCCGCGCCGGGCAAGGACTGGCACATCCACCACGCGATGGGCCACCACCGCTACCGCATTCCGGCCGACATCGAGAACACGGCGCCGAAGGAGAAGGTGAAGCTGCTCGAGCCGTTTGTCGGCCAGTGGGTGACCGAGGACAACCAGGCGCAGATCGAGATGCTCGAGGCCGACGCACGCGCGAAGTGACGGCGCGACAGAGCCAGCCGGGCGGCCTGCGCTACAGTGCGTCGACGTCGATGTCGTAGTCGCGGATCTTCTTGTTGAGCGTCGGCCACGAGATGCCGAGCGTCTGCGCGGTCTCGCCCTTCTTCTTGCCGGTGTGACGCAGCGCGGTGATGATCGCGCGGCGCTCGGCCTCGCGGATCGTCAACACCTCGGGGAAGCCGTCGTCGGGCCACACGCCGACTGCATTGCCAGCGGCGGCACCCCGGTTTGTCAGCACAGGTCGCACGGCATCGGGGTTGGCGATCTCCGCCGGCAACGCATCGGGGCCGATCACCTCGTCCTCGGCCAGCACCACGGCGCGCTCGACCACGTTCTCCAGCTCGCGCACGTTGCCGGGCCAGTTCCAGCGGCTCAACGCATCCATCGCGGCCGGCGAGAACGCGCGCGCCTTGCGGCCGATGCGGTGCGCGATGCTCGCCAGGAAGAACGCCGCCAGCTCGGGGATGTCCTCGCGCCGGTCGCGCAACGGGGGCAGCGGCAGCGTGACCACCCGGATGCGGAACAGCAGATCCTCGCGGAACCGCCCGGCGCGCACCTCTTCCTGCAGGTCGCGATTGCTCGCCGTGACCAGCCGGAAATGTGCGGTGCGTTCGCTCTGCCCGCCGAGCCGCCAGAAGCGCCGCTCCTGCAGCACGCGCAAGAGCTTGGCCTGCATCTCGGGCGGCGTCTCGCCGATCTCGTCGAGGAACAGCGTGCCGCCGTCGGCGAGTTCGAGCTTGCCGGGACGCGCGCGGTTCGCGCCGGTGAATGCGCCGGCCTCGTGGCCGAACAGCTCGCTCTCCAGCAGGTCGGCCGGGATCGCCGCGCAGTTGAGTGCGACGAACGGCCCGTCGCGCAGGGCACTCTGGTCGTGCAGCGCGCGTGCGAACAGCTCCTTGCCGGTGCCGGTCTCGCCGCTGATCATCACCGCGACGTCGGTCGGCGCGACCTTGGCCACCGTGCGCAGGCAGGCGAGCAGCGCGTCGGAGTTGCCGACGATCGCCACGTCATCGCTGTCGCTGCTCGCGGCCGTGGCCTCGCCGCGACGGCCGGGGCGGCGCTTGTTGCCGGCCGCGGCGCTCTCGCGCAGGTCGTCCACGCGGATGGCCGTGCGCAGGCCGGGCGCGAGCACGCTCGCGAGTTGCACCGCGAACGACAGGTCGTCGGGTGTGAACGCGGCGCCGCTGCGACGGTCGGCGTAGAGCATGGCCAGGGTCTGCTGTCGCGTGGTCAGCGGCACGAGCAGCGCGGCGACGAGCGGCTGGGTGCGGTCGCCGCTGCCGGCGCCGGGATTGTGCACGCTGCTTGCGAGGTCGGTGAGCAGCAGCGCCTCGCCGTTCTTGCGCACGCGATCCATCAACGAGGGGTCGATGTCGAGCGGGCGGTCGGATACGGGCCAGCGACGCATCAGTCGCGGCGCGGCGTCGGCCGTGTCACTGAACACCGTGATCGCGGCGGTGTCGGCGCCGAGCAATTCGCGCGCCACGAGCCGTTGCAGCGCGCCGGCCAGCAGCGAGTCGAGCCCGCGCTCGGCGTCGAGCGACGATTGCAGCCGGAACAGCGCAGCCAGTCGCGCCGACTGATCGACGCGGCTCGCGAGCTGATCCTGCTGCGGCGCGGCGATGCTGCTCTTGATGCTGGTGGCGCCGCCGAGCGTGACGACGGTTTCCTTCTCGCGCATGCCCGCGGCCATCAGGCGGAAGGTGGTCCCGCCGACGGAGAAGCGGTCGCCGGGCGCGAGTTCGCGTTCGTCCTCGATGCGCCGGCCGGCGATCCACGTCCCGTTGCGCGACTCGAGGTCGCGCAGGATCACGCCGGTGGCGCCGCGCGCGGGCTGCAGCTCGCAGTGCCGGCGCGACGCGCGGTCGTCGAACATGCGGAAGTCGACGTCGTCACCACGGCCGATCACGAACGGCCGATCGTCGGGCAGTTGCAGCTCGGTGCCGCGATCGCCGCCCGATTCGACGCGCAGGCGGAGGCCGGTGCCGGCGGGCCCGCGAGTGATGCCGTCCGACAGTCCGCTCATCGGTGGTGGGGTGGTCCGTGCGCAAGCCGCCGGTATCGCTGGTGGCGTTATACATGATCCGGCGACGCGTCTTCCGGGCCGGGCCGGGGCTACGCCGGGTGTCGTTGGAATCGGGGCGCGACCTCGTCGCCGGACATCGCGCGATTGCCTAGAGCAGCTCGAGCGCGCGCAGGTCGTCGCGCGGCTCGTCGAAGCTGCAACTGCCGTACGACGTGATGAACGTGCGACCCGCCTCCACCGCCGATGCGGGCACCCTGAGCTGACCGCGCCAACCGAAGCCGGCGTCGTCGAACTGGAAATCGGCAGCCGTCTCGTCGCTGATGATCTCGAGCAGCGTGGACTCCGGAACGTTGCCGGCGGCCGCAAGGATGCCGGCGCCGAACACATTGAGGAAGCCGTGCATCTTCGTCTGCACGCTGTCGTTGTGGTGGCGCACCGGATGGTGCAGCCCGGCCGTGCACTTGAGCTTCACGCCGGCACCGCGCGCAATGCCGATCGCCGCGGCAATCTGGTCGGGCGTCGGGAAGGCCGCGGCCTCGACGCCGCCGCAGCGCAGCTTGAGCCCGGCCGGGCGGTAACGCGGACGACCCACGCACTGCTTCTCGTGTGCAGCCAGCGCGGGCACGAGCGTCTGCAGGTCGCGCCGCCACGTGGTGTTGCCGGCCAGCGGCAGCTCCAGGAACGGCGTCAGCGATGGCGGGCCGCTGGCGTCGATGCGCTCGGCGATCGAATCGAGCACGCGCGTGACCGACGCCGCGTCGGCAGCCGAGGTGACGTCGGCGGGCAGCTTCACCTCCAGCACCTCGGCCGTCACGCGCTCGCCGTGGCGCGCGCGGAAGTCCGCGATTGCCGCGAGGTCGGCGTCGAGGCCGGCCAGGAACGCATCGGTCGTGTCGCCGCCGCGGCCGAGGATGGAGAACTCCCACGGCTCGCCCTGCGTGAACAACTCGTCGTGGAACGGCGCGAGTTCGGCCAGTCGCTTCGACGGAATGATGAACCGGCCGAGCATCCAGCTCTCGCTGCTGGTGCGGTATGCCGCGTAGTTGCGCAGCGCCGGGTCGAGGTCGAGCTTCGCCGGCGGAAACAGCCCCGCGTAGTCGATCAGCTTGTAGAGGAACGCGGTGAGGCTGGCTTCGGCCATGGTGGTCGGCTCCGCAGGTGGCGCTGGAGGCGCTGGTGGCGCAGTTGCGGGGCATCGTGCCAGGCTGCGCGGGGCGCCGCAATGCGAGCGTCGGGATTCGCGACCGGACCGGAACGCGCTACGCGCCCGGCTCGGCACCAGCGAGCTGGTCCAGCAATCCCTGCTGGTCCCAATGGGTCCACGACTGGCGGATCTGGCGGTCACGCACGTGCATCCAGGTGGTGCCGCCGATGCGCACCGCGCGACCGGTGGGCATGACGCCGCCGAACGCGCCGGTGTGGACCGCGGTGGCCAGCCAGCGACAGACCTCGCGGGTCACGCCGTCGGCGTCGCCGGGGCGCGGCCCGGCCATCATCACCTCGTGGATATCGAAGTGGATGTCGGAGAACGCGCTGCGGAATGTCGTCCAGAACGCGCGGAATCCGTCAGGCCCTCGCGCCGGCCGGTCCTGGTCGAACAGGCCGTGGGCCAGGCTGTCAGGCGGGACGCAGTCGTCGATCCACCCGTCGTGGCCCTGATTCCAGACCGCCTCGAACCAACGCTCCACAAACGTGGTGTGTACGTCAGCGCTCATGATCCCTGCCTCGCGGTTACCACGCAAAAATGTCCGTGCGACGACCGTGCAGTGGACGGACGCCGTGCCGGCGCGGGCCGCGGTTCAGCTACGAAAGCAGGATGCGGGGCAGGTCAGGAGTTGCTGGCCGTGGTCTCGAGCGCAGCCTCGACGACCGACATGATGTCGTCGGCGTTGAACGGCTTCGTGAGGAAGCCGTCGAACCCGTACGCGGACCATGTCTCCTTCAGCTGGTCGGTGAACTGGCTGCTGACTGCAATGACCCGGGTGTTGCGCAAGTCGGCGTCGTTCTTCACCCACGTGCAGATGTCGCGCACGTCGGTGTCGAACAGGATCTCGATGAGCAGGACGTCGGGGCGGAACTCGCGGGTGAGGTAGCCGCACTCGAAGGAGTTGCGGGCGGCGCGCACTTCGTAGTGGCGCCTCGACTCCAGCACGTGCTCGAAGTGGTTCCGCGCGCGCTCGTCCTTGTCGGCCACCAGCAGCTTGACCTGCGGGGCCTCCTTCAGGCGGTCGTCCGGAATGTTGTAGCGGCGCATCAGGTTCAGCACGGTGTGCCGGTCGATCTGGTTGCGCCCGCTCGGCAGTTTGGTGACGTCGATGATGCCGCGCTTGATCCAGTTGCGGATGGTCTCGTCGGTGACGTTGAAGATCCGGGCGAGTTCGCCGGTTGTGAAGGAGAGCTTCGTGGTCGTCTTGCGAGACATTCAGACGCTCCGGATCGGGATCTCGGATTGAGAACCCCCGTACCAGCCGGCCACCAGCACGGTGGCAAGGGTCGGGCAGTGCGGGTTGGTTCGACCATCGGTTACGCGAGCATACTTGGCAAACGCGGCGCCGCAACCAAATAACACAATCCCGGTTGGTCGGATTGGCCGGCATTGGCCAAAACAGTCCAGATAGCCGCTGAGTCTTTTTGGGTCGAGGCGGCCATCTTGCCAACCCGACCAACCGGGCGAGCGGTGCGGGAGTCGAGTGGTGGTGTGCTCCAGCCCGAGCCGCGCAAGCGAGCGAGGCCCCGACCGGTCGTAGGGCAACTCAGCGTGATCGATGAGTTGATCGCAAACGAGGCCCTCAGGGCCCGCTCGCTGGCGCTCGCGGCACTTGTGTTGGCCTACGCCCCGGGGGGCACTGCATGGCCGCCCTGCGGGGCTCGGAAGCCACTCGACAGCCACTTGCCGGTCACTGCACCATGCGCACGCGCATCCGCCGCGGTACCACCACCATCAGCACGGCGATCACAACCACGATGTACGCCAGGCTGGCGAGGTCATGCAGGCCGACGCGGCCGTGCGCCAGGTCGCGGGTCAGCTGCACGCAGTGGTAGAGCGGCGTGCACACGGCCACGGTCTGCAGCGTGCCCTGCAACGGAAAGAACGTACCGCTGAACAGGAACAACGGCGTGATGCCGAGCGTGTAGAAGTAGCTGTAGAGGTCGATCGCGCGGATCAGCGACGTGAACAGCTGGCCGATCAGGGCGAACATCGCGCCGATCAGCGGAATCACCAGCGGCAACAGCAGCGCCCACCAGCTGGAGAGTATCGGCCGCCCGGCGATCGTGAAGCCGAGCAGCACGAGCAGGAAGCAGATGCCGTAGATCATCGAGCGCGTCACGGCCCACATCAGCTCGCCGAACGCGATGTCCGGCAGCTCGGCCGGCGTCGTGAGGTACGCCTCGTAGACGCGCGAGAAGTTCATCTTGATGAACATGTTGTAGGTGCTCTCGAAGACCGCGCCGTTCATGGCGGCGGCCGCGAGCAGGCCGGGCGCGAGGAATTCGAGGTAGCCCATGCCGTCGATGTCGCGATTGACGTACAGGCCGAGGCCGATGCCCATCGCGAGCAGGTAGAACACCGGCTCGAAGAAATTCGGGAGGATGTTCATCTTCCACGTGTGGCGATACACGGTGAAGTTGCGCATCCAGATCGCGAACGCGTGATTCAGTTCGATGTTGCCGGGCAGGCGCATGGCGGTGCGAGGCTTGCTTCCGGGCGAGCCGGGGTCGGTGACAGGTAGAGGATCATAGCCGCGGCTGACACCACCAGCCACGGCGAGTACGCGCGCAGCTCACCTGGAATCAGTGGGCGGGATTGGCACCCCCACCGGATCGCCAATGGCCAATGAACGCTGGTCGAATGGCCAGCGCATCGCGGTGTAGTCGTCGGCAGGAATGGGGACGCGACCGTTGCGCCAGTCGGTCCACGGTGAGTGAGCGTGATCAGTTCGCCGTCGAGCACAGCCAGGTGCCGGCATGGATCGGGTGTCGGGACAATCCGCGTCTCAACAGGCCACGGCACCCGAAGGTCAATCACGGCGATGCCGGCTTCAGTCGCGCCCAACAGCCCGGCACCGCCCGGAACAGGCACCATTCCTGTCAAATGCTCGTCGCGAGCAGAGTCTGTGTGAGTTGTTCGGCGCGCCACCAACTCGTACGTCGTCGATGCGCCGTCGGTCTGCAACGCCCACACCATGTGGTTGCGCAAGCCGTCCCGCGGCCACCCGTGCGTCGCAACCCAGGCCCGATCGCCAGCACACACGACCGAGTTGATCCACTCGGCCTCCTGCGGCGTTCCTCGGCCCGGCCAGCACTCCACTTTCACCACGTGCGGCGGATGTGCGACGTCGATGACGACAATCTGCTGGCGGTCGACGACGACGTCCACATCTGCAACCGCGACCAGCCAGGGTCCCATCGGCGCAACTCGCACTGCAGCGTAGCCGGTCCAGTTCGGCCGCGCCCGGTACACGCTGGTTGCAGTAGTGGTGTCACTCGAGAAGTCGATCCAGAGCCAGCGCCCGTCAGGTCCAATCAGACAGCGGTCGCCATCACTCCAGAACACTGCAGGTCGATAATGGTGCACCTCATGGTCGGAGACGGTCCACGCAGACCGATTGAAGACTCGGGTGGGCTGGGTGGTCACACCAACATCCAGGTGCGTCCGCATAACTACGCCCCGATTGAAGGTGACCAGCCACGAGCCGCCGATTGTCGCGGCATCGGCATACACGACCGGCCCCCACGAGAAGCAGCCACCTGCCCACTGAAGCACGCGGTGCCACTTCGGCGCAGTGCCGTCCTCTTTGCCCGGGTCGGTCCCGGTGAGCAGGAACCGCGCCACCGCGGCCGTCGGTTCCGGGCGTGGCAGCCAACGCGACCAGATGCGCGCTCCGGAGTCCGGCGTTGCACTCAATCGATCGTCGAGGTTCACTTCAGCTTCGGCAGGCCGATCGCGTCGGGGTGCTTCTCGTGCGGGATCAGCTCGCCTGTGATCGGCGCGCGGGCGATGCGCACCGGCTGCGGGAACGTCGGCGTCGTCACACTCTTGACCACGCGGATCACGTCGATGCGGTCGCGGTACTGGCCGCCCCACTGCTCGGCGATCTCCTTGCTGGACAGGCCCATCTCCTCGATCAGGAACACCACGTCGGCCGTGTGCTGCAGCGCCTCGCCGCCGACCGGGTCGCCGGTGTCCTTGATCTGGCCGATGCAGACGCAGGTGACGCCTTGCTCGTGGTTGTAGGTCTTCAGCGACGAGAGGTTGTCGGCCGTGCGGTTGCGGCTCGGGTCGAGCATGTTCAGCGAGTCAATCACCACGAAGCCGATGTCCTCGCGCTCGACGAGGTAGCGGTACTTCGTGACGAAGTCATCCCACGTCTGGCCCTTGTGGTACTGGCTCTCCATCACGAAGACGTTGTCGAGCACCTGCTTGACGAACTTCTTCTCGTCGAGGCCCGTCACGGCCATGCCGATCTTCACGAGGCGCGAGCAGAGGTCGTCACGGCCGCTGCCTTCCTCGTCATGAAAACCCTCTTCGGCCACAACGAAGGCAACCTTCATGCCGGTCGCGGCGACGCGGCAGAGCGCGGCCAGCGCGGTGCGCGTCTTGCCCTTGCCGGGCGGGCCGGCCATGGCAATCGTGCAACCCTTGGGCACGCCGCCGAGCGCCTTCTTGCCGTCCTCGGAGAGGCACAGGTAGTCGAGCACGCTGCCGGTGGGAAGCGCTTCCTGCTTCTTGATCAGCTGGTCGAGCGTGGCCGGGCGGATGATGTCAGCGTCGAGGCCGCGGTCGGGGTCGTCCTGCAGCACACCGGTAGTGAACGGCATCGCCGACGGATCGACCATGCTCGGCATCATGCCGCCGCCGCCTCCGGCCATCATCTGCATCATCTGGAACATCGCCATCATCGGATTCTGGCCGGGCATCATGCCGGGCTGCGGCATGCCGGGCATTCCGGCAGGCGGCATCATCTGCTGCGGCGGCATTCCGGCGGGAGCGGCTTCGACGGCGGGCGCGGCCTTGGCGGCGGCTTTCTTCTTGGCCATGGGAGCGTGGGAGCGTTGCGCTGCGAGAAGGGTCGGGTTCAGGAGCGGAGACGATACCAGGTTGCGGGCCGCCAGGCGATTGCCGTGCCGGACACGGAGCCATCACACCGACTGCGACTCGTCGTTGGCACACGTTCCACATATCTTCCACACGCTTCCACTGCATTCGCGCCATCGATTCGCAACAACTAATCCGCTTACCGATTCGACGCAAACCGTTACGAGTTTTTGGGTTGCAAGGAATCGACAGCGAAGGCAAATTCAATCGCGTTCTTGGCTTTTTCGCGGATCACACACCCGGCGAACGGCCAAACACACCACACATCGCACTCTCACCACCCACGGCAATGAAGACCAGCCTTTCCCTCTTGATGGCCGTTTGCGCCCTCGTCGCGCTGATCCTGCCCGCCACCGTTGTTATCGGCGATCCGCCGACGAGCACCGAGCAAGACCTGCCGGTGACCAAGCGCGCGCGGTACGCCACCCACTACGATCTCGGCAACGGCCGCACGCGCGCCGTGGTCTCGATCCACGCGCAGAACTACCAGGACGCGGACGGTGCCTGGCACCCGATCCGCGAAGAGATCGACGCCGCGGACCCGACCAGCGGCTACCAGTACCAGTGCCTCGAGAACGGCCTGATCAGCCGCTTCGGAACGCGTAACGCCCTGCCGTTCGTCAGCGCGCACGCGCACGGCGCGCCCGAAGTCACGATGACGCCGGTCGAGATGGTTTGCCGCGACAGCAATGGCGCGATCGTGCGCCGCACGTCGGCTGCCGCGAGCACCGTCGAGCAGACCGACATCAAGACGCTGCAGTACAGCGGCATCTTCCCCGGCGCGATCGACGAGTACATGGTGATGGACGATCAGGTGAAGCACACGCTGATCCTCGACGCCAACGCGATCGCCAACCTGCCCGGCAACACCAGCTGGATCGGCGGCACGTGGGAGATGGTGCTGCCGGCCGGCTACACCGTGCGTACCAGCACCGGCGACCAGCTGGAGACCGGCACGCCGGTCGTCACCGACGAGACGATGAACGTGTTCGGTCCGGACGGCACGTCGCTCTACAACATCCAGCGCGTCACGCTGACCGACAGCAACCCGGCGGCGTTCAGCGAGCGCGGCCGCTTCGTGGTCGAGCTGCTGGCCGGCAACCGCCTGCACGTCACGATGGAAGCGCCGGCCAGCTGGGCGCTCGACCCGGCCCGCGTGCTGCCGTTGCGCATCGACCCGACCTTCGCGGTGCAGCCCGACCCCGCGGCGGGCAAGGACACCTGGATCTACCAGAGCAGCCCGGCCAGCAACTACCAGACGGACTCGTCGTCGTGGATCGGCTACGTGAACGGCGCGAACGCGCAGATCAACGCGTTGCTGGCGTTCGACCTGACGTCGATCCCGACCTTCGCGCAGGTCACCGACGTGCGCTACGAGTGGTACCACTTCAACGTGTCGAACCTGAACGGCATGAGCATCGACTGCTTCGAGATCACGCAGTCGTGGGTCGAGAGCGGCCCGACCTGGAACAGCCCGGTGACGTTCGACGCGACCCGCTTCGACAACATGGTGCCGGATGCGTCGGCGCTGCCGCAGTGGCGCCTGTTCAACACCGGCTTCGACGCGATGTGCCAGGCGTGGATCAGCGGTGCGAAGGCCAACAACGGCTTCCGCATGCACTCGCCGACGGCCGGCGTGAACTACGGCGGCGCGGCGTCGAGTGACCATCCCACCGTTGCCAACCGCCCGAAGATCGCGATCGACTACGACCTCGGCCCGCAGATCCAGACCCCGGCCGCGGGCGCGCTGCCCGATGGCTACATCGGCACGGGCTACAACCAGACCTACACGATCACGGGCGGCCAGGCGCCGATCAGCTGGTCGATCATCGCCGGCAGCCTGCCGACCGGTCTGAACATCGACACCGGCACCGGAGCGATCACTGGCAACCCGAGCGCCGTCGGCAACTTCTCGTTCACCGTCGAGGTCAAGGACAACAACAACCTGACCGACACGCAGGCGCAGACGATCCAGATCTACAACGCGCTGGCGATCACCAATCCGCCGGCCGGCGCGCTCGCCGACGGCATCGAGAATATCGCCTACACAACGGTCACGGTGACGGCGACCGGCGGCAAGCCGACGCTGGTGTGGAGCATCCCGGCCGGTTCGCTGCCCACCGGGTTGAGCCTGAACACCGCCAACGGCCAGATCACGGGTACGCCGACCGTGGCCAACGTCTACAACTTCACGGTGCGCGTGACCGACGCCAACGCCGTGTTCGTCGAGCGTGCGTACACGATCACGGTCTACGACCTGCCGACGATCACCTCGCCCGCGCCGGGTGCTTTGCTGCCTGAAGGCTACGTGGGTGCCGCCTTCTCGCGGCAGATCAACGCGGCCGGCGGTGTGTTCCCGTACACCTGGGACATCTCGGCCGGCGCGCTGCCGCCGGGCCTGACCATCAACTCCGTCAGCGGCCTGATTTCGGGCAACCCGACCACCACCGGCAACTACTCGTTCTCGGTGCGCGTCACGGACTCGAACACGCCCACGCCGGACAACGACGTCGAAGCCTACACGCTGCAGATCCTGGCGCTGCCGACGATCAGCTCGCCGGCTGCCGGCCCGCTGCCCAACGCGACGCGCAACGCGCCGAACTACACGCAGACCTTCACCGGCGCCAACGGCAAGACGCCGTACAGCTGGAACGCCACCGGCCTGCCCGCCGGCATGACGCTCAACTCGATCAGTGGCGTGCTCAACGGGACGCCGACCGCGAGCGGTGTGTTCAACATCACCGTCACGCTGAACGACGCGAACCTCAAGTCGGACGCGAAGAACTACCAGCTGACCGTCAACGCGGCGGTGCAGATCACGACGACCTCGCTGCCCGACGGCGAGGAGGATGCGCTGTACAGCCAGACGCCGGCGGTCACAGGCGGCACCGCCCCGATCACCTGGACGCTCGGCATCTCGCCGTCGCTGCCCGAACTGACGATCGACGCGAACACGGGTGAGATCAGCGGCACGCCGCCCCTCGGCGCACAGGGCACCTACCAGCTGTCGATCACGGCGACCGACTCGCTGGGCGGCACCCACAACCGCAACATCTCGATCTTCATCACGCAGCCCGGTGGTGGTACGGCCGCCAACTGCGGCTGCAACAGCTCGGCCACGACGCGTGACAATGCGTTTGCCGGCTGGCTGCTGCTGCTGCTGCCGATCCTGATGCTGGTGACGCGCCGTCGCCTCAGCTGATTATATCCGTTAACACGGTCACACGATGGGAGGTCATATAATATGGCCTCCCATCGTCTATTTATTAAGTGGTACTCAACTCCACGTGGGTCTCGCAGGCCCCTGACGCCTGACTGCCACTGGGGGTTTGGCTTGTGCCGAACGCAGAATCCTCATAATCTGTTTCGGTCATGGACCGCACACACCCTGTGCCATGCGTCGTCGCAGCCCCGCGTCTGCGCACCCGCACAGGCGGCCCATGACTTGCGTCCCACGCAACTGTCCGTCCACACACACGCACGCTTCCTCAACTCCCGGGTGCCAATGTACCGACACCACAGCTTCCTCCTTGCCGCGTTCTGCGCCGTGCTGGCGTTCCTGACGGCGCCTGCCGATCTCGTCGCCGATCCGTCGCAACCCGCCCCGTCGCCGGACCAGCCGACCGTCGAGCGCATGACGCGGACGGCCACGATCTACAACCTCGGCGGCAACCACCGCCGTGCGTCAATCACAATCAACGCGCACAACTTCCAGGCAACTGACGGCACCTGGCACCCGATCCGCGAGGAACTCGACGCGATCACGCCGCCCTCCAGCGGCATCGAGTACCAGTGCGTCGACAACGGCCTCGTCAGCCAGTTCGGCACGCAGAACGGCCTGCCGCTGGTCAAGGCCGGTGCGCAGGGCGCCCCGATGCTGGGCATGACGCCGACCGGCATGCTCTATCGCAACGCCGCCGGCACGACCCTGCAGACGCTCCAGCCGAACGCCACCACGAGCAGCCTGCACGACGCGAAGACGCTGCGCTTCGCGAACCTCTTCGCTGGCGCGACCGACGAGTACCAGGTCGGCCCCGAGAAGGTGAAGCACTCGCTGCTGCTGGGCGCGCCTGCCCTCCAGGCGCCGGCCGGCACCGCGTGGATCGGCGCGACGTACGAGATCAACCTGCCCGCCGGTCACACCGTGCGCACTGCCGATGGCGGCCAGGTCAGCGCCGGCATGACGGTCGACGGTGGCCTCTCGGTGCGCGTGAACGGCGTTCCGACCTACCGCATCCGTCCGGTCTTCGGCCAGGACAGCTCGGAATCGATCGACGGCGTGGTCAACGGCCGCTACACGATCGAGTCGATCGACGCCGATCGCATCGTGCTGACGATGGAAGTGCCGGCGGCCTGGGCGACCGACCCGGCGCGCGTCCTGCCGGTCGCGATTGACCCGACGCTCGATCTGCAGCCCGACAACGCCACCGGCCTCGACAACTCCGTCTACGACCTCAGCCCGAACGGCAACTACGGCCAGACCACGATCAACTACGCCGGCCGCGTGAGTGGCGTGAACCTGATCCATGCGTTGCAGAAGTTCGACCTGTCGCCGATCCAGAGCTTCGCGCAGATCACGAGCGTGACGCACGAGATCTTCCACCAGTCGAACAGCATGAACGGCAACGAGCTCGAGTTGCACGTCGTGACGTCGGCGTGGGACGAGACCACCACCTGGAACCAGCAGCCGACGATCGACAACAACATCGTCGACACGATCAAGATCTCGGACGTGAATGTGGGCGTGTACCGCAGCTTCAGCGGAGGCACGATCAACACGATGGTGCAGGACTGGGTCAGCGGCGCCGTGGTCAACAACGGCCTGACGTTCCGCGATCCCGACGCGACCATCCACGGCAACTTCGACTCGTGTGAGAGTGGCACCGCGGCCCGCCGCCCGCATTTCACGGTGGACTACGACCTCGGCCCGCAGATCCAGTCGCCGGCCGCCGGCAACCTGCCCGACGGCTACATCGGCACGGCCTACAACCAGACCTACACGATCACGGGCGGCCAGGCGCCGATCAGCTGGTCGATCATCGCCGGCAGCCTGCCGACCGGTCTGAACATCGACACCGGCACCGGAGCGATCACTGGCAACCCGAGCGCCGTCGGCAGCTTCTCGTTCACCGTCGAGGTCAAGGACAACAACAACCTGACCGACACGCAGGCGCAGACAATCCAGATCTACAATGCGCTGGCGATCACCAATCCGCCGGCCGGCGCGCTCGCCGACGGCATCGAGAATATCGCCTACACCACGGTCACGGTGACGGCGACCGGCGGCAAGCCGACGCTGGTGTGGAGCATCTCGGCCGGTTCGCTGCCCACCGGGTTGAGCCTGAACACCGCGAACGGCCAGATCACCGGCACGCCGACTGTGGCCAACGTCTACAACTTCACGGTGCGCGTGGCCGATGCCAACGCCGTGTTCGTCGAGCGCGCGTACACGATCACGGTGTACGACCTCCCGACGATCACCTCGCCGGCCCCCGGCGCGTTGCTGCCTGAAGGCTACGTGGGTGCCGCCTTCTCGCGGCAGATCAACGCGGCCGGCGGTGTGTTCCCGTACACGTGGGACATCTCGGCCGGCGCGCTGCCGCCGGGCCTGAGCATCAACCCGGTCAGCGGCCTGATTTCGGGCAACCCGACGACGACCGGCAACTACTCGTTCTCGGTGCGCGTCACGGACTCGAACACGCCCACGCCGGACAACGACGTCGAGGCCTACACGCTGCAGATCCTGACGCTGCCGACGATCACGTCGCCCGCTGCCGGCCCGCTGCCCAACGCGACGCGCAACGCGCCGAACTACACGCAGACGTTCACCGGCACCAACGGCAAGACGCCGTACAACTGGAGCGCCACCGGCCTGCCCGCCGGCATGACCCTCAACTCGATCAGTGGCGTGCTCAACGGGACGCCGACCGCGAGCGGCGTGTTCAACATCACCGTCACGTTGACCGACGCGAACCTCAAGTCGGACGCGAAGAACTACCAGCTGACCGTCAACGCGGCGGTGCAGATCACGACCACCTCGCTGCCCGACGGCGAGGAAGACGCGCTGTACAGCCAGACGCCGACGGTCACGGGCGGCACCGCGCCGATCACCTGGACGCTCGGCATCTCGCCGTCGCTGCCCGAACTGACGATCGACGCGAACACGGGCGAGATCAGCGGCACGCCGGCCCTCGGCGCACAGGGCACCTACCAGCTGTCGATCACGGCGACCGACTCGCTGGGCGGCACCCACAACCGCAACATCTCGATCTTCATCACGCAGCCCGGTGGTGGTACCGCCGCCAACTGCGGCTGCAACAGTTCGGCCACCACGCGTGACAACGCGTTTGCCGGCTGGCTGCTGCTGCTGCTGCCGATCCTGATGCTGGTGACACGCCGTCGTCCCGACTGAACACGCTGACGCAGATGAGTGCGGCGGGAGGGCGGCAACGTCCTCCCGCCGTCTGCTTTCGGGAGCCGAACGAAAGAGCCGCAGCGCGCAACACGCGCTCGATCAACGGAGTGGCTGCTCATCAAGGGTGCGGGCGGCACAGCGGATGGCAGGTTCTGCATCATTGTCGTTGCCACGGCCGGCCTCTGATGGTTCTCTCCGCCACTGCAATGTCCCGCCAATCGCACCTCAGGAGACCCTCCGCATGCGTTCCATTGTTGCCATCGCGCTTGCCGCGACGCTCGTGTTTGCCGTTGTTGCCTGTTCGTCCACCGGGGGCGATCAGTCGGGCAACAGTGCCACCTCCGGCACGCCCGACATCCACACCGAAGTGGTCACCTACGAGGCCGGCGGCGTGCAGTGCAAGGGGTTTGTGGCCTACGACAAGGCCCGCAAGGGCAAGCGCCCCGGCGTGCTCGTCGTGCACGAGTGGTGGGGCCAGACCGACTACCCGCGCAACCGCTGCCGCATGCTGGCCGCGCTCGGCTACGTCGCGTTCGCGGTCGACATGTACGGCGAGGGCAAGCTCGGCGAGAACCCGGAAGAAGCCGGCAAGCTGGCCACCGGTGTGTTCAGCGACATGGCCAACGCGAAGGCGCGCTTCACCGTCGCGCACGAGTGGCTCAAGAACAACGAGATGTGCGATGCCGACCACATCGCCGCGATCGGCTACTGCTTCGGCGGCGGCATCGTGCTGGCCATGGCCCGCGCCGGTGAGGACCTCGACGGTGTGGTCAGCTTCCACGGCATGCTGGCAACCGAGACTCCCGCAAAGGCCGGCGAGGTCAAGGCGCACGTGCTGGTGTGCCACGGCGCCGACGACCAGTTCGTCCCGGCCGAGCAGGTCGAGGCGTTCAAGAAGGAGATGAGCGACGCGGGCGTGGACATGAAGTTCATCGCCTACCCGGATTCGACGCATGCCTTCACCAATCCCGAAGCCACGGCCAAGGGCAAGGAGTTCGGCATCCCGGTGGCCTACAACGAGGCGGCAGACAAGAAGAGCTGGGAGGACATGAAGATGTTCTTCCACGAGCTGTTCGAGCACTGATCGCGGATTGACGGTCGGTGCGAGCTGGTGCCGCCGCGGATGTCCTGGAGCCTGCGAGGACGTCCGCGGCGGCCGCACTGTTGTGTGCCGCCGGAAGTGCGGTCGTCGATTTGTGCTGCCAGCGCCGGGGGTGAGGATTCGTCGGCCTCTGCGGACCGCTCTGGCAGGCCGTGTGCGGGCGGGTGGGGCACGTTACAAACACACCCTTGAAACCGGCGGAATGCGCGGCTTTAATCGTTGGTTCTGACAGGCCGGAATCTGCTTCTGACCGGGTGATGTGATGGCTGCAAAATCTGCCAGCAAGGGCAAGGCTGCCCCTTCGAAGAAGGGAAAGAAGCCGGCTGGTGGGAAGTCCGCCGCTAAGCCCAAGGCCAAACCCAAGGCCGCGCCGGCGAAGAAGCCCGCCAAGGCCGGGCCGAAGCCAGCCGCGAAGAAGGCTGCGAAGCCGAAGCCGAAGCCGGCTGCGAAGGCAACGGCGAAGAAGAAGGTCGCCGCAAAGAAGAAGGTGTCGGCAAAGAAGGCCACCGCGACGAAGAACAAGGCGACCGCCAGGAAGGCCGCCACGAAGAAGGCCGCCACGAAGAAGGCCGCCACGAAGAAGGCCGCAACGAAGAAGGCCGCAACCAAGAAGACCGCCACGAAGAAGGCCGCCACGAAGAAGACCGCGACGAAGAAGCCGGCTACCCAGAAGCCGGCCACGAAAAAGGCCGCGACCAGCAAGAAGGTGCCGGCCAGGAAGCCCACCGCGCCGGTGCGCCCCGCGGTCGCCGCAGCCGCTACCCGGAAGGCTGGCAAGCCGGCGCCGAACGCGCGCCGCGCCTCCACCGGCCGCAACTCGTCGAACACCACGCGTCCGCGCCCCGTCACCAGCGAAGCGCCGCGTCGCGCGCGCCGCGACACCGACCGGCTGGATGACGACGACGACGAGGATCTCGACGCCGAGCCCGAAGAAGTCGAAGAGGAAGAAGACGACGTGGCGCCGACGCGACCGGTGATCCGCCCGGCCGCGCTCGAGCCCGGCCTGCACCTTCCCGACACGCCGCTGAAGAACAGCCGCAAGACGCCGTACCCGGCCGCGAAGATCAAGAAGTGGGAGCAGATGCTGCTCGAGAAGCGCGCCGAGCTGACCGGCACGTACCACGACATGAGCGACCAGGCGCTCGACGCCACGCAGGACTCGGCCAGCGACGCGACCGACGCGGCCGACCACGGCACCGACAGCTACGATCAGGACTTCACGCTGTCGTTGATGGAACGCAACGGCGAGCAGATCCGGCTCGTCGACGAGGCGCTCGAGCGGATCCGCGCGGGCACCTACGGCATCTGCGTGGTCAGCGGCGAGGTCATTTCGGAGCCGCGGCTGAACTACATCCCGTGGACGCCGGTGAGCATCGATGTGGCGAGCCGCCTCGCACCCGGCAACATGAGCAGCTGAACGTCAGCGACCCGCCACCACCTTGCGACAGGCCGGCAGCACCAGCGCGGCGTAGCGTGCGCACGCGACGGCCGAGTAGTGCAGGCCATCAGGCGTGAAGTTGGCGCGGTCGCCGGCGAACTCGCGCGACGTAGCGGTCACGTCCACGTACGTCGCGCCGGCGTGCGCGGCGAGCACGTCACGGATCACAGCGTTGTACGCATCAATTTCGCGCGCCACCTGCGCGCGGTCGCGCCCCGCGGCGAACGGCGAGGCGCCCCAGTCGGGGATCGACGTCACGACGAGGCGCGCTGCGTTACCGCCGGCCAGCGCGACGGCGCGGGCGAGCAGGTCGGTCAGCTCGCGGCGGAAGCGGTCGGTGCGGTGGCCGCGGTACTGGTTGTTCACGCCGATCATCACCGTCACCAGGTCGTAAGCCGGGTCCGCCTTGCGGGGCGCAGCAGCCAGCAGGTCGCTGGTGGTCCAGCCGGTGCGCGCGACAACCACCGCGTCGTCGATGCGCTCGCCGGTGGCGCGCAACTGCGCGACCAGCTGCGCGGGCCAGCGACCGGCCGGATCGGTCAGGCCCTCGCCGATGGTGTAGGAGTCGCCGAGCGCAAGGTAGCGGGCCGGCGGCCGGGGCGGCGTCACGGCGCGATTGTCGTTGTCGTTGTCGTTGTCGTTGTCGTTGTGCGTCCCGCCGGGGTCCGGCCGTGCGCGATTGTCACCGTCGGTGTCCGGGTCGTCGGCGGTGGCGGTGCCGGGCACGCAGCCGGCCAGCAACAGCGGCAACAGCAACACCACCAGCAGGCAGACGCGGTGCGTCATCAGCGGCCACCCTTGCCCGACCCGAAGTGCGAGTCCGCAATCGCCGCGTCGTCCGGCGACAGCGTGCCGGGGGTCGGCGGATAGACGCGCCACGCGGAGCGCAGCTCGTCGCGCGAGAAGTTCACCAGCGGATCCGCGTCGTCGAGCTTGCCGGTGTCGAGCAGGTTCTGGATGCGCATCCACGCGCGCACCGCGTGCTCCCACACGCGCGCGCGTGCCTCGGCCACTTCCTCGACCGAGCCCTCGGAGCGGACCAGCACGTCCCACACGCGCGGCGCGAGCCAGCGCATCGAGCGCGCCTGGTCCTCCGGTGCAAGCCCCGTGGATGGCTGCATCGCGAACTCGAACGAGAGCAGCGCGCCGATCAGCCGGAGCAGGTTGCAGCGGCGGTAGATCGACTGCGCGTCGCGCGAGAGCTGGCGGTACTCGGTGAACTGCGCGATGTTGCTGGAGTAGGCAAGCAGGAAGCCGATGCGATCGACGGCGTGGCGGAACGCCAGCTGCTCCTCGGCAGGCAGTGCATGGAAGTCGGCCACCGTGCGCTCGGCCAGCGCCTGCCAGGCGGGCTCGAGCCGGAACAGGCAGGCGTCGCCGCGCGCGAGCTCGGCCTCGAGGATGTGGATCGGGTAGTCGGTCATGCGCTTGAACCAGTAGAAGTGCAGCGCACTGTGGAGGTCGTAGGCGCGGACGTTTCGCGCGGTCGCTTCGTCGAGGTACTGCTTGCCCTGCGCGACCCACTTCCAGCGGCCCTCGTTGGTGGCCTGGTTGGGCGCGATGTTGTCCATCAGCTGGTCGGCCAGGAAGCGCTGCACCTTCGTGTTGCGCGGCTGCAGCTGCTTCACGTTCTCGTAGAGCTGCACCAGGCGGAAGTACTCGCGGTTGTCCTCGGCCTCGTTGATCTGGAACCACGTGAACAGGATCGCGAAGGCGCGCAGCGACCCGGCGCCGGACGTCATCATTGTTTCCCACAGGCCCGCCGCCTCGCTGGCGGTGCGCGGCTTGATCTGCAGGTCGTCGCGATGCGATTCGGAGATGGCGCGCAGCGGGAATAACGCCAGCAACGCGACTGCCAGCACGGTCCAGTGGATGCGTTGCGCGCGCCCGCCGATGCGTGGAGATGTTGCAGTCATGTGTTGAGCGTCGTGCGTCGCGGATCAAGCAGGAGCCGCGACCGAAGGAAGCGAGACGATGTGAGTTGCGTGGTGGCCCGCCGTCGACGATTTCCCCGCTCCCTTTCGGTCGCGGCTCGTGCCGTCTTCGGACAAATCCTGACCCCGTGATACTCAGTTGCGGTCGGCGACGGCAACCACTTCCTGGCCGGCCGCGGTGCCGGTGGCGGCAGCGACCACACCGGCGGGGTCGTCGTCGGGCGGCGCGGCGCGCAGCTCGGCCACGAGGTTGCCGGCGACGATCAGTCCGCCGCCGACGAGCTTGGTCGCGAGCCAGCCTTCGCGCGCGAACGCCAGCGAGAAGACCATCGCCCATACCGGTTCGGTCGCGTACACGAGCCCGGCGCGCGCCGCCTCGACATCCTTCTGGTAG
>JBFWQT010000045.1:0-22375 GCA_050249295.1 Planctomycetota bacterium
CCCCGGGTTCCGCGCTGCGCGCTGCCCCCGGGGCTATCGCAAGAGCCGCCTGCTCCGCAGGCTCCGGAGGGCTTCGCGCGCACGGTGACCCCGGGTTCCGCGCTGCGCGCTGCACTCGGGGCTATCGCAAGAGCCGCCTGCTTCGCAGGCTCCGGAGGGTTTGGCGCGCATGGTGACCCCGGGTTCCGCGCTGCGCGCTGCACCCGGGGCTAGCGCAAGAGCCGCCTGCTGCGCAGGCTCCGGAGGGGCGCGGGTCGCACGGTGCCCCGGGTTCCGCGCTTCGCGCTGCACCCGGGGCTAGCGCAAGAGCCGCCTGCTGCGCAGGCTCCGGAGGGCTTCGCGCGCACGGTGACCCCGGGTTCCGCGCTGCGCGCTGCACCCGGGGCTATCGCAAGAGCCGCCTGCTGCGCAGGCTCCGGAAGGTTTCGCGAGGGGCACCCGGACCCAGGGTTCCGCGCTGCGCGCTGCATCCGGGGCTATCGCAAGAGCCGCCTGCTGCGCAGGCTCCGGAGGGCTTCGCGCGCACGGTGACCCCGGGTTCCGCGCCGCGCGCTGCACCCGGGGCTAGCGCAAGAGCCGCCTGCTGCGCAGGCTCCGGAGGGGTTCCCGTGGGCACCCGGACCCCGGGTTCCGCGCTGCGCGCTGCACCTGGGGGCTATCGCAAGAGCCGCCTGCTGCGCAGGCTGGGCGCGGGGGCATGCGCAACCTCTTCTCCACCTGCCGGGTACATCTGACCAACGGCCACCGCCAACCGGGCTCGCTGGAATGCGAACGGGGTTTCCGGCGTTGAAACCATTGGCGCAGTGGCGGACCCGTCGCGGCGAGTGCACCGCCGCGTTCTCGTTCGTGGACATGGTGCCTGATGACCGATGCAGTGGCGAGATTCCTCGGGCACCTGACCGTGGCGGCGGAAGCGTACGGTCAGGCGGCAATCGGTCAGGAGGCGGGCCGGTTGGAGTCCGATCTGCTCGCGTCAGCGCGACAAGACGTGATGGCTGGACTCGAGTATCTGGCGAACGCACTCATCGCGTGCGGCTGCGACGGGTTTGCGTTTCTTGAGATCGAAGTGGCTCCAGGGCGGATGACGGCCGGGGGAATGGCGTACGCGTTCGTGCAACTCAGGCCGATGGAGGCGGTGATCCGCTGGACCGAGGACCGGTCCGCGGTGCGATACGAAATCCGATTTGGAACCCGGAATGCGGCCGGCCATCTGGAGATGCCTGACGATACCAGCGGGAATCCCCGTCAGCGCTACGAGCGCCGGCCAAGGCGCAAGGGAGATTGGGCGATCGTGGTCAACGGTCAACGCGATCTGTCGGCGTTGGTTGACAACCCGCGAGATGACGCATGACGTCGGGCGGTAGCTGCGCAACCTCATCTCCCCTCGCGGGTACCTCTGACCAACGGCCACGCCGCCAACCGGGCTGGCTGGAATGCCAGCGCGGATTCCAGCGTTGAAACCAGTGTCGGAGTGGCCGACCTGCCCCGGCCATTCTAGACTACCCGCCCTCCAGGGCCGCCCGTACCGTTCCGAGCGCACAGCCGGGCCGGGCCGGGACGAGACCCTCCACCGGACCGAGAGAGAGATCGATCATGTTCGACAAGTTCACAGATCGCGCACGCAAGGTGATGGGGCTGGCGCGCCAAGAAGCGCAGAAGCTCAATCACGAGAACATCGGCACCGAGCACATCCTCCTCGGCCTGATCCAGGAAGGCTCGGGCGTTGCTGCCAACGTGCTGAAGAACATGGAAGTGGACATCCGCAAGGTCCGCTCCGAAATCGAGAAGCTGGTGCAGACCGGCACGCAGATGACCACCATCGGTGGCAAGCTGCCGTTCACGCCGCGCGCCAAGAAGGTGCTGGATCTCGCGCAGGAAGAGGCACAGAACCTCGGCCACAACTACATCGGCACCGAGCACCTGCTGCTGGGCCTGCTGCGCGAGCAGGAAGGCGTGGCCGCGCAGGTGCTGATGAACATGGGCCTCAAGCTCGAAGAGGTCCGCGAGGAAGTGCTGGAACTGCTCGGCACGCCCGACGTCGGCAGCAGCAGCGCCGGAAGCAAGACCGAAGCCGGCGCCAGCAAGGACACCAGCAAGACGTCGGCCGGCAAGAGCAAGACGCCGGCGCTCGACGCGTTCGGTCGCGACCTGACCGAGCTGGCGGCCGAAGGCAAGCTCGACCCGGTGATCGGCCGGCAGCGCGAGATCGAACGCATCATCCAGATCCTGTCGCGCTACAAGAAGAACAACCCCGTGCTGCTCGGCGAGGCCGGCGTCGGCAAGACCGCCATCGTCGAGGGTCTGGCGCAGAGCGTCGTAAAGGGGAAAGTTCCCGAGGTGCTGCGCGACAAGCGCATCGTGGTGCTCGACCTCGCGATGATGGTCGCCGGCACCAAGTACCGCGGCCAGTTCGAGGAACGCATCAAGGCGGTGATGACCGAAGTCCGCCGCGTGAAGAACGTGATCCTGTTCATCGACGAGCTGCACACGCTCGTCGGCGCGGGCGGCGCGGAAGGCGCGATCGACGCCAGCAACGTGCTCAAGCCGGCGCTGTCGCGCGGCGAGGTGCAGTGCATCGGCGCGACCACGCTGGACGAGTACCGCAAGTACATCGAGAAGGACGGCGCGCTGGAACGCCGCTTCCAGACGATCATCGTCGAACCGCCGAGCAAGGACGAGACCTTCGAGATCCTGAAGGGCCTGCGCGAGCGCTACGAAGAGCACCACCGCGTGCACTACACCGACGAGGCGCTGCAGGCCGCGATCGAGCTGAGCAGTCGCTACATCTCGGCGCGCTTCCTGCCGGACAAGGCGATCGACGTGATGGACGAGGCCGGCGCCCGCGTGCGGCTGAGCGCGATGACGCGTCCGCCGGATCTGGACACGCTCGAGGAGAAGATCACCAGCCTGGAGAAGGAGAAGGACGACGCGATTGCCGCTCAGGACTTCGAGCGGGCGGCGTCGTTGCGCGACGAGGCGATCCAGCTGCGCAAGAAGAAGGAGAACATTGACCGCGAGTGGCGCGAGAAGGCCAACGAGGGCAATGAGGTGGTGGACGAGGAAGTCATCGCCCACACCGTCTCCAAGATGACCGGCATCCCGCTGACCCGCCTGGAGAAGGGCGAGAGCGAGCGCCTGCTGGCGATGGAATCCGAGCTCAGCAAGCACGTCATCAGCCAGAAGGCGGCGATCGAGGCCGTCTCGCGCGCGCTGCGCCGCAGCCGGTCGGGCATCAAGGATCCGCGCCGGCCGATGGGGTCGTTCGTGTTCGCCGGGCCGACGGGCGTGGGCAAGACGCTGCTCGCCAAGCAGCTGGCCAAGTTCATGTTCGGCGAGGAAGACGCGATCATCCAGATCGACATGAGCGAGTACATGGAGAAGTTCAACGTCTCCCGGCTCACCGGCGCCCCGCCCGGCTACGTGGGCTACGAGGAAGGCGGCCAGCTGACGGAGAAGGTGCGCCGCCGGCCGTACGCCGTGGTGCTGTTCGACGAGATCGAGAAGGCGCACGCCGACATCTACAACGTGCTGCTGCAGATTCTCGAGGAGGGCCAGCTGACGGACGCCTACGGCCGCAAGGTGGACTTCCGCAACACGATCATCATCCTGACCACGAACATCGGGTCGGACGTGATCATGGGCAAGGCCACGCTCGGCCTGCGCGTCTCCGACGCCAGCGCCGACTACGACGCGATGAAGCGCCAGGTCTTCAACGAGATCGGCCAGCACTTCCGGCCGGAGTTCCTGAACCGGCTCGACGAGCGCATCGTGTTCAGCAAGCTGACCGACAACGACATGAAGCAGATCATCGACCTGGAGCTCGGCCAGGCCCGCAAGCGGCTCGAGCAGCAGGGCATCAGCCTCGAGCTCGACGACCCGGCCCGTCAGTGGATCATCGACTACTCGAAGGAGGAGACCGGTGAGGGCCACGACTACGGCGCCCGTCCGCTGCGTCGCGCGATCGAGCGCAAGATCGAGGACGTCCTCTCCGAGGAGATCCTCGCTGGCAACATCAAGGACGGCTTCAAGGTGAAGGTGACGGTGAAGGACAAGCACCTGTACTTCGAGACCGTCGCCCCGCCGCCGAAGCCCGAGAAGCCGGCCGAGGAAGTCGGCGCCGCCGTCGGCAACGCCGAGTCGGCCTCGGACCTGACCAAGCCGGGCGAGACCAACTGAGCTGAACCGACAGCGCTCAGCAACACGGCTCCCGCGATCGCATGCCGGTCGCGGGAGCCGTCGTATTATCCGCACCGCACTGCAACGCAACGCAGCGAGATCGAAACGCCTGCCATGTCTCACGACGGACCCCCGCCTGCCGACTACACAATCAACGAAGCCGAGGTGGCCGGCATCGTGGCGGCGCACTGTCCGCAGCTGGCCGGTCGGCCGGTGCGGCTGCTAGGCGAGGGCTACGACAACCGCGCGTTCGAAGTCGGGAGCGACGGCGGCGACGGCGAGCGGTGGGTGTTCCGCTTCCCGCGACACAAGGCCGGGTACGAGTGGGTCCAGGCGGAGCGACGCGCAATGCCGCGGATTGCCGATGCGCTGCCGCTGGCGGTGCCGCGATTCGAACACAGCGCGGCCGCCGGCGAGTACCCGGCCGCGATGTATGGCTTCGTCGCGTATCGCCGGGTGCCCGGCGTGCCGTGTGATCAGTTGCCGGATGCGACGGCCGTGGATCGCGCGACGGCCGGTCGACAGCTCGGCGAGTTCCTGCGTGCGCTTCACGCGCCGGAGCTGGCGACCATTGCGCGCGAGTGCGGCGTGCCGCAGTACGCGGCGAACAACCTGCGCGAGCTGGCCGGGCGTTCGCGCGAGCAGCTTGCACAGGTGGCCACGCCACATGCAACGAGCGCCGAGCTGCGCCACTGGGACGCGCAACTGCTGGCGCACGCCAACGGCACGCCGCCGGCCAGCGACGCCGCCGCGTACACCGATGCGGCCGATCGCGCGGCCTGCCTCACGCACGCCGACCTGCTGCCCGAACACATGCTGATCGACCCGGCCACCGGCCGCCTCACCGGCGTGATCGACTGGAGTGACCTGCAACTCGGCGACCCCGCCGGCGATCTCGTCGCCGCGTTCATGCAGGTCGAGCGCATCGACCCGGCCGCGGTGTTTGCCGCCTGGTGCGATGGCGCGCCGCCACCCGACGTGCATGCGCGCGCGCGACTGATCGCCGCGTGCGTCGGCATCCTCGAAGGTCCGCGCGGCCACAGCCCGGCCGACAATCTGCGCCGCGCGCGCCTGGCCGTCAGCACGCTGCGCGCCGTGTGGCCGACGTCGCACGACTGACCGACCGGGAATCTCCGTTGCCCGCCGGTCGTAATGTAGTCGACTGAACCAACAACGCTTCGGGGACCACACCATGACCCAGACCCACACCGACCATCCGATCATCGCGGTACGACCGCTCGGCTTTCCGTGGCCGACGATCGACCCGTTCCTGTTCTGCGTTCATCACCACGACGACTACCCGCACGGCAACGACCGCATGGGCCCCGCTGTGTCGCTGGCCGGACGGGCCATCGGGCAGGACTTCGATCCGGCCAACAGCTGGCGCATGTATCACGGCGACGTCGTGCCCGGCTTCCCGTCGCATCCGCATCGCGGCTTCGAGACGGTGACGATCACGCGGGCCGGGCTGATCGATCATGCCGACTCGCTGGGCGCGACGGCGCGTTTCGGCGAGGGCGATGTGCAGTGGCTCACGGCGGGCGGCGGGATCCAGCACTCCGAGATGTTCCCGCTGCTGAAGAAGGACGCGGACAACCCGCTCGAGCTGTTCCAGATCTGGCTCAACCTGCCGAAGGCGGGCAAGTTCGCAACGCCGCACTTCTCGATGTTCTGGAAGGATCGCATTCCGACGCACGTGGCGCGCGACGCCGCAGGACGCGAGACCACGGTGACCGTGATTGCCGGCAAGCTCGGCGACGTGACGGCGCTGGCGCCGCCGCCGGAGTCGTGGGCCGCAAGAGCCGAGAGCGACGTGACGATCTGGACGGTGAAGATGGCGCCCGGCGCCGAGTGGGAGTTGCCGCCGGCGGCCGGCGCGGCGTCGGGCACGCGTCGCATGCTGTACTTCTTTGATGGCGCGTCGTTGCAGGTGGCGGGTCGCGAGCTCACGGCGCACGGCGGCGTGGAGTTGCGCGCTGGCGTGGCGGTGCCGCTGGTGGCCGGTGAGAGTGGTGCCGATCTGCTGTTGCTGCAGGGTCGGCCGATCGGCGAGCCGGTGGCGCAGTACGGCCCGTTCGTGATGAACACGCAGGACGAGATCCGCCAGGCGTTTGCCGACTACCAACGCACGCAGTTCGGTGGTTGGCCGTGGCCGTCGGATGCGCCGGTGCACGCGCGCGAGAAGCCGCGGCATGCGAAGCACCCGGATGGTCGCGAGGAGCTGCCGGCGTAGTGCGGAGACCGTGGTTCGGGCAAGAGCCGCGACCGAAAGGGAGCGGGGGCAACCGCGTGTTGCCCCCGCTCCCTGTCGAGCCTGTCCGGGAATTGCACTTCAAGGCGAGCCGGGGACGGAAGTCCGGACAGGCCCTGTCGGTCGCGGCTCCTACCCGATGCAGCGAGGGCTACCGCGCATTGCCCCCGCTCCCTGTCGGTCGCGGCTCTTACCCGACCACACTCGCTGGCGATCAGCTCGCGTGATGCGTGAACAGCTCGCGCGCGTGATAGCTGCTGCGCACGAACGGGCCGCAGAAGGCCTCGCGGAAGCCCAGCGCATCGGCCTCGGCCTTGATCTCGCTGTACTCCGGAATGCTGTAGTACTTCTGCACGTCAAGGCCGGCCGGGTCGGACTTGAGGTACTGGCCGACGGTGAGAATCGTCACGCCGTGCGCGCGAAGGTCGCGCAGCACCTGCGAAATCTCCTCGCGCGTCTCGCCGAGGCCGACCATCAGGCCGCTCTTCACGTCCTGCATCGTGTACGCGATCGACGCGTCGGCCTCGCGCTCCGCCTTCTGGCGCGCCATCTCGCTCGCGGCCGCCTGCAGCAGGTCAAGGCTGCGCTGGTACTCGCCGCCGGGACGGGCGACGCGGAACAGGCGCGGCACGGTTTCGATGTTGTGGTTGAAGACCTCGGGCCGCGCCGCGAAGACGATCTCGCCGCAGTGGGCCAGGCCAAGGAAGTCGGGCGTCAGCACCTCGAGCGTCACGCCGTCGATCGCCGCGCGGCACTCCTCGATGCAGCGCGCAAAGTGCGTCGCGCCGCCGTCCGGCAGGTCGTCGCGGTTGACGCTGGTGATCACCACGTGCTGCAGGCCCATGCCCTTCGCAGCCACGGCCAGTCGCCGCGGCTCGTCGAGGTCGGGCGCCTTGGGCTTGCCCTGCGGAATCGCGCAGTACGGGCAGTTGCGGGTGCACACGTCGCCGAGAATGATGAACGTGGCGGTGCCGCTGCTGTAGCACTCGTGGCGGTTCGGGCAGCGCGCATCCTCGCACACGGTGCGCAGCTTCTGCTCGCGCAGGATGCTGCTCACCGGCCCCTCCGGCGGCCCCTTGGGGATCTGCTTGCGCACCGGCATGCCACCGCTGCGACTCTCGCGCACGGCCGCGAGGCCACGCACGTCGCCGGTGCGCTTGCGCATCTTCGGGCGAACCGGCATCGGAGGCAGCGACGAGTCAGTCATGGTGCGGGGCTCGCGAGCACGCGGTCGGCGGCAACGCGTGCATTGTTGAATGGTGCCGGGTGGCCGTCAATTGCAGTGTCAGTCGGGCACCCGGCCGCCGTTCTGCTCGATCAGCGCGGCAAGCCGCGCGCGCCAGTCGGCGTCGGCACAGTTGCGCCACGCGGTGACGAACGCGGCCGCGGCCTCGTCACGCCGACCGGCCGCCGAGAGAGCCTGCCCGAGGTAGTAGACGATGGCCCATTCGGTGGGCGCCAGCTCGTGCGCCCGGCGCAGGTCGGCGATCGCCGGCTCCAGCTGGTTCATCTCGCCGTAGCAGCGGCCGCGATCGCGCAGCGCCAGCACGTACTGCGGATCGGCCCGCAGCGCCCGGGTGAACGCGACCACACCATCGGCGAAGCGGCGCTCGCGGCGGGCCAGGTCGCCGAGTCCGTAGCAGACCAGGCGATCGTCCGGGGCGTCCTTCTCGGCCGCCGTGAGGTCGTCGCGCGCGGCATCCAGCCTGCCGATGGAAAGGTAGTAGCGTGCGCGCACACAGCGCGTCAGCGGGTCGTGCGGGTTGAGCTCCAGCGCCAGGGCGAGATCGTCGAGCGCGCGATCGGGCTTCTGCATGACAAGCCAGAGCGTCGCGCGTGCCGAGTAGCCCGACGCATTGGTTGGCGCAATCCGGATCGCTTCCTCGAGGTCCTGCAGCGCGCCCTCATGATCGCCGGCCAGGCGGCGCAGCTCGCCACGATTGACGCGGGCCTCGAACAGCTGCGGGAAGTCCTTCAGCAGGCGGTCGAGCATCTCGCGCGCCTCATCGATGCGGCCCTGGCCGATGTAGTACGACGCGATGTTCTGGCGCGCCGACGCGTGCATCGGCTCCAGCTCGATCGCCTTCTGGTAGCAGCGCAGGCCGGTCTCGCGATCATCCAGCCCCATCGAATGCAGCGCGCCGAGGTAGAACCAGTCGCGCCCGCGCACGCGCGGCGGCGTGGTCTGTTCGCCGCGTCGGATCGTCTCCTCGAGCTGGCGGATGTACTCCTGCACCTTCGCGCGGCCCATCGACTTCATCCACTGCGCCGGCGTCTGGCCCTGCTGCTCGGCGGCGTTCCAGAGCCGCTCGAACTCGTCGGCCATGTCGGCTAGCTCGCGCTGGATGCGGAAGCCGAGGATCGCCTCCATGCGTTCGAGCTGGCCCTCCTTCGCGGCCAGTCGCAACTCGGCCAGCTCGCGCGCATCGGCCTCGGCGGCCTGCTGCTGCTCGGCCAGCGCGCGCTGCGCCTCGGCCCGCGCACGGCGGTCCGTCTCGCCGATGGCAACGCTGACGACCAGGCCAACGACCAGCGCGAACACCAGCGAGAAGCCGGCCGACAGCGCGCGCGCCGGATTGCGGCGGCACCACTTGGCCAGGCGACTCCATGCCGGGTCGCGATGCGCGCTGACCGTCCGCTGGTCGAGGTACGCGTCGAGGTCGGCGCGCAGGGCGTTGACGTCGGCGTATCGATCGCGCTTGCGAACGGCCATGGCGCGGCGACAGATCGACTCCAGCTCGGGCGGCACATGCGGTGCGTGCTTGCCGAACTCGCTGCGCACACGCACCGACGGCGCATCAATCTCGCCGGCGCGCACCAGTTCCAGCAGCACCGCGAGGGTCTCGCCGCGACCGGGGGAGGTGAGCGTGAGCATCTCGTAGAGGATGCCGCCGAGCGCGTAGACGTCGCTGCGTTCATCCACATCGGCGGTGTGACCGGCGGCCTGCTCGGGTGACATGTACGCGGGCGTGCCGGCAATCGCGCCGGCCATGGTGGGCGCAATGCCGGCATCGCGCCGGGACGACGCGACGACGGCCGGATCGGTGCCGGGCTGCGCGGCCACGTCGGCGTCGAGTGCTCGCACCCGCGCGATGCCCCAGTCCATCACCTGGACCTCGCCGAACTCGCCGACCATCACGTTGTCGGGCTTCAGGTCGCGATGGATCACGCCGCGCGAGTGGGCGAACGCGATCGCGTCACAGACCTTGCGCAGGATGTCGAGCCGCTGCTGCAGCGGGAACGCCCGCAGCCCCGCGGAGCCGTGCTGGCGCACCTGGCTGGCCAGCTCGCGCAGGCGCAGGTTCAGCGACTGGCCGCGCACGACCTTCATGGAGAAGTACAGCCGGCCGTTGCCGTCGAGGCCGACGTCGTGCACCGGCACGATGTTGGGATGCTCGAGTTGGCCGGTGACCTGGCCTTCTTCGAGGAACCGCGCAATGGCGGTGCGCGACGGGTTGGCGTCGAGCAGCACCTTGAGCGCGACGTCGCGGCGGACATCGCGATCGAACGCGAGCAGGATCGCGCCCATGCCGCCGCGCGCGAGTTCGCGGCGGATCTCGTAGCGGCCGGCCGAAGCGGGGAGTGTTGTACTGCCGGGCTGCAGCGGGATGCGGCGCGGCGCCGGCACGCCCACATCGCGGTCGATCCCCAGCACGCGCGCGACCAGCGGTTCGGACGGCGAGTTGGTGAATGTCGCGCCGCTGGTCACCTGGCGGCCCGACGGCCGGACCGGCGCGTTGCGCTGGCGCCGTGACGAGATGACGCGCTCGCGATTGCGCGCCGGCATGGTCGCGCCGGCACCGCCGAGGTCCATCGTGGGGTCGCTCGGCAGGGCGTCGCTGCCGCCGCTGCTGCCGGTCGTCGGCATCTGCCGGCTCGACTGGATCGTCGGTTCGATCGGTTGCGCGGCCGGCGGTTCTGTTGTGTCGCCGTGTGGCTTCGCCATGTGTCTCGCCGCCGCGCGGGCCATGCACTGGTTGATCCAGCATACTGGATGCGACCAACGGTTTGCCCGGCCGAAGGTTCATGCCGTTCATCCGTCAACACGAACGGGCCGCGACCACCATGCAGCAGTCGCGGCCCGTCGAAACGTTGGCGCGGCGATCAGTGCGAGGCCAGCTTCAGCGAGCCCTTGGTCTTGCCGCTGGCGGGTCTTGCCGCTGGCGGCAGATACCGGCCGCTACTCGCCGCCGCGCGAGATCACGCCGCAGTAGCGCGACAGCGACACCGGCGGGTCAGCCAGGATCTTCTCCATCGTGTCCTGCACGTGCTCGCCGGAGATCGGGTAGCGCTTGTTGACCAGCCAGTACCACGTCACGCCGAGCGCAAAGATGTCGGCGCAAGTTGCCGCTTCACTCCCTTCACTCTGCGTACTCAGGGTGTGTCGCAAGAAACTCATCGAGAACTTCGGGTGCAATGCCGGGGGCACCTTCTGTCAGCCATATATCCATTGCATTATTATCCATTATATAAAGCAAGTGACCTTCACTGGTGTAGCCTCGCGTGGCATCCCTGCCGAACGCCCGTTTAACCCTCAACCAATTGTATGCTTTGCTGGTCGAGTTCCAACGAATCACGCTACTTGGCGGAGGCGCTGGATTGTCTTCAATCCAGCTGGCCGGGACCCCGGGATAGGCGGGGTATTGGTCCGCCGTACGGTCGATCAACTCCAGGATTGTGCCATAGTGATTGCCATCGACCAATCGTTGCACGACTTCGGCAAGATGCTGTCGACTGTAGCCCATTGTACATACCTGCTAGTTGCGGATTCGAACTGACCAACGGCCATTCTCACGGATCACGACATCGTCCGCCACCTGCTCTGTGCGAGGCCCGGCGTGCGTCCTGCGATGCACACCGGCTTCATTCACGCTGGTGAAAAAGCGTTTGACACTGGCAACACAACGGACCGCGACCACCCCGCGGCAGTCGCGGCCCGTCGAAACGTTGGCGCGGCGATCAGTGCGAGGCCAGCTTCAGCGAGCCCTTGGTCTTGCCGCTGGCGGCAGATCCCGCCCGCTACTCGCCAGCGTGCGAGATCACGCCGCAAACAGCGCGACAGCGACACCGGCGGGTCGGCGAGAATCTTCTGCATCGTGTCCTGCACGTGCTCGCCGGAGATCGGGTAGCGCTTGTTGACCAGCCAGTACCACGTCACGCCGAGCGCAAAGATGTCGGCGCGGTGGTTACACGGCACATCTCCGGCGCTACCACATGGCCGTGGAGACAGCGATACGCGTTTGAAACAACGCGATCAGATCCCGTAGTTGCGCACGTCTCGCAGTGGCAAGTCGTCTACTTCGGCCCGCGTGAACAGCCAGGCGACAGCCAGATTGTAGGCCGCCTCGAAATCCTCCACCACCCCGGCATCGTGCCACCGACCCGCAAATTCGGACTCGGAGCCAGCGAGCAATTGAGGAAGAATGTTCACATCTCCGTGCAAGTGGTACCAGATCTCGCTATTTTTCCAATACACAGTAAATCTGCGCCCGTCGCGCTTGAAATCCCAAGTGAAGCCGAGCGGCAAACCGTCAAAGCATGATCGAAAGTCGTACCCGGACCGTTCACCCTTCGCTATTGCAAAATCAGCGAACTCCCGAGCGTATCTAACATCAGCAGGCATGGCACTCTCCAATTTGTCAAGCGTCGACAACGATCCAGCGATCCGTGGGGTTGTCAGCAGTGTGTCCCCACTTGAGGTTGTCGTCGGACGCGTCTAGTCCTCGTTTCCTCATCTCCCCGAGGATCTGTTCCTTCTGCGCCCTCGGACCATCCCCTTGCCCTTCGAAGACTCGCTCGAGCACCGACCAGCCTTGTTTGGTCGGCGTATCATCGGCAAACTCTATGACCTCCACTACATTGCTCCTGTCCAACATCAAAGCGGACTACGTGCGCCACCTGCTCTGTGCGAGGCCCGGCGTGCGTCCTGCGATGCACACCGGTGACATTCACGCTGGTGCAAAAGCGTTTGACACTGGCAACACAACGGACCGCGACCACCGTTGCGGCAGTCGCGGCCCGTCGCGTGCCAGCGTCGGTCGTTCGAGTGACTCGCGCGGCGATCAGTGCGAGGCCAGCTTCAGCGAGCCCTTGGTCTTGCCGCTCGCGGTCTCTACTTCGAGCCACAGCATCGCGCCCTCGGCCGGGGCCTTGGCCACGGTGATGTGCACGTCGATGTCGTCGCCGTGAGCATGTGCCTTGGCGTGCTCGGTGCCGCTGCCGTCTTCCATGCCGATCCAGCCGCGCACCGCGGTCACGCCTTCGGTCTTGTAGGCCAGCTCGAACGTGATCTCCTTGCCGGCCTCGACGTGACCCATCTGCGTCACGCTGATCTCGACATCGCCGATCTTGACCTTGCCGAGGTCGTGCGGCTCGCCTTCGTGCTCTTCGTGGCCGCCGGTGGACTTGCCGGCTTCGTTGCCCGTCTTCTTGTTGTCTTTGGGTGCGGCGGCGGGGCTGCAGGCCGCAAGCAGGATGGCGGCGGCGAATGCCAGCGCGATGGACAGGGTGGAACGCATACGCATGGGTGGGGTCCTTTCGGGTCAGTTGGGGGTAACAGGATCAACTTCAACGCGGGGATCAGGAACCGGAACAGCTACACGGTGTGACGCCATCGGCATCGGCTCGTCACGCAGCGGGTCGTCCTCGGCCACGCGCAGGCTGGCCACCATGCTCTCGCGACTGCGGAACAGCATGGCGTAGCCGGCCGGCACCACGACGAGGTTGAGGAACGTGCTCGTGACCAGACCGCCGAGCACGACAATCGCCAACGGCGCGAGCAACTCGCTGCCCGGCTCACCGATGCGCCACGCCAGCGGCAGCAGCCCGAGCAGCGCGGCCAGCGCGGTCATCAGCACCGGCACGAGCCGCTCCTCCGAGCCGCGACGGATCGCCTCGTCGAGCGAGAGCTTCTCGTGCTCCATCAGCCAGCGGTAGTGGTTGACGAGCAGGATGCCGTTGCGCACCGCGATGCCGAACAGCGTGACGAACCCGACCATGCTGGCGATGCTGATCACCGGCGGCACGTAGAACGCCTCGCCGAGCCCGACCACAGCCAGCGCGTTGGCGACGACGTCGTGCGAGCTGGAGAGGAAGATCGCCGCGACGCCGCCGATCATCGCGAGCGGCAGGTTGATCATCACCAGCAGCGCGACGCGCAGGTGGCCGATGGCCAGCCAGAGCAGCACGAGGATGACGATCATCACGAGGCCGCTGGCGACGAGGATCGTGGCGCTGGCCGATTGCTGCGCCTCGAACTGCCCGCCGTAGCTGACGCTGCAGCCGTACCGGCGCACGATCGGATCAACCAGCGCGCGCACCTCGCCGACGAGGTGGCCGAGGTTGTGGCCCTCCGCGACGTTGCACGAGATCACCGCCTTGCGACGGCCGTTCTCGTGGACGATCAGGTTGCTGGCCTGCTCGAGGCCGATGGCGGCCACGTCGCGCAGCCGCACGAGCGTGCCGTTGCGACCCACCAGCAGCAGCCTGGCAAGGTCGTCCGGCGTGGCGCGTTCGTCGGGCGCGAGTCGCACAACGATGTCGTAGCGGCGGATGCCCTCGTTGACCGTGGCGACGTGCGCGCCCATGAACGCGTTGCCGACCTGCCCGGCCGCCTCACCGGGCGTGAGCCCGTAGGCGCGCAGGTCGGCCGCGCGGTAGCGCACCGGCAGCGTGGTGACCATCACCTCGCGGTTGGCGTTCACGTCGCGCGCGCCGGGCAGCGGTCGCAGCGCGGTCTCGATCTCCTTCGCCAGCTTGCGCAGCACGTCGAGATCCTCGCCGTACACGTTGATTGCGATGGCCGCGGGCGTGCCCGAGAGAATGTGCGAGAGGCGATGCTCGATCGGCTGGCCGATCATCGTCGTGATGCCCGGCACGTCAGCGAGAATCGCGTCGATCTCGCGGCGCACCTCCTCGCGACTGTGGCCGAGCTCGACCGTGACCTCGATCTCGGAGCTGCTGACCGGCTCGGCGTGCTCGTCACGCTCGGCCCGGCCGGTTCGCCGCGAGACCGATTTCACGCCGGGGATGGTCACGAGTCGCGATTCGACGCCGAGCGCCAGGCGGTTGCTCTCGTCGAGCGACGTGCCGGGCGGCGCCATCAGGAAGACCGTGAACGTGCCCTCGTTGAACTCCGGCAGGAAGCTGCTGCCGAAGGTGCTGGCGAGCCACAGGCTGCCGAGCGCGGCCGTCAGCGAGAGCGAGAGCAGCAACACGCGGAAGCGGATCGCGAGGCGCAGCGTCGGCCGGTACATCCATTTGATGAACCGCACGAAGAAGCCGTCGCGCTCGTGGCCGCCGTGCGCGGCGTCGTGCTTGCCCACGCTGCCCAGCAGGTAGCGGCACAGGGCCGGCGTGATCGTCAGCGCGACGATCAGCGAGGCGAGAATGCTCACGATGTAGGCGATGCCGAGCGGCCGGAAGAAGCGCCCCTCGAGGCCACCGAGGAACAAGAGCGGCACGAAGACGAGCACGATGATCACGGTGGCGAACACCATGCTCGGCCGGATCTCGTTGCTCGCGTCGTAGACCACGCGCAGCAGATGCCGCCGTTGCTCCTTCGGCCGCGCGCGGTTCTCGCGCAGCCGGCGGAAGACGTTCTCCACGTCGATGATCGCGTCGTCGACCAGCACGCCGATGGCGACGGCCAGCCCGCCGAGGGTCATCACGTTGAGCGACATGCCCCACCAGTCGAGCAGCAGCAGCGTGACGGCCAGCGACAGCGGCAGCGCGGTGAGCGTGATGAACGTGGTGCGCACGTTGAGCAGGAACAGGATCAGCACGATGCTGATGATGATCGCCGCTTCGCCGAGCACATGGACGACGTTCTCGACCGACAGCTCGATGAAGTCGGCCTGGCGGAACACGTGGCGATTGAGCGTCATTCCGGCCGGCATCAACCCTTCGATGTCGTCGAGCGCGAGGTCCATCTCGCGGGTCAGCGCCAGGGTGTTCACGCCGGGCGCCTTCTGGATGCTCATCACCACGGCCGAGCGACCGTGGTCAGCGGCCGTGCCACGTTTGAGCGCGCCGGCGAGTTCGACATCGGCGACGTCGCCGATGCGCAGCGGCCGGCCCTCGTGGTAGCGGATCAGGGTGCGCGCGATGTCCTCCTTGTTGCGCACGCGCGCGTCCTGGCGGATCGCCAGCTCGAGACCGCCATGGTCAACCAGCAGGCCGGCGCTGGCGGTGCTGTGCGCGTTGGCGGCGGCGTCGGCGACATCCTGCAGCGTCAGGCCGAACAGCCGCAGCCGGTCCTGGCGGACGTGGATGCGGTACTCGGGCAGCTCGCCGCCGATCGCCACCACCTGCGACACGCCGGGCACCGCGAGCAGTCGCGTGCGAGCATCAAACTCGGCGAACGCGCGCAGCTTGAGGTCGTCGATCTGGCCGTCCTTCGACGAGAACGAGATCAGTCCGATCTCTCCGGTGATCGACGAGATCGGCGCGAGCTCGACGTGCACGTCCTCGGGCAGCTCCTCGCGCACCGCGTCAAGCCGTTCGCCGACGAGCTGGCGGGCGCGGAAGATGTCCTCGCCCCAGTCAAACTCCACCCAGACGATCGAGAGGCTGGTCGCGCTCGAGCTGCGCACGCGGCGCACGCCCGGCTGACCATTCACCGCGGTTTCGACGCGGGTCGTGATGTACTGCTCGACCTCGTCGGCCGCGTATCCGCCGGCCTCGGTCATGATGACCACGGTCGGCGCGTTGAGCTCGGGGAACACATCCACCGCCATGTGCGGCAGCCGGACGATGCACACCACAAGGGCGAGCACGCCGAGCGCGATGACGAGCGGGGCGTAGCGCAATGCAAGCGCAATGACATGTTTCAGCATGGGTATTGCGCTCCTTTAGTGGTCTGCGCCGGCGTGCCACGTGCCGTCGGCATGGAAGTGTCCGCCCTGCGGTGCCTTGCCCGAGCCGCTGAGCTTGAGCGGATAGACGCCGTCGAGCACCACCTCGTCGTCGATCGCGACACCGGACTGGATCGCGACCCACTTGCCGTCGCTCGGCCCGAGGTCGGCGACGAGACGGATCGCCTTGTCCTTGTCGAGCGGATCGCGCCGGAAGAAGATCCGGTCGGTGCCATCGGTGACGACGCACCGCTCGGGGATTGCCATCGTCGGCTCGTCGGAGCCGTCGATGACCACCTCGACCTGCGCGGAGACGCCGTTGCGCGCCCACACCGGCAACGCGGCGTCGGCGGCGGGCTTGACGATCAGGTCGATCGTGCGCTCGAGGGCGTCGGCCTCGACGCCGATCTGCAGCGTGCCGGCAATGCCGGTGCCGAACTCACCGAATGCGACGGAGCTGCCGGGCGGCGGAACGATGCGCGCGGCCATGCCATCGGCCAGGTGCGGCAGGTCGCCCTGCAGGCCGTTCGCGCGGAAGCGGATCGCCGACGGATCGAGCGTGCGCATGACCTGCGCGCCGGCGTCGAGCCATGCGCCGGTGGTCGCCGCGATGTCGTGCACCATGCCGGCGCGCGTTGCGCGGATCTCGATGCCGCTGATCTGCTGCCAGCGCGCGATGGGCTTGCCGTCGCCGGGCAACATGTCGAGCAACCACGCGGGCATGACGCCGATGCGGGTGGCTGCCGAGGCGACGACCATCTGCTGGTGCGCAGTGGCGTTCTCGACCTCCACTGTCGCGGCCTGCAGCTGGGCATCCAGCGCCGGCAGCTTCGTGCGCAGCAGCTCGACTTCAAGCCGGTAGCCGGCCACCTCGTGCGCGATCTCGGCCAGCTCCTCGTCGGTTTCCTTCAGTTGCGTGCGCAACGAAGCGAGCTCGCCGCGCGCGTCGGCGAGTTGCGACGACATGCCGGCGCCGCCCTGCGCGAGCGCCATCAGTTCGGTCTCGCGCGCAGACCACACCTCGAGCGCGGCCCGCAAGCCGGTGCGGTGTGCCTCCACGGCGGCGGTGCGGGCGGGCACGGTCAACTCGCGCTTCGCCGCCACGGCGATCGCGGCCTCGGCCTCGGCGCGCGCAGCGGCCGCCACCTTCAGCCCGGCGTTGGCCGTCGCGATCGCCTGCGCCGCCTCGTTGATCGCCTCCTGCGACTCGCGCCACTCCGGCGTCTCCAGGGTGGCCAGCAGGTCGCCGGCCGCCACCGTCTGGTACTGCGCCACATGCAGCGTGAGCAGGCCGCCGAGGCGCGCGTGATAGCTGCTCCACGCGCCGGGCGTCAGTTCGAACTGCCCCGGGTAGCGCAGCGTGCTGACCACGCGGCGCATCTGCACGGTGGCAAACGTGATGCCGAGGTTGCGCCGGACGGAATCCGGAATCGGGATGCGGTTGGTGATCTTCACGGGCTCGGACTCGACGCCGCCACCGGCTGCGGGTGGCGGAGCGTCCTGACTTCGCGGGCAGCCGATCAGTACGGCCGCGAGCGGAGCCGCGATTGCGAGCAGGCGCGCAAGGCGAATCGTGCGGGTTGTCATTGGTCACTCTCCACGGTGTTCGTTGTGTTGCGTTCGCGACCGGGATGCAGCAGCGCGTCAATCTGCGCGCGCGCGATCTCGGCCGTCAGTTTCGAATCCACGAGTGCCAGCCGGGTCTCGTGCCGCTGGCGGAGCGCGTCGAGCTGCAGCGCCGCGTCGAACTGGCCCATGCCAGCCAGGTGCGTCACATCCTCGAGCTGTTGATCGATCACCGGCGCGAGCTCGTCGGCCAGGAACGTGATGTGCGTGCGCGTGTTGCCGAGCGCGTAGCGCAGGTCGGCCAGCCGCTGGGCGAGCAGTTCCACGGTCTCCTCCCACGCCGCCTTCGTCACCCGCCGCTCGGCGCGCGACGACGCAATGCCGCTGCGGTTGGTGTTGAGGATCGGGAACGGCAGACCGAAGCCGAGGCCGATGCGCGCCTGGCCGTCTTCCACGCCGCCATGGATGCCGATCGTGAGGTCGGGGTACTGCTTCGCAATCTCCAGTCGCACGGCTGCCTCGGCCACGTCGTGCGCGGAGCGATGCAGGCCGAGCCCCGCGCTGTCAGCCGCAAAGCCGGTGTCGTCGGGCACCGTGGCATCGAGCGCCGGGTGCAGTTCTACCGGCGCCTCGGGCACCAGGCCGAGCATCGCGACAATCGCCTTGCGCTGCCGGTCCGCTTCGCGCGTCAGGTGTTGCGCGTTGCCGGTGGCGGTCAGGATCTCCAGGTCGAACGCGCGCACTTCGGTCTGTGGCGCCTCGCCGGCCGCCGCCATCTTCATCACGAGGTCGCGCACCGGCGCCACCTCCTCGGCGTACGCCTGCAGCAGGTCGCGCCGTTGCAGCGTGGCCGACCACTCGAGCCACGCCTCGCGCACGCGCACGATCAGTTCGCTCTCGGCGACGCGCACCTGCCAGATCGCGGCTTGGTGCCGGGCCTCCTCGAGTTCGCGCTGCCGGCCGGGCCGACCGCTGAACGGAATCGTGATCGCGAAGCCGCCCTCGATGATCAGCGGATCGCTGACGCTGGCCAGCACCGCGCCGCCATCCACCGACAACTCCGGGTCATCCCAGTCGCCGGCATGCTGCGCGGCGGCCAGCGGCACCAGCGCCTCCAGGCGTTGCCGGCGCAGCGTCGGGTTGAAGAACAACGCGACGACCACCGCCTCGTTGAGTGACAACCCGTCGTGCGGGTCCCACGTCACCGGCGCGTCGGCGGTCTGCAACGACCGCGCAAACGTGACCAGCGATTCCGATTCGATGTTGCGCGCGAGCCACGCGGCGCGATGCGCGTCGGGGTCGATCGGCAACGGTTGATAGCCCTGGCATCCGGTGGCCACGGACGCCGCGAGCAGGGCGAGCAAGCCGCACCACAGGGTGGGCGCATGAGAAGCGGGCATGAAGTATCCGGTGTAGAACGCCAATTGTCGTCTGATCGCGAGCCGGCAAATGCCGGTCGTGCATGGCCGTGCGGGCGCCGCAACGGACGCCGCCGGGCAGTCGGGATCAGAGCCGCAGAATCGCCGCGTGGGCGGCCAGCGCGCCGGGGCGCTGGTGGTCGCGGGGTGGTCGTCCGCGCGCGCCCGCACACGACATGCGCGGACCGGCGCCACCGGTGTTGCTGGCGTCGTCGCCGACGGCAAGCCAGCCAGCAGGTGCCGGGGCGGCGACACGAGCGGGAGTCGCGATCGGCATCAGCGTGCCGTCGCTGTCAAACGTGATGTGCGTGTGGCCGTCGTGCTCGTCGGGGTGCGGTTGCGGCGGCAGCGGCTCGTTGCACCCGCTGTGCGAGTGGTGGCAGCCGTGCGGGCAGACCGGCATCCCGGCGTCGGGCCCGGGCTCGCCATGCTGGCCCGGGGTCGGCGAGGCTCCGCGTTGCGCCGGCAAGAACGCCACGCTCCAGTCGCCGATGCTCACGCACACGAGCATCGGACCGCCGCCCAACGCCGAGGCCGCCAGCCAGAGCGGCAGGCAGATGGCGCACGCGAGCGCAAGCAGGATGGCAGGTCGCCGGAACATCCGATCAGGGTGAATTGGCGAACGCCGCTCGTCAACCATGACGCGCCGACGTCGCCGGAGTTTCACCCGTTGGCCCTTTCGCCGTCGTGCTCCGCCGCCTGGCGATAACCGAGTCGCAGCAGGATCGCGACGCCCTGCTCCCGTGTGAGCGCGACGTCGCCGTCGGGCCAGTTCGCGGTGGCCAGCTCGGCCATCGCCGCATTGAGGATCGCCGCCAGGCCGTTGATGACCTGGTGCGCGTCGTCGGCCGTACCGCTGACGTGGTCGATCAGGTCGCCCACCGTGCGCAGGTGCAGGTCCGGCGCGATCAACATCGGATCGGCCGTGGCAGCGGCGTCGCTGTCGCCGACGGCGTTGGCGTTGTCGTCGACGGCGTGGCGGAAGCCGAGTTCGAGCAGCACGGCCGTGGCTTGCTCACCGGTGATTTCGACGTCGCCGTCGGGCCAGCCGTCGGTGCCCAGCACCTTCATCGCGGCCGTCAGCACCGAGTTGAAGTCGGCATCGCTGCGCGCGCAGGCCAGGTCAATCAGGTCGCCGATCGTCGGCACGTCGAGTTGCGTCGGGATTCGCAGGCGCACAGGCGGCTCGCATCGCGGGTTTGCGCCCGGCCAGTGTACCGCATGATCGCGCCGCGCGGCGGCGGGTTGCCCCAACCATGGCGCGCCCGTCCGGATCGCAGAACCCTGGCGAGCGGGGCGGCCAACGACAAAACGGTAAACATGCCGATTCTAACTTGACTTTTCCAGATCAGGGAGTATTATGGATGCGTTGAAGTCTGCCCTCATGCGGCAGACTTCCTCAACCAGAATGAGGGCCGGAAATGGCCCATTCCGCGACCCATGAAAATACATAAACGATTGATAATGAATGAGTTACTACAATTCTAGAGAAGCTTTCACAAGGCTTGTACAAGGCGCTACGAAGGCCATACGGGCCTTCACGAGGCCCATACGAGCCTTCACCCCACTTTCACTGCATGTTCACGATTTTGAGGCCGATGAATACGGGCTCTCAAGGCCATGACCCCGGAAAAACGGCCGACCCGACTGACAGAATGGCAGCTTGGCCACCCGCGCTGTCGCTCTATAGGTGGAGGTGGAAATTGACGGAACGAACCCAATTCTCCTGGCGAGCCCACCGCAGGCTTCCAGCCTGCAGTAGATGTGGTGCAGGCTTCCAGCCTGCAGCCGGTTGTGGTGCAGGCTTCCAGCCTGCATGTGGTTGTGGTGCCGGCTTCCAGCCTGCATCTGGTTGTGGTGCAGGCTTCCAGCCTGCATCTGGTTGTGGTGCAGGCTTCCAGCCTGCATCTGGTTGTGGTGCAGGCTTCCAGCCTGCATCTGGTTGTGGTGCAGGCTTCCAGCCTGCATCTGGTTGTGGTGCAGGCTTCCAGCCTGCATCCGGGTCTGGTGCAGGTCACCACCGGCCTCACCGCCGCCCGCGACGATGGCCGACCGCGGCCGCGCACATTACCGTTGGCGATCCTCGCCTGGCTTGGCATTGTGCATCCGCTCCCTGCGCCCCTGCCCGCGAGCGGCCGCTCTGGCCGGATAGTTGCCCATGAGTCTGATCGATTTCGCCAGCCTCGTCGGATTCAACGTCGGCCCCTACCGGCTCAAGCAACTGCTCGGCCGTGGCGCGATGGGAGCCGTCTACCTCGGATGGGACGGCGCGGCGCGACGGCTCCATGCCGTCAAGGTACTGCGGCCCGAACTGGCGATCGACGACGCCTACCTGCAGCGCTTCTTCCAGGAAGCCGAGATCGGCAGCAGCATCCGCCACGACAACCTCGTGCGGATCCACCGCGGCGGCATGGACGACGTGATCACGCCGCGCGGTCAGCTGCTCGAGCTGCCGTGGCTGTGCATGGACTTCATCAGCGGCACCTCCGTCAGCAAGCATGTCGGTGAGGGCGGCAAGCTCGAACCGCTGATGGCCGCCGAGGTCATCCGCCACGTACTCGTCGGCGTCGGATTCGCCCACAGCAAGGGCCTGCTACACGGCGACGTGAAGCCCGACAACATCATGGTCTCGTCCGACGGCACGGTGATGCTCGCCGACTTCGGCCTCGCGCGCCGGATGGGCAGCGGCGCGACCGAAGGCAACTCGCTCTCGGGCGGGCTCGAAGTGCTCGGCACGCCGTACTTCATGCCGCCCGAACTGTGGGCCGGCGCCGCGGACGTCGATCCGCGTGCCGACCTGTTCTCGGTGGGTGCCAGCTTCTACCGCCTGCTGACCGGCCGGCCGCCGTTCCCCGGGACCAACCCGAGCGAGGTGCTGCACCGCCTGCTGAGCGCCGACGCCGACCCGGTCAACAGCCTCAACCCGGCTGTCGATGCGCAGCTGTCCGGCATCGTGATGCGCATGCTCTCGCGCCGGCGCGACGACCGCTACCGCAGCGCCGAGGAATCCGGGAAGATGGTCCAGATGTGGATCAGCAGCCAGAAGGACGCCGACGAGACCGGCCTGTGGGCCGCGCTGGTGGCGATGGGTGCCGGGCACGCGATGGACA
>JBFWQT010000046.1:0-22374 GCA_050249295.1 Planctomycetota bacterium
GCTCAAGAAGAACGTCCAGGACCGCATGCAGATCGACTCGACGGACGCGCCGACGCCGCGCAACCTGATCAACATCAAGACGATCTCGAGTGCGATCAACTTCTTCTTCGGCCGCAGCGAGCTGAGCCAGGTGGTCGACCAGACCAACCCGCTGAGCCAGCTGACCCACGAGCGGCGCCTCTCGGCCCTCGGCCCGGGCGGCCTGAACCGCAAGCGTGCCGGCTTCGAAGTGCGCGACGTCCACATCTCGCACTACGGCCGGATCTGCCCGATCGAGACGCCGGAAGGCACCAACATCGGCCTGATCAGCTCGCTGGCCGCGTTCGCGCACCTCGACCAGTACGGCTTCCTCACGACGCCGTACCGCGTGGTCAAGAACAACGTCGTCACCGGCGAGATCCAGCACCTGCGCGCCGACCAGGAAGCCGACGTGATCATCGCGCCGGCCGACATCGAGCTCGACAGCCAGGGCCGGATCATCCACGACCTGGTGATGGCGCGCGAGAAGGACGAGTTCAAGAACGTGCCGAAGGAGCAGATCCAGTACATCGACGTGTCGCCGAAGCAGATGGTCGGCGTGTCGGCGGCGCTGATTCCGTTCCTCGAGCACGACGACGCGAACCGCGCGCTGATGGGCAGCAACATGCAGCGCCAGGCCGTGCCGCTGTTGCGCACCGAGCCGCCGCGCGTGGCCACGGGCATGGAGAAGCACGTCGCGCGGCACAGCGGCATGGTGATCACGGCGAAGCGCCAGGGCACCATCAGTTACGCCGACGCCACGCGCATCGACGTCACGGCGTTTGCCAACCGCAAGGCGGCCGAGGCGGCCAACTTCAGCACGGAGCATGCCGACGCGCTGTACACCGACAGCTACGAGCTGCGGAAGTTCGTGGGCCTCAACGAGCGCACCTGCCTCAACCAGAAGCCGATCGTCAAGGTCGGCGACGAGGTCCAGCAGGGTCAGGTGATTGCCGACGGCGCGGCCACCCACCGCGGTGAGCTGTCGCTCGGCAAGAACGTGCTCGTCGCGTTCATGCCGTGGGACGGCTACAACTTCGAGGACGCGATCATCGTCTCCGAAGAGCTGGTCCAGCGCGACGTCTACACGTCGATCCACATCGACGAGTTCGAGGTCGAGATCCGCGAGACCAAGCTCGGCCGCGAGGAGTTCACGCGCGAGATCCCGCACGTGAGCGAGAAGGCCCGCAAGAGCCTCGACGAGCGCGGCATCGTGCGCGTCGGCACGCGCGTCAGCCCCGGCGACATCCTCGTCGGCAAGGTCGCGCCCAAGAGCAAGAGCGAGCTGACGCCCGAAGAGAAGCTGCTCTACGCGATCTTCGGCAAGGCCGGCGAGGACGTGAAGAACGACTCGCTGGACGTGCCGTCGGGCGTGGAAGGCATCGTCATCCACACGCAGCACTTCTCGCGCAAGAGCCCGTCCGACGAGGACCGCAGCCGCAAGAAGACCGAGCGCGGCAAGGTCGAGGGCGCCTTCATGGAAACGTACAGCAAGGTGCTGCGCGAGGCCGTGAAGGAGCTCGAGAAGATCGCCGAGGGCGGCAAGCTGACGTTCAAGGACGATCAGAAGCGCGTCGCCGTGCCGAAGGACAAGGGTGAGAACGGCCTGAAGGCGTTCGAGATCCGGCTCGCGCTGGAGAACCTGAACATCCCGGCGCGCAAGGAGGACAAGGCGATCGAGATCCTCCAGAAGATGAAGACCGACTACGACGACGCCGACGAGGTCCGCTTCCGCCAGATCAACCGGCTGGAGAAGGGCGACGAGCTGCCGACCGGCGTGCTCGAGATGGTCAAGGTGTTTGTCGCCACGCGGCGTACGCTGTCGGTGGGCGACAAGTTCGCCGGCCGTCACGGCAACAAGGGCGTGGTCAGCCGCATCCTGCCGGTGGAGGACATGCCGTTCCTGAAGGACGGCACGCCGGTGCAGATGATGCTGAACCCGCTGGGCGTGCCGAGCCGAATGAACATCGGCCAGATCCTGGAGATCCACCTCGGGTGGGCCGCGCACGAGCTCGGCATCCAGGCGGTCACGCCGGTGTTCGACGGCTGCACCGAAGCGGAGATCGACGAGTACATCGTGCGTGCCGGGCTGCCCACGGGCGGCAAGGCGCAGCTGTACGACGGCCGCACCGGCGAGCCGTTCGACCAGCGCACGACGACCGGCTACCTCTACATGCTGAAGCTGCACCACCTGGTGGACGACAAGGTGCACGCCCGCGCCACCGGCCCGTACTCGCTGATCACCCAGCAGCCGCTGGGCGGCAAGGCCCGCTTCGGCGGCCAGCGCTTCGGCGAGATGGAAGTGTGGGCGCTCGAGGCCTACGGTGCCGCGCACACGCTGCAAGAGCTGCTGACGGTCAAGTCCGACGACGTGGACGGCCGCACGAAGATCTACGAGAGCATGGTCAAGGGCAACAACGTGCTGGAGCCCGGCACGCCGGTGTCCTTCGACGTGCTCACGCACGAGATCAAGGGTCTGGCGCTGAACATGGAACTCAACAAGAAGTCCGTGTTCGGCGAAGACGTCCCGGTGGCCGCCCCGGTCGGCTGATCATCCGTCACTCTCGTGGAGGAATCTGCCATGACCCATCACGTGCGAGAGGACGTGCAGGTGCCGGAAAGCCGCATCGGGGAACCGGTGTGGGCGCTGGCGCTGCAGTACCCGCGACAGGGCGACTGGACAGCGGATGACTACTTTGCCCTGGAAATCGATCGTCGCGTCGAGCTGTCCAACGGTTGCCTGGAGTTCCTGCCGGTGCCGAGTCTGGAACATCAACTGATTGTGGCGTTCCTGTACGAAGCGCTGCTCCTGTTCGTCAAAGCCGGACGACTGGGCGTAGTGGTTCCGCCCGGGTTGCGCGTGCGCAACCGCGCGGAGGAGGAGAAGGCAGCCGTGCGTGAGCCGGACATCGCGTTCCTGTCGACTGCTCTCTACTCGAAATTGCCGAAGGGCGCACCGGCATCGGATGGAGCCGACCTCGTAATGGAGGTGGTCAGTCCGCAGCAGCACCACCGCGAACGCGACATCGTCGACAAGCGCGGCGAATACGCCCGGACCGGCATCCCCGAGTACTGGATCGTCGATCCGGAGGAGCGGCAAGTCACCGTTCTGACACTGGCGGCCGGTGCGAACGAGTACACCGAACACGGGGTGTTCAAGCCTGGCGAGATGGCGACATCGGTCGTCCTGCCGGGGTTCGAAGTCAACGTCACCGATGCGCTGGAGGGCATGCAGCCATGACGCGCAGCACCTCCAGCTGGCAGCTGGCAGCCGGCAGCCGGCAGCCGACACCACATTCTGCACATTCAATCGCTTTCACCGCTCTGCGGACTCTGACCGGAGACACGCACCATGGCTGAGCTGTTCTACGACAAGATCAATGACTACGGCAGCGTCACCATCTCGCTGGCCAGCCCGGATGTAATCCGCAGCTGGTCGTATGGCGAAGTGAAGAAGCCGGAGACGATCAACTACCGAACCTACCGCTCCGAGAAGGACGGCCTGTTCTGCGAGCGCATCTTCGGGCCGGAGAAGGACTACGAGTGCTTCTGCGGCAAGTACAAGGGCATCAAGTACAAGGGCCTCGTGTGTGACCGCTGCGGCGTGAAGGTGACCACCGCCAAGGTGCGCCGCAAGCGCATGGGCCACATCAATCTGGCCGCGCCGGTGGCGCACATCTGGTTCTTCAAGGCCATGCCCTCGCGCATCGGCAACCTGCTGGCGATCAAGACCAACGCGCTCGAACGCGTCGTCTACTTCCAGGACTACATCGTCACGGAAGTCGCCAACCCGGACCTGCCGATCAAGGAGAAGGATCTCCTCACCGAGGAGAACTACCGGCAGATGAAGGTCCGCTACGGCGATGAGTTCAAGGCCGGCATGGGTGCCGAGGCCGTGCGCGAGCTGCTGCGCAAGATCGACCTGGAGGAGACGGCGATCGAGTTGCGCAAGGACCTCAAGGAAACCGGCAGCAAGCAGAAGAAGAAGGACCTGATCAAGCGACTGAAGACGGTCGAGATGATCAAGGACTCGCCGAACAAGCCGGACTGGATGGTGCTGGAGGTCGTGCCCGTCATCCCGCCCGACCTGCGGCCGCTGGTGATGCTGGAGTCGGGCAACTTCGCGACGTCCGACCTCAACGACCTGTACCGCCGCCTGATCAACCGCAACAACCGCCTGAAGAAGCTGATCAGCCTCAACGCGCCGGAAGTGATCATCCGGAACGAGAAGCGCATGCTGCAGCAGTCGGTGGATGCGCTGTTCGACAACAACCGCTGCCGCCGGCCGGTGATGGGCAACGGCAACCGCCCGCTCAAGTCGCTGACCGACATGATCAAGGGCAAGCAGGGCCGCTTCCGCGAGAACCTGCTGGGCAAGCGCGTGGACTACTCGGCCCGCTCGGTGATCGTCGTGGAGCCGACGCTGCACCTCAACCAGTGCGGCCTGCCCAAGAAGATCGCGCTCGAGCTCTACCAGCCGTTCATCATCCGCCGGCTCAAGGAGCTGGGCTTCGCCGACACCATCAAGTCGGCCAAGAAGATGCTCGAGCGCAAGGACGAGGAGGTCTGGGACATCCTCGAGGACGTGATCTACAAGCACCCGGTGATGCTCAACCGCGCGCCCACGCTGCACCGCATGGGCATCCAGGCGTTCGAGCCGATCCTCGTCGAAGGCAACGCGATCAAGATCCACCCGCTGGTCTGCGGTGGCTTCAATGCCGACTTCGACGGTGACCAGATGGCCGTGCACCTGCCGCTCTCGCTCGAGGCGCAGGTCGAGGTCCACACGCTGATGCTCAGCACCAACAACATCTTCTCGCCGGCGCACGGCAACCCGATCATCGCGCCGTCGCAGGACATCGTGCTGGGCTGCTACTACCTCACGGCCGAGTACAACGAGCCGAACTACGACCCGCACAAGGCCCGCCGCTTCGGCGACCTGCAGGAGGCGATCATGGCCTTCCAGCAGGGCAAGATCACCAAGCACGAGAAGATCTGGGTCCGCTTCGAGAAGGACGCCGAGGTGCTGCTCGGCCACGACCGGCCGGACTTGCGGATTCTCAACCCGCAGGGCAAGCCGCCGGCCGACATCGTGCGCAAGTGCTACCTCACCACGGTCGGGCGGATCCTCTTCAACGACATGCTGCCGAAGGGCATGCCCTTCTACAACTTCACGCTGAAGAAGAAGGACCTGAACGCGATCATCGCGACGTGCCACAAGCGGCTGGACAAGGAAGCCACGCTCAAGCTGCTCGACGACCTCAAGGCCACCGGCTTCCGTGCGGCCACCGAGGCGGCCCTGAGCATCGCCAAGGGCGACATCCGCGTGCCGCGCCGCAAGAACGAGATGATCCTCGACGCCCAGAAGGCGGTGGACCGCCACAACGAGGCCCACGCGGCCGGCGCCATCACGCTCGACGAGCGTTCGTCGCTGATCATCGACGAGTGGACCAAGACCCGCGAGGAGCTGGGCAAGGAGATGATGGTCGAGCTGCAGAACGACGTGCGCGACGCCGAGGGCGGCGTGGCCACGTACGACACCGGCGGCAAGCACTATCTCAACCCGATCTACATCATGGCCGACAGCGGCGCGCGCGGTTCGGTGGAGCAGATCCGCCAGCTCGCCGGCATGCGCGGCCTGATGGCCAAGCCGTCGGGCAAGATCATCGAGACGCCGATCAAGGCCAACTTCCGCGAGGGCCTGCGCGTGCTCGAGTACTTCTCGTCGACGCACGGCGCCCGCAAGGGCCTGGCCGACACCGCGCTGAAGACCGCCGACTCGGGTTACCTGACCCGCAAGCTGGTCGACGTTGCGCAGAACGTGGTCATCAACGAGCACGACTGCAAGACGCGCAGCGGCGTCACCAAGCGCGTGATGAACAAGGGCGAGAAGACCGAGATCTCGCTCTACGAGAGCATCCGTGGCCGCGTCTCGGCCGCGCAGATCAAGCTGCCTGACGGCCGCGTCCTCGTGAAGCGCAACCAGCTGATCAGCGACGCGATCGCCAAGGAGATCGACACCTCCGGCATCGACGCGATCGAGGTCCGCTCGGCCCTCACCTGCGAGAGCCCGCTCGGCTGCTGCGCCATGTGCTACGGCGCAGACCTCTCGCGTGGTGAGCTGGTCGAACTCGGCATGGCGGTCGGCATCATCGCCGCCCAGTCGATCGGCGAGCCGGGCACGCAGCTGACGATGCGTACCTTCCACGTCGGCGGCATCGCCTCGACGACCGAGCAGAAGGACAGCCTGAAGAACAACGTGCAGGGCACGGTCCGCTTCGAGGAGCTGGACAAGGCGGTGGAGAACGCCGAGGGCAAGCTCGTGGCACTGAACAAGCGCGGCGAGATCGTCATCGTCGACGACGACGGCATCGAACTGGAACGCCACAACGTTCCGCTCGGCGCCGTCATTCAGGTGCAGGCCGGCAAGAAGATCAAGGGCGGCACGATGCTCTGCCGTTGGGACCCCTTCACGATCCCGATCATCTCGGAAACCGAGGGCCGCGTGCGGTACGCCGACCTCGTGGAAGGCAAGACCTTCAAGACCGAGAAGGAGAAGGGCAAGAAGCGCGCCACCCGCGTGGTCATCGAGCACAAGGGCGACCTGCACCCCGAAGTGATCATCGAGGACAGCAAGGGCGAGGTGCTCGCCTTCTACCCGATTCCGGAACGCGCCGTGATCGAGGTGGAAGAGGGCAAGAAGGTGCGGCCCGGCGAGCTGATCGCCAAGACGCCGCGCGAGGTGTCGGGCAGCCAGGACATCGTGGGCGGTCTGCCGCGCGTGACCGAGCTGTTCGAGGCGCGCAAGCCGAAGAGCCCGTCGATCATCGCCGAGGTGAGCGGCAAGGTGGAACTGGCCGAGGAGAAGCGGCGCGGCAAGCGCACGATCCTCGTGATTCCGGACGGCGCGGGTGCGGCCCCGGTGGAGCACCTGATTCCGCAGGGCAAGCAGCTGAAGGTGCGCAGCGGCGACTACCTGAAGGCCGGCGAGGCGCTGGTCGAGGGTCCGATGGTGCCGCACGACATCCTTCGCGTGTCCGGCCCCGAGGCGCTGCAGAACTACCTGCTGAACGAGGTCCAGAAGGTCTACCGCTCGCAGAACGTGACAATCAGCGACAAGCACATCGAGATCATCATCGCGCAGATGCTCCGCAAGGTGCGCGTGATGGACGAGGGTGACGCCGCCGAGTTCCTGCCCGACCAGGTGGTGGACAAGTTCCAGTTCCGCCACGTGAACGCGCGCCTGAAGGAAGAGGGTGGTATGCCCGCCGTGGCCGAGCCGTTGCTGCTCGGCATCACCAAGGCCTCGCTCAACTCCGACAGCTTCATCAGCGCGGCGAGCTTCCAGGAGACCACCAAGGTGCTCACCGAAGCCGCCCTGGCCGGCAAGACCGACCAGCTGCTGGGCCTCAAGGAGAACGTGATCCTCGGCCACATCATCCCGGCCGGCACAGGCTTCAAGGCCTTCTACCAGGGCCGCGTGAACCTCAACGCCGACGAGAACAGCGACTGATTGTGGATCGCATGTGAATCACGCCGGCGCGAGCGTCTCACCTCGAGATGCTCGCGCCGGAGTCGTTTCGATTCACCCCCGTGTGAGCCTGGCGAGCCGGGGCGGAAGTCCCCGACGCACGCGCGAATCAATCCTCGAGCTTCAACGTCGGCCACGTGCTGACCTCGGCGCTCGCCGCGCGCGCCCACCAGCGGGGCCAGTCGCGATGCGCACGCGCCGACTCTTCATGCTTCTCCGCGGTCGGCGCCATCATGCCGGCGTCCATGAAGATGTCGCCGAAGGTGCGACCCGCCACCGCTTCGAGCATGCGCTGCGCATAGTGCTGCACGTTGAAGCGGGCGCCGTCGCGCGCCGTGAAATCCATCACGGCCGAGTTGTCGTCGAGCAACTCCACACCCAGCGCCGCAGCCAGACGACGCTGGTCGTCGCTCATGCGCTGGATCACCTTCGGATGCGTCAGCGCCGCCAGGCTGCGCACCACGCGATGGTCCCAACCCAGCCCGCTGCGGGGGCTGCCGGACTTCTGCCACTGCTTGCACTCGCGCGCTTCGGCCGCCATGCAGGCCAGCGCGACATCAATCGACACGGCCGCCACGTCCTCGTCGGCAAGCACCACCGGCGTGCGCGCCGGCGCGTTCACGCTGACGCCAGCCGGCAACGGAGCGGCAGCATTGGCGGCCGGCGCCGGCAGTTCCATCGCCTTGTCGTGCCACTGCAGGTGCGTCGGCACCACGATCGTCAGTGTCGCCCACGTGCTCAGCTCCGCACCGGCCGCCTGCGCCCACCAGCGCGGCCAGTCGCGATGCACGCGCGCTTCGAGCATCCGCGTCGCGTCGGTGTAGCCGCGTCCGCCGGTGCTCAGCTGGCCGAACGAGCGTCCGGCTACGGCGTCCAGCATGTGCGCCGCGATGTGCATCACGCAGACACGCGGGCCATCAACGGGGCTGGCGTCGGACACGACCGTTTCGTCTTCCAGCAGTGCCACGCCGAGCGCCGCGGCCATGCGTCGCTGGCTGTCGCTCATGCGCTCGATGACGCCGGGAATCGCCAGCGCCAGCAGGCTCTGCACAGCGCGGTTCTGGTCGCCGTGGTAGATGGCGCGCCTCTCGGCCGGCGTGCGCTTGCGTTGCGCCCGCTCCTCGGCCGCCATCCAGGCCAGCGCGTGGTCGATGTCGACGGCGGCCACGACGTCGGGCGCGATGGGCCGCTGCGGGCTGCGCCATTGCAGGATCGTGTTGCCGGGCAGCACCGCGTCGTCGTCGGCAGGGGCGTCGAGCGCCAACGCCTTGTCGAGCCACTGCTGGTGGTCCGGCGCGGCCGGTGCTGCCTGCGGCGGCGGGTCGGGGTCGGCGTACGCGGTGGCGGTGGTGGTGATAGCGGCGGTGACGCAGCTGCCGAGCACGGCCAGCAGGAGCGGGGCGAATGGGGATGTCGTCATCGGCTTCATCGGCGGGGCCTTCTGTGCGTCGTGCGCGTGGCGGGTGTGTGTATGGATGACGCGCTGGAGGCCCGTATGGTTTCGGGAGACTGACCGTATGCCACAGACATTGGTCCAACAATGCCTGATTCCGCAGGGCAAGCGGCTGAGATGGGCGATGGGCAGCGGCGACCCCCTGAAGGCCGGCGAGGCGCTGCAGAACTACCAGCTGAACGAGGTTCAGAAGGTCGACCGCTCGCAGAACGTGACGATCGCAGATGCTCCGCAAGGTGCGCGTGATGGACGAGGGGTAACGCCGCCGGGTTCCTGCACGACCAGGTGGTGGACAAGTTCCAGTTCCGCCACGCGAATGCTCGCCGAACGCAACTCGCGCTCGTCGGGGTTGGCGTCGTCAAAACACTCAAGCCAATCCTTGCCGAGGCCCTGCCACCGCCGGGATGGAGCTGTCCACGATCGAGGGCGACGCTTTTTTGCGAGGGGGACGGCGAGGCCTCGCGAGTAGAAGGGTGTCGCCCACCACGGAGGGCGTATCCAGAAGGTTCACCTTTGACCGGGTTGCAGCAGGAGCAGTTGCGCACGGCTCTCGGCGGGTTTCTTGACCCGTTGTTCGCGTACGTGCGTGGCCGCTCTCCGGATCGCGAGACCGCGCTCGACCTGGTGCAGGAGGCCCTGACGGCTGCGCTCAACGCACACCGCGGCGGGCGACAGTGGGAAGACGAGAGCGCGCTGTGGGCCTGGCTCATCGGCGTGCTGCGCAACAAGCTGGCCGACGAGTATCACCGTCGTCGGCGGCAGCTTCCCACGCTCGAAGCGCTCGACATTCCGGCCGACACGGTGGCTGCCCAGCTGACCGAGCCGCCAGAGGAGGAAGCCGGGCGCGACGAGGCCAGGCGTCTGTGCCGGCTGGCGATGGGCGAGTTGCCGCCACGTCACCGCGACGTGCTGACGCGCTTCTATCGCGACGGCCAGTCGCACAAGGACCTTGCCGCAGGCCTGGGCATCAGCGCCAAAGCGGTGGAGTCCCTGCTGGCGCGGGCGCGGAAGGAACTTGCCGGCGTGCTCCGGCGCAGCCTGTCGCACCCGGAGACGCTCGTATGAAGCGGGCGCCGCGACCGGAAACAAGCGCCGCGACCGAAAGGGAGCGGATGTGGCGCGAGAGCGCCATGCCCGACATCCGCTCCCTTACGGTCGCGGCTCTTGTTCGAACGAGGCCACACGAACTCGACGACGGACGAATCAGCTGAACGGGAACGACCCATGCGCGACGACATCAACGACTCCGACCGGCTGGCACGCATCGCCGTCCCGCTCGGCGCCTCGTCGAACGACAACGGCGACGACGGAGACGACGGAGACGACGACGGCGGCGCGCGTCTCAGCGACATCGAGCGTGCCCGCCTGCAGGCCGTGATCGACGCCGGTCTCGCTCCGGGTGGAAAGAACTCTGACAGCAGTGGTGAAGGTTGGTTGCGTGTCCCGTCAGGGAAGCCTGACGGGTCGAGTCGGTCCGGCCGGTTCATCGGTGTCGCTGCGGTGGCCGCTACCGCCGTAGCGGCACTGATGGCCGGCTTTTTCTGGCAGGGTGCGCCGCGCGCGAACGACGCGCCGATGGCCAACCACCATGATGTTGACGACCACGACAACGTGGTGCGCGATGCGCCGGCCGTCGTCGGCCTGACGTGGGATCAGGCGCGCGACCACTTCGATGACTGCGCCAACGGCGACTTTGGCTACGTGGCGTCGCTCGATCTGCTCGCGCTGTCTGACCACCTCGACGCCGCCAACGTGGCTGCCGCGGCGGGTGCGCTGACCGGCCGCGACCAGGTGCGACACGGCATGCTGCTGGCCGCCGCCGGCAACCATGACGATGCACTGCGCGCGTTCGACACTGCGTTGGCATTGCCGGACGCGCCGGCGGTCGTGCTCGACGCGCGGGTCGAGCGCGCTCGCTCGCTGATCGCCCTCGGTCGCGAGCAGGAGGCGGCCGCCGGACTCGACGTGCCGGGCGTGGCCGAGGTCGAGCAGTCCGTGCCGCTGTTCATGGTGCGGGCCGAGGCCCGCCGCGCGATCGGCGACCGCACCGGCGCCATGGCCGACATCGACGCGGTGCTGCGGGTCGACGACGACAATGCGGCGGCACACAACCTGCGCGGCCTGATCCGCCTCGACGCGAAGTCGGCGCAGGAAGCGCAGGCCGCCGCCGACGACTTCACGCTGGCCATGCAGTGCGACCCGACCAACCCCGACTACCCGCGCAATCGCGCCACCGCCCGCCGCCGCTTCGGCGATGCAAAGGGCGCCGAGACCGACCTGCAACGCGTGCGCGAACTGCTGGTGGCGCATGGCGCGTTCGGTGGCGGCGAGTTCGCGCTACCCGACTTCGACATCGAGGTCGACGGCAAGACGTACCCCGCCACGTACGGCGCGTTCACGCCATCGGCCGTGAGCAGCGCGCAGGCCGGCGCAGCGACGAAGTACCCGCTGATGGTGTATCTGCACGGCGGGGGTGGCGACGCGTTCAACAAGCAGGGCACGGCGACGATCCGCGCGTGGGAGCCGGTCTGCGAGCAGAAGGGCTACTTCTGCATCTGCCCCAACTCGCTGCGCCGCGGCTGGCAGCGCCCGTCGATCGAGCATTCGATCCGCTTCATCATCGCAGCAATCAAGGACCTCGCGTCGCGCGAACCGGTCGATGTCTCGCGCGTGATCATCAGCGGCGGCTCGGCCGGGTCGGACTTCACGTACACCTCCGGCGTGCAACTGGCCATGAAGGACGCGGGCATCACGTGCATCGGCTGCCTGCCGATCGTGCCCGGCCCGCCGAACATGGTCGGCGTGCAGAAGGGCGAGCTGGCGAAGGTCGCGGCGTTCCCGTTCCTCAATGTGTGCGGCCGCAAGGACACGATCCGCAAGGCCGGCGCGTGGCAGGCGCACAACTACCTGCGCGAGCACGGCGCGATCAGCGGCTTCGTGGAGATGCCGGACCGCGCGCACGAGTTCCCGTCGGCCGCCGAGCTGATCACGTTCATCGAGTGGTTCGAGGCGCTGGCCGGAGCGAACAGCCCGCCGCGTTGGTTCGCGCGCGCCACCGCGGCGCGCACTGCCGGCGATGTACTGGCCGCGAGCGAGTGGCTGGAGAAGGTACTGGCGACGGACGTGCCCGCGGCGCTGCGCAAGCAGGCGCAGGAGATGTGGGACGATATCGCCGCGCAGGCCAGGGCCGACTGGTTGCGCGCAACGATCGTGGATGAGGTGCGCGACCCCGGCGAGGAGGTCGAGACCGCGTGGCAGTGCATGGTCCGCTACGCGCGCTTCCCGGAGGGCAAGCTCGCGGCCGAGCGCTTCGCGACGATCAGCACCGGCCGCGATGCGATGCGCGCGTGGAACGCGTGGGTCGACTCGCACCGCTGGGAGAGCGGTACGCCCGACGGCACCACGTACGTCGAGGTGCAGACCGTCGACGCCGACGGCGCGGCGGCAAAGCTCGGCCTGCAGGCGCGCGACATCATTCTCAGCGTCAACGGCACGGCCATCACCGGCAACGACCAGCTGATCAAGCTGCTCGGCACGGTCCCGGCCGGCAGCACATACCGCCTCGTGGTCCGTCGCTACGCGCGCACCGCCACCGGCGAGCTGCAGCGTGCCGGCGACGACTGGAAGCACGACGACCACACCGTGACCGCACCGGCCGGCAAGCTGGGCATCACGATCCAGACCATTCGCATTCCGACACCGCGCTGACGCGCACCCACCACCCCTCGGAGACGCCGTATGCACCGGCTCGCGCTGATCGTCTGTCTGTCGGTTCTGCTCGCCGCCTCGCTGTGTCCGCGGATGGCCGGGGCCGACACGGTCACGAAGTTCGACGGCACCACCGTGGACGGTTCCGACGTGCGGTGGACTGGCGGCGACACGCTGACGATCGGCGGCCAGACGATCGCGCTTGACGAGGTCGCGTCGGTGAAGCGCGAGTTCACGCGCGGCGAGCGCGACGCGATCCGCGATGCGCTCAAGCAACGCGAGAAGGACACGGCCGACAGCGATGCCGACGCGCAGTACCGCCTCGGCCTGCTGGCGATGGTGCTCGGCGACGACGGCCTGGCCGAGCGCTGCTTCCGCCGGGTGATCAAGCTCGACGAGCAGCATGCCGGCGCGCGTGCGCACCTCGGCTACGTGCGTGATGGCAACGACTGGAGCTACGAGCGGTCGCGCCGGTCGTTGATCAAGGCCGGCGACATGAAGCTGGTCAACACGCGCGAGGGCGGTGACCGCGACTTCCTGGCCGAGGCCACCGGCGCGCCGTCGTCCGCAGGCGGCGGCAGCGACAACGACAACGCCGCCCCCGGCCGGCCCGCGCGTCCCGGCAAGGTCGAGCCGTGGCCGGAGTTCAACGGCTGGCAGACGACCATCGAAGGCAACAACATCCTGCGCTGCAACATCAGCGAGGCCGAGCTGCAGACGATGGCCGCGCGGATGCGCGAGTGCCGGACGTTCTATCCGCAGTTCTTCAACGTGCCGGCGATCGAGGACTACACGATCTCGGTGTTCGCGACGCGCGACCAGTACAACCAGCACGCGCGCGGCATCGGCGCGATCCAGAACGTGCAGGGCCAGTGCATAGCCGCGAAGAAGGTCTGCATGGTCTGCGACACGATGGCGCGCGGCGGCTACCTGCAGGTGCTCTCGCACGAGATCGCCCACGCGTACTACGTGACCAACTCGCAGATGTGGACGCGCGAAGGCTCGGCGTCGTTCATCGAGACGTTCGAGGTGAAAGCCGGGAAGGGCGCGCCCGCGCTCAACATCGCGCGCTGCAACGAGGCGAAGCAGTACATCAACGAGAAGGGCCAGGCGCACTACCAGAAGGCCTTCAGCCGCAGCATGCGCGGCCAGAGCCAGGACGACGCCGGCTGGGGCGAGAGCTACGGCGTGAGCTGGAGCATCCTCTGGTACTTCTGGACGCGCGACCCGGCGAAGTTCCACGCGACGCTCGCGCACATGCAGGAGACGCGCAACGGCAGCGACCAGTCGGCCGCGATCGAGAAGATCTGGGGCCAGAGAGTGGATGAGATGGAAGCCGGGTGGCTGGCGATGGTGCGCAAGCTGCCCTGACCGGCGACGACCGACACTGACATGGATTGATTGACCGGCGATCCGTCGCAGGGTTTGATCGTGCGCGCCTGCAGGCCGCGAAGTGCGGGGGTGCGTAGCGCAGAGGCCGTCGCGCCGGACTGTCATTCCGGAGGACGCGGGTTCGAATCCCGCCCACCCCCACCTTCTCGCGTCAGCGCTTCTCTTCGGCGCGGGCGCCTTCTTCTTCGCGGCAGCCTTCTTCTTCGCGGCAGCCTTCTTCTTCGCGGCAGCCATCTTCGCCTTCTTCGTCGCCGGCACCACAGTCGCAGTGGAACCTGCACCACACCAGAGGCAGGCTGGAAGCCTGCACCACAGTCGCAGTGGAAGCCTGCACCACACAAACAAGGGCATCCACCAACTGCTCACGGCCACTGGCGGCGCACGCGCAGCGCCAGCTCCGGCTGATCCGTAATCACGCGGTCGACGCCGCAGGCGAGCAACTCGCGCATGTGCGATTCGTCGTTCACGGTCCACGCCGAAACCGTCAGGCCGTGGGCGTGCAGCGCCGCCACGCGGTCGGCCGTGATCCACTCGTGGTGCGGGTTCAGGCCGGTCGCGCCGAGCGCGAGCGCCATGTCGAGCAGCGGCGGCCCGGCGTGGTCGGCCGGCTGCACCAGCCACTCGCAGGCGAGCAGCGCGCAGAGCTCGCTCGAGAACGTCTGCACCGCCACGTTGGCGCACCCGCCGAGCGCGGCCCGCACCGCCAGCGCGAGGCGCGGCGCGTCGCTGGCCTCGTCGTCGCACTTCACTTCCACGAGGGCACCGGTCTGCGCCGTGGCCAGCTGCAGGGCCTGCGCGAGCAGGGGCACGCCCTCCTCCGCCAACTCGGCGGCCGTGAACGTGGCCACCCGGCCGAGCCGCGAGGTGGTGCGATCGACCGTCTCGTCATGGATGACCACCAACTCGCCATCGCGGCTCAGCCGGCAATCCAGCTCGAACCAGTCGACGCCGAGTGCCACGGCGGCCGCAAACGCGTCGAGCGTGTTCTCGGCCGGGCCGGCCGGGCTGTGCACACCGCGATGCGCCACGATCTGCATGCGAGTTCTCCGGGCGGTGCGAGCCGAGCCGCGGGAGGAGGGACGGGCGACTGGACGTCATCGCGTTCACGTCGCGTGACGGTAGCAGCTGACGAGTTGATCCGGAAATCATGTCAGTCCGGACTGGCTGGTCCCGCTCCCTGACGGTCACGGCCCGGACCGCTCTCACGTCATCGCGTTCACGTCGGCGTGACGGTAACAGCTGACGAGATGATCGTTGATCATGCCGGCTGCCTGCATGAAGGCGTAGCAGATGGTGCTGCCGACGAACGTGAAGCCGCGCTTCTTCAGCGCTTTGCTCATCGCGTCGGACTGCGGCGACGTGGCCGGGATCTCGCTGTGCAGCGTCCAGCTGTTCACGATCGGTCGGCCATCCACGAACTGCCAGATGTACCGGTCGAACGACGAGAACTCCTCGACGACCGCGAGGAAGGCGCGCGCGTTCTTCACGGTGCCTTCGATCTTGAGGCGGTTGCGGATGATGCCCTCGTTGGCCATCAGCTTCTCGAGGCGCGCGGGCGTGTAGCGCACGATCTTCGCCGGGTCGAAGTTGTCGAAGGCCGCGCGGAAGGCCTCGCGCTTGCGCAGGATGATCGACCAGCTGAGGCCAGCCTGGAAGCCGTCGAGCACGATGAATTCGAACAGCTTGCGATCGTCGTGCAACGGCACGCCCCACTCGGTGTCGTGATACGCGGTGTCGAGTTCGCGCCCGGCCGGCCAGGGGCAGCGCACGACCTCGCCATGCGGCTTCTTCGCGGGGGCCTTCTTCGCGGGTGTCTTCTTGCCGCCCGCCTTCTTCGCGGGCGTCTTCTTTGCAGGCGCCTTCGTCTTCTTCCGTGCAGCGCTCATGACGGCTTCGCTTCCGCCAGCAACTGGCATTCACGCACCGCGGCCACCAGCGAGTCGGCGTCGGTCGCGGCGCGCAGTCGCATCAGCAGGTCGGACTTCATCACCATTCGCGCCAGCGTCGAGATCAGTCGCAGGTGGGCCTGGCGATCGCCGGGCGGGCCGAGCGTGACGAACACCACGTCCACCGGCTGCGCGTCGGTCGTCTGATAGTCCACCGGCTGCGCCGTCGTCACAATCCCGAGCCAGGTGCGATCGAGCGCCGGCAGCGTGGCGTGCGGGATCGCCATGCTCTGGCCGATCGCGGTGTTCTGCAGCTTCTCGCGCGACCACAGGCCGTCGGTGATGTCCTTCTGCGTCACGCCCTCCAGGTGCGGGCCGAACATCTGCCCGATGTGCTGGAACAGGCCGTCCTTCTTGGTGATGCTGATCTTCGCGGCGGCAAAGCGCGGATCGACAAACGCGCCGAGATCGAACTGCTCGAGAATCTGCGATGCCGCGGTGCGCCCCCGGCGCATGTCGGACATCGCCCGGTGCGCCTCGCCCTGCGGCGTTTGCAGGCGCAGCACCGAACACGTCGCGCCCTGCATCAGCTGGTCCTTCAATGTGCCGCGCATCTTGCTCCAGAGGCTCATCTCGGCCGGCGCGCCGGTGACGAGCATGTCGAAGCCGGCCGTCGCCGCCACAAGCGTGCGCACCTCGTCGGTGCCTTGCAGCATCAGCGTCTCGACGGGCAGCCGGCAGAGGCGGCGCAACTGGTCGAGGTAGTCGATCTGCGCCTGGATCTCGTGCGCGGCCGCGCTGGCCGGCAGGTAGCGCACCAGCGTCAGGTCGGCCTTGTGCGCGCGCGCAAAGTGGTCGGCCGAGCGGATCACCAGCGCGTCGTGCGGGCCCGGCTCGGGGTAGACCAGCACCTTGCGGAAGTAGCGGATGCCGGCGTCCTTGAACACCGCCAGGTTGCACGGCAGGTGATTGATCAGCCAGCCGAGCGGGTTGCGGATGGTGAAGCCCTCGTGCGTGCGGCCGCGCCACTCGAGCACCACCCAGCGCGCCTTCACGCGTTGCGCCACCTGCTGCACCACGCTGACCGCGTCGTGCGTGACCACTGCGTTGTAGCGCGCATCCAACTCCTGCTCGCCCGCCATGGCACCGACGCGGCGCTCCAGCGAGCGCACCCAGAGGCGCTCGGCCAGTGCGTCGTCGAGTTCGGTCTGCTCCGGCACCTCGGTGATATTGAGCACCTCGATCGGATTGCCGTCGGCAAACGACGCGCCGACCTCGATCAGCGCTTCGGGCGAACGTTCGGTGTTGAACAGCGGCACGAGCACGTCGGCCTTGTCGGGCAGATGCAGCCGGTCGGTGTCGGCACTGTGCGGTGACGCGGCGGACGCGGACGCGGGCGCCTCGCCGGCCGGCACCGCTGGCGACAGGCCGCTCGCGCCAGCGCTGATCAGGTCGCGCCGCCGACCCATGCGACTGACCACGCCCTGCCGGCCGGCGCGACTGCGGCCCCACAGCCAGTAGATCGACGTGCCGGAGAGGAAGGTGATGCTGGCCACGAGCAGCGCATCGATGCCGAGTTGCCACAGCAGCACGGCGCCGCTGACGATCCCGAACACCTGGATCCACGGATAGGCCGGCGACCGGTACTCGGGCTGGTACCAGGACGCGTTGCTCTCGCGCAGCACGATCACGGTGAGGTTGACGATGATGAACACCAGGATCTGGATCGCGCTGGCCGACTTGGCGATGTTCTTCACGTCGAGGAACGCAATGCAGAACGCCATCAGGCCGCCGGTCAGGACAATCGAGGCCACCGGCGTCAGGAAGCGCCGGTTCAGCCGGCCCAGAATGGCCGGAAGCAGGCGGTCGCGGCTCATCGCATACGGGAAGCGCGAGGCGGCGAGCAGACCCGCGACCGACATCGACGTCATGGTCAGGATCGCGAGCAGTGCAATGCCGACGCCCGCGACGTCGCCGCCGACGTACTGGCCGAGCGTGAAAATCGGGTGGTAGTCCTTGTGGCCGTCGGCGGTCTCGAACGAATCCCAGGCGAGGTTGCCAACCAGCAGCGCGGCGCTGCCGGCGTAGATCACGGCGACAATCAGCAGGGCGATGATCATGCCGCGCGGGATGTTGCGGCCGGGATCCTTCACTTCACCGGCGATGGCACCGATCTTGATCACACCGGCGAACGACACGAAGACGAATGCCACGGCCTGGAGGAAGCCGTCGACGCCGTTGACCATCGTTGGCTGCATGTCGGCGGGTCGGGCGGCAAGGGCCGACGGCAGGGCCAGCATGGCCAGTCCGAGCAGCGTCATGCAGACCACCACGGTTTGCACCCGGCTGACCCGGCGCACGCCGCCGACGTTGAGCAGCACCACCAGCAGCAGCAGGAACAGGGCCGTGCCGGTCAAGGGCATGGATGGTGCGATGACCATCAGGTACGCGCCGAAGCCCACCAGCGCGAACGCGCTCTTGAGCATCATCGAGATCCACAGCCCCATGCCGGCCACCGTGCCGGCGAGCGGCCCGAAGGTGCGATCGACGTAGAGGTAGGTCCCGCCGGACTCGGGCAACGCCGAGGCGAGTTCGGACTGCGACAGGGCGGCCGGCAAGGTGCACAGCGCCGCCACCAGGTAGGCGAGCCACACCGACGGGCCGGTGATCAGCGCGGCCATGCCCGGCAGCACGAAGATGCCACTACCGACCATCGCGCTGATGCTGATCGCGACGACGCCGACCAGTCCGAGTCCTCGTTCGAGTTGTCGCATGCGGCGGCGGGTCGGCGGGTGGCGGGGTTCGGGCGATCACGGGTTGGTCACATGCCGTGCAACACGCCGCGCGCGCAGCGTACGCAGCGAGCGGCATGCTCGCGCCAGGACACGACCAGGCCCCGCGGCACTGCCACGGGGCCCGGTCGAGTTCGGCATCAGTCGGATCAGCGGGCCGGGCGCGCTTCCTTCGAACCGCCACCGGTCGACTCGATGTAGTAGCGCTTCTCCTGCTTGGCCGTCTCGGACACCGCGAACATGCGGTCCTTCACGGCGCGCGGGTCGCGGATACCCTGGATGGTCAGCTCCGGCGTGTCGACGTCATCCGAGTGGACGAGGATGTCGCCGACGCCGAGCATCACCTGCAGCAGGCCCTGCGTGACCGACATGTCCTGGATCTGGATCACGCGGACCTGATGCTCGTGACGCGCCAGCAGACCCTCGCGCACGATCAGGCGCGAGTCGGTCAGCACGTACGAGAGCGACAGCCAGCCGTAGCAGAACTTGTAGCCCATCATCAGGGCGGGCAGGCCGACCAGCACCAGGAAGATCATCAGCGGCACGGTCGCGCCGGGGAACAGGTCGAGCTTCGCAGCCAGGAACGAGAGCATCGGGTACTCGGGCACGCCCTTGCCCTGGAAGCGCGCCTCGTCCTCGGTGATCGTCTCACCCTTCTTGTTCACGTAGACGACGGCGGTGCCGTCCTTCTTCGTCCTGAACTTGTACTTCGGCGCCAGCATCTCCTTGCCGTTGGCGTCCTTCGCGGGCACCGGGTGCTCGCCGGCAGCGGCCGCGGCCGCGCGCTTCTCGGCGTTGGCGTAGACGTAGACCACCTTCTGGTGCACACGGAACTCTTCCATGTCCACCTTGATGATCTGCCCATCGGCGGTGATGTACGCATCGTCGAGGAAGATCGGCTTGCCCTTCTCGTCGGTCTCGACGAGCTGCTTGTCGAGGCCCCAGTAAATCGGGATCAGATAGAACGTGACGGCGCCGACGATGCACGCCCACGCCAGGAAGCGCAGGAACTGGCCGGTGAACGAGCGCGGACGGTAGCGGTCAGCCCAGTGCTCCCACTCGCCTTCGCCCTTGACCACGCGGCGCGCGGCGTACGACGCCAGCGACGGCCACTCGCGCCAGCTCTTGATGTTCGAGAACTGGTTCCAGCGCTGCTCCCACTTCTCGGTGCTGGTCTGCCCGCCGAGCCACAGTTCGATGTCCTCGCGTGCCCACCAGCATTCCGACCAGTCGACGTCGCCACCATCGCGACGCGGCAGCTTCTGCACCGGCTTGCTCGGCGGCGGGAACTCGCCCGCGCGCATCTGCTTCAGCAGGCGCTGACGGTCGGTGTCATTCGCGGCGAACGCCACCTGCCGCTTCTCCTCGATCATCTTGATCGCGTCCGCCAGGTGCAGCATGTCGCCGTAGGTCCCGCTCCCCGGAGCGGGTGGCGTCGCCGGGGCTTCGCTCTGGCCCTCGCCCGCAGGCGTCGTGGCTTCCGGTTGGTCGGTCATCGACGGATCTCCTTGATTGCGCCCGCAGGCCACTCGGTCTGGAAGTCGTGTTCGAAAGTTGATTCAGTCAGCATCAGCAGCTGCTGCGACGGGATCACGGGATACCTCGCTCGCCCGATTTGCCCGGCGCGTCGGTTGTGCTTGCATCATCGGTTCCGGAGTCGCTCCTGTCACCTCCCACCGGCACGCTGTGCTCACCCGACACCAGCACCAGTGTGTGCCCGTGTCCGTGCGCCTCTGCGCGGGCCGCCCGCATGACCTGCACCACCAGCCACAGAGCCAGCAGGCCGCACACGGAGAGGAAGATGATCTGCAACATCGGGAAATTGCCCCGCAGTCCGGCTCGCCGTCCATCACGGCTGATACCGCTAGAACGGCCTGCGGGCACGGTTGGTAACAACCCTGTTCCGGAAGTCGTGGCAGTATAGACCGCGCCGATCAAGAGTCAACGTCGCCACACCTTCAGCACCTCCACCATGGCCACCCCACCCGCATTCTTCACCGCGCGCTGCGAGGTGCGCTGGTCCGACCTCGACCCCAACGGCCACGCGCGGCACACCGCGTTCATGGACTGGGCCACCCACTGCCGCGTCGCGGCGTTCGCGGCGCAGGGACTCACGGCCGAGGTGTTCGTGCGGATCGGCGTCGGGCCGGTTCTGTTCCGCGAGGAGACTGACTACCTGCGCGAGGTCAACGGCGGCGACACCATCACCGTGTCGCTCGAGGTGATCGGCATGTCGGACGACTACCGCCACTTCCGCATCCGCCACGTGCTGCGGCGATCCGACGGGGTGCATTGCGGCACAGTGGTGGTCCGCGGCGCGTGGTTTGACCTTCGCACGCGCAAGGTGGTGGCGCCGCCGGATGAGATCCGGCGAGTGGCGGACAGCATGCCGCGGGCGGATGACTATGCGGTGATCGAGAAGGGCGAACGGTAGCGGACGCTGTCCGGCGCCATGGTGTGGAACGACCTCGCCCGCCGCAACTCAGCCCACCTTCTGCGCGACCCACTCGGCCAGCTGCCCGGGCGTCATCGCGCCAACGTGCGCACCGAGGTTGGCCATGCGCTGGGCCATCTCGTGGTCGTAGGTGGGGTTCGCGTCCTCGTCCAGCGCGGCCAGCCCCAGCACCGTGCTGCCACCCTCGACCAGCTTCTTCGTGACCCCCAGCAACTGCGCGGGCGACCCGCCCTCGAAGAAATCGCTGATCAACACGACGATCGCCTTGCGCGGATCCTCGATCAGCGACGCGGCGTAGACCATCGCCTTGCCGATGTCGGTGCCGCCGCCGAGCTGCACGTTCATGATCGTCTCCACCGGGTCGCTGCAGCGGTCGGTGACATCGACCACCTCGGTGTCGAACAGCACCAGGTGTGTGCGCAGCGTCTTGATGCCCCAGAAGATCGCGGCCGTCACGGCGGCGTGGATCACGCTGGCCATCATGCTGCCCGACTCGTCGACCACCACGATGATCTGCCAGCGGTCGGCGTGCCGCTTCACGCGCGAGATGAAGTGCGGCGTGCGGATGAACAGCCGGTGCGAGTCGGGGTCCCAGAACTTCAGGTTGTGGCGGATTGTGCTCTTCGGATCGAAGTTGCGCGCGACGCGCAATGACGACCGGCGACGGCGGTCGCGACTGCCGGTAAACGGCTGGTGGACGGGCCGCGCGAGCTTCTCCATCAGTTGCTGGACCACCTTGCGCACCATGTCGCGCGCGAGGGCGAGCACTTCCTTGTTCATCAGGTGGCGCGTGTGCAGCACCGCCTTGAGCAGCGACATGCTCGGCGTCGCGCGCTTCAGCAGGTCGGGGTTGGTGACCATCTCGTCGAGCTGGTAGCGCTCGAGCGCGTCCTTCTCGATGCGTTCGATGGTTTCCTGCGGGAACAGCCGGTGCACGTCGTTGATCCACTCCGGCACGGTCATCGCCGGTGCGCCGTCGCCGCCGCGGCGATCGGTGCTCGGGCCGCCGCGCACGTTGCGGCCGCGGCCGTACTCGCGGTTGTAGAGGTAGCCGAGCGCGACGTCGCGCTCCTGGTTCTGCTTGTCGAGCAGGCCGTCGCCGAGGACCTCGTCGGAGGCCTCGCCGAGCACGAGCCGCC
>JBFWQT010000047.1:0-21904 GCA_050249295.1 Planctomycetota bacterium
GACCAGCGATCGCGTCGCCAACAGCGGCGACGAAACGGCCCCGAAACGGTGTCGAGCGCAGACGGTCCATGCGCAACAAGAGCCGCGACCGCAAGGGAGCGGGCCCCGGGGGCCTCGCGCCTTCGATCAGCCCGTCGATCGCGCGATGTGCCCTTCGACCGGTGCGATCAGCGAGCGGCAGATTCGTCTCGTACGGCCCACTGGGCCCGCTCGCTTGCGCTCGCGGCTCTTGTTGCGAGTCGCAGGTTGCATCCATGCGCAACAGGAGCCGCGACCGCAAGTAGCAGTCGCGGTTCGACCCGAATGAGTCTCTCCCCTCCTCTTCCCGGAGGTCTCTGGTGAATCTTGCCGACCCACCGCGCGCGGTCTTGCACTCGCCGCGCTCAGCCCTGCAACAACGCCTCGAGCTTCAGCACTGTGTTCCAGTTCCGGCCGGTGCCGATCGTCTCCACGTGCTTCTCGATCATCGCGTTGGTCAGCTTCGAGCGGCCGATGCCGTCCGGGTACACGAGGAACAGATCGCGACCCACGCACGTCACCGTCTCGCGGCCCTTGCCCTTGATCGCCGCCTGCAACGACTTGACCGCTGCGGCTGTGGGAGCCGCCTTGAGCGGCATCAGCACGAGGTGCCCGGGGTCGGCCGCTGCCTCCTTCGGGTACGGATTGGCCGCCACGATCGCCGACCACTCGGCCGCCGTGCGCACGACGTAGTCGGTGGTCACCTTCAGTTCAGCCGCCGTGGCGGCCTCGAGCCGGGCCTCCAGCTTCGCGCCGGTCAGCTTCGCCTTGCCGGTGTCGAACACCACGTTGCCGCTCTGCAGCAGCGTCTTCGCACCGGCGTAGCCCAGCGACTCGAACAGTGCACGCAGATCAGCCATGCCGACCTTGTTGCGGCCGGCCACGTTGATCGCGCGAAGCAGGGCAACATGCAGCGACATGGATCAGAAGTCGCCCTCGGCCTCGTCTTCGGTGAACGTCAGGTGCTTGCGCAGGAAGCGCACGATCTCCTCGACGGTGCGGTCGCGCGACTCGCCGCGGAAGATGAAGTTGTGACCCCAGCCTTCGCCCTTCACGTAGCGGCACGGCACGCCAGCCTTCTTGCACGCGGCCTCGACCATCTCGCTCTGCGCGGGCGGCACCACGTTGTCGGCCGTGCCATGGATCAGCAGCAGCGGCGCGTCGCCGGCCTGGATCAGACGCGCGGGCGAGGCCTTCTCGACGCCATCGTCGCCGCACAGGAAGTCGCGCGCGGGCAGGCGCTGGTCGAGCTGCTTCAACTGTTCGGGCACGTCGCGGCCGAAGTCGCTCACGCCGGCCAGGCTGATGCCGGCCTGCACCACGCTGGACTGCTCGCGGTAGCCGCCGGTTTTCTCGCGCGCCGGCTCGTTGCCGGTGACGGCCAGCATCAGCGAGAGCGAGCCGCCGGCCGAGTGCCCCACGGCGCCGATGTTGAGTGGATCGACGTGGTAGCGCGCCGCGTTGCCGCGCAGGAAGCGCACGGCGGTCTTCGCGTCGTTGACCATGTCGGGCAGCTGGTACGGCACGAGGCGGTACTCGACGCTGGCGCAGACGAAGCCGTAGCGCGCGATGCGCTCGGCGAGGTCGCGCATCACGCCGGGGTCGCCGGCCATGAAGCTGCCGCCGTGGAACAGCAGCAGTGTGGGGTACGGGCCGTCGGCCGGCGCGGCCTGCTTGTCGCCGTTGTCGGTGTGGTCGTCGGTCTTCGTGGCCGCGGGCTCGGGAGGCAGCACGATGTCCATGTGCAGCGCGCGATTCGCGACGCCGGCCACGGTGTACTCCACACTGTTGTGGCGGCGCAGCTGGCCGGAGACCGGTTCGCCGAGTGGCGCCGGCGCGTCCTGCGCATCTGATGCGTCGGGCGTCGCCGCCTCGCCATCCGGCTTCGCGGGCGGCGGGTCGTCGTGCTTCGTCGCGTCCGGCGGATCCGGATCCGCCAGCGCCAGCGGAGCCGCGCCCGGCAGCACGCACAGGCAGATCAGGAACACACCGGCAACAGCAAGCAGGCGCCACACCATGTCGTCGCTCGATCGATCAGGGGCCATGCGCGGGATACCAACAGCACGTACACCACGGCTCAAAGTTTGAAAAAAGTGTGCGCAAACGACGAAACAAAATCGTGAGGGGATCGCGATCCGGCATGGTTCTCACTCGTGGCAGTGATGGCGGTAGACCGGCACATCCGCTGGAGCCGCAAGGCGTCCGAGGTTCGCGCGCACCGCACTCAAACGGCGGCGCACGTGTTCACGACGACGGTCCGTCCGTGCATTTCCGTTCGGGCCGCATGGCCCGATCAAGGAGGCGACCATGAACGCTCTCGAGACCCGCAGACTCGTGATTCCCGGTTTGATGCTCGTTGCCGCGCTGCTCGCGGGCACGAACGTCGCGTCGGCGGCAGGCTCCAACTACCAGTACGGGCCGGTATCGCAGGGCAACTACGCGGTGCTGGCGGCCGGCGTCGGCGAGATGAACGTGCGCAACGTCGAGGCGCGCATCCAGCAGTACGTCGCGTCGATGAAGGCGGCGCTGGAGCGCTGCCAGTCGGTGGCGAGCCTGAAGGACGGCGTGTGGGACCAGCAGCAGTTCGAGCGCGGCCGCTGGTACGCGCTGTTCGCATGGGACCCGGCCTGCGGCGTCGCGCAGTGGATCGCGGTCGAGTACCACGACGGCCACCTGCACATGATGATCAACGGCGGGCGGAAGTTCTCGCTGGCCGAGGGCGCGAGCTACAGCCGTGACCTGATGATCAACCGCTCGCACGGCCATCTGCACTACCTGGTGCTCAACGTGAAGAACACCTGCGGCGCGGAGTTCAGCTACCGCGTGACCACCCGCACCGAGCAGGACCCCGCGTTCTGCCCGCCCCCGGCCCCGGCGCCCGCTCCTCGCCCGCAGTACCGGCCCGCTCCGCAGACCCCGGCTCCGCACGTGGTCGTGCGCCCCGGTGCGAACCGCTGGGTGGAGTCGCGCCACGACAGCGACCGTCGTGATGACCGGCGCGATGACACCCGCCGTGACGACCGGCGCGACGACCGTCGTGACGACACCCGCCGCGATGACCGTCGTGATGACCGTCGTGATGACCGTCGCGACGACACCCGCCGCGATGACACCCGCCGTGATGACCACCGCCGCGGCCGCTGATCATCCGAACACACGGACGCAGTGCGCGCATCTCGCTCGGCAAACCGCGCACTGAATCCGGCACCCCGCTGCCACGCCATTCCGGCAGCGGGGTGCACCCGTTTCCGGCCTGCAACGGTAGACTGTGCGAGTCGCACCGGGACCCACCACCACACGCAGATGACGGCGCCCGACTCCCCGGCCAACCCCGCGAATGGCAACGGCAACGGCAACGGCAATGGTCGTCCGCCGGGTCCCGCTGCCGCCTCGCCCGCCGGCGATCCGGCGAAGCTCACGCCGGAGATGATCCGCCAGTTGCTGCCGCGTACGCAGGATCTGCTGCGCGCGCAACGCAAGCTCACCGGCTGCCTGGCCGGCTGCTTCACGCTGCTGATCCTCGGCATCCTGGCCGCGCTCTACATTCCGTACTGGGACTACGCCAACCAGGCGCGCGAGCTGGTGCGTTCGCACCTCACGCTGCTGCGCGAGGGCAAGATCGAGGAAGCGCGCGCCCAGCTCGACGACGTCAGCGCCGCGGAGTTCGATGCGCAACTGAAGAGGCTCGGACTGCTCGAGTTGCTGCGCGACGCCGACGCGATCACCGTGCTCGACTTCTCGACGAAGAACGGCGCCCACGTGCCGGGCGAGATTCACCCGACCAACGTCGAGATGCCGTCGCGGCCGTTCCGCGTCGAGGTGTATGTCAACGACCACAAGGAACTGCGCATCGGCGAGTTCATGTGGCATGCGCTCGACGACTGACAACCCGCACACCAGGAGGTTCGCATGGCAGTCGAAATCCGCCTTCGCTACGACGGCAACACCGCTGTCACCGCCACTCACGGCCCGAGCGGGTCCATGCTGCGCACCGTGGCGCCGACCGACAATGGCGGCGACGGCTCGTCGTTCAGCCCGACCGACCTGCTCGCCACCGGCCTCGCCTCGTGCCTGCTGACGATCATGGGCATGAAGGCGGCGAAGCTCGGCGTGGACATCAGCGGTGCCAGCGCGCGCATCGAGAAGCACATGAGTACCGAGCCGCCGCGTCGTGTCGCGCGCCTGCCGTTGACGGTGAGCATTCCGGTGGAGCCCGACGAGGCGCTGCGCACGGAGATCGAGACGGCCGGCCGCAACTGCCCGGTGTGCAAGTCGCTGAGCGAGCAGGTGAAGGTGGAGTTGCAGATCGAATGGGGCGCGCACGCCCCGGCCGCGAGCTGATGAGCCGGGCAGTCAGGCGCGCGTCGAGGCAGCGCGGATCTGCGTGTCGAGGTGCTGGATGCGGACCGCCCGGCCGGTGGCGCCGGTGGGCAGGGCATCGGTCAGCGGCCGTATGGATCGTAGTGCGGCGGCGGCGCTTGCGCCCGGGCGAACGCATGCGCACTGTCGGGCGGCGGCACGGGGAAGAACGGAATCGCGAGCGGGTACTGCATCAGGTGGCCGCGCGACGACTGGATCGCGCCGATGGCCGGGCAGGCGAGCGCGAGGATGCCGACGGCGAACAGCATTCCGATCCCGACCAGCGCGATGGTCAGTACGAGCGAGACGACGAGCCAGATCAGCATCGAGATCTGGAAGTTGACCACCGCGCGGCCGTGGCGGTCGACCTCGGGGTCGTCCTTGTAGCTCTGCCAGAGCACGATCGGCACGATCAGGCCGGCGAGCGGGAAGACGAAGTTGCAGTACTGCGCGAGGTGCAGGCCGATCAGGACGCCGTTGGCGGCACCGGGGTGCTGGCCGGCCCGCAGCGGCTCGCCAGGCGCGGCGTAGTGGCGGTCGTGCCCGTGGTCGTAGTCGTCGTGGTAGTGGCAACCGTGGTCGCAGGCGTCGTCGTCATCAACGTACGGCAACTCGACGCCCGAATGCTGGATCTGCGGGTACGGCGGATAGACGGCGGCGCCGGCGTGGGCGTGGGCGTCGAGCACCTTCTGCTTGGCGTCGGCGAACTCGGCTTCCGAGATCGCGCCGACAGCGCGCAACTGGCTCAGCCGTTCCAGCGCGTTGACGAGTTCCGACATGGCAGCGGTTGGGCGATGGTCGTCGCGTGTACGTGGATCAGGAACGTTACACGGCCACGACGCGGCGGGTTGCGCCGGGTTGCGTGGCGCCGGGTCCGATCAATCGTGCGGGAATCGGGACCGACCGGCAAGGCGTCGCGTATTATTGAGTGGCAGACTCCGGTTGGAGACGAGACGTGGCACGGCTACGAGCACGAGTACGGGTATCGAAGGCTGGCACCGGCACCACGGCGAGCGGCCAGGCCGGCAAGCTGTCGCGAGGGCCGGATCGACTGCGACGCAGCGGTGCCGGCACGCATGGCGGCAGCGTGCGACAGAAGAACCGGCGAGACCGCCAGGACGTACGCCGGCGACTGCGCGGCAAGAACGACGACTGACGGGCAAGGGCAAGGGCCAGGGTGCGGACCGGGGACTCCGATTGCGTTTCGCGTCGGAGGACGACACAGACGAACCCGACGATTGCCCACATACGCGACTCCACAATCCGGTTGGAACGGCCCCGCTCAGGACCACACACCAACCGGTAGCGTGAAAATCAGCTATTCCGACCGGGTTGCACCGATGTCTGCCGCTTCGACCGCCGCAAAGTCGCCGCACCCGGCATCACCTGACGTGACGTGGCGACGGTCGGCAACGTGATAGCCTTGCCGACTCGCGAGCAGTTCCACCGACTACAGGAAGGCCGACGGCCTGGCATGTCCCACACCGGTCACCTCGAACTTCGCGTCAGCTGCCCTGACGGCTTCACCACCGACACCCGCCTCGTGTGGCTGGCCGGCGGCGGATCCGACGACCACGCGGCAGCGCTGCGCGGCGCGCTCGAAGTGGTGCTGCGCGACCTGCGCCGCGAGCGCGTGCGCTGGGTGGTCTTCGATCTGTCGGCGATGAGCGACGATGCGCCGGTGCACGCGTTGATCCGTCACTTCGTGCCGACGGCTGGATCGGGTCGGATGGTGCTGCTGGCCGGCGCGTCGCATGCGTTCCGTCGTGACGTGCACGCGCGGCGCACGGGGCAGGCCGAGGTGCAGGCGTTCGACACCACGGCCGACGCGCTGGCGTGGTTGCGTCGCGCACACCCTGACAGCGCGGGCGGGCAGCCGCCGGTGAAGGTCACGGCTGACATGGTGGCGGCGCTGCGGCGTCGCACCGGTGCGGCGATCATGACTTGCCGCGACGCGCTCGAGCACAGCAACGGCAACCTCGATCTGGCCGAGTCGTGGGTGCTGGCGCACGGGTACGCTGCGCCGAAGAAGCACTCGGGCTACGGCCATGCGATTCCGGTGACGCTGCCGATGGAGATTCCGGCGGCGAGCATCGACAGCGACGAACCGTTCACGGCGGGCAAGATTGTGGTGCTCGATCCGGAGCCGATCGGGGCGCCGATGGGCGGGATGCTCGGCGCGAGCGAGATGGACCTTGGCGGCCTGGTCGCCATCGGCGGCCGCGGTGGCGGCGGCGGGGGCATTCCCGGCGGAGCGGGCATGGGTGGCATGGGCGCAGGGTCGGGTGCCGGTCGCGTGGCGCGATCGTCGTCGGCGAGCCATGCCCCGCCAGAGCCGGAAGAGCGCGCGCGCGGGATCACGATTTCCACGCCCGCCAACGAAGTGAACGACCGGCTGAAGAGCTACGACGAGGCGCGCCGACTCGAGCCGCCGCCACCTCCACCGCCACCTCCACAACCTGGCAGCGGGCAGATCATGCCGCCGATGGTCGAGCCGACGCCGATGCCGCAGCAGGCGATGCGCGATATGGAAGTCGCCGCGATGCCGGCGACACACAGCCGCAAGCGCGGCTTCAAGATCAGCCTGCCGTCGATTCCGTTGCCGAGCCTGCCCGACTTGTCGCGTGGCAAGAAGAAGTCGAAGCTGGCCGCGTCGGGCAAGGTGAGCGACAAGCGCGAGCGCGCCGACGAGGCGCCGCCGAAGCCAAAGCCGGCCCCGGCCAACGCCAGGAGCGTTATCGCGCACGGCCGGCCGCGCATGACCGATGGCGACACCGACAAGGAGATTGCGCTCGACGGCCTGCTGCAGGCCGATCTCCACGTCGACGACGACATCACAACCGGCGCCAACACGGCGCCGAAGCTCGACCTCGACCTCGACCAGGCGCTCGGCGACCTCGGCCTGGCCAGCGCCGGCAGCAACATGGAGCTGGTCGAGGTGATCCGCCGCATGGCCACGGTGCGCTACTTCTCGCAGATGAACCCCGGCCGCGTGTTCCCGCTGTCGGTGAAGTTCACGAAAGAGAAGCTGCAGGAGTGGCACACGAAGGCGGTCTCGCAGGTGACCGGCGACGAGGCGATTGCCGTGCGCGCCGACGATCCGTTCCTCACGGTGCGGCCGAACTTTCCGGGCTGCCACGTCTCGCCGGCCGAGCTGACGATCGACATCTCGGCCGAGGAGACGTCGGCGGTGTTCTCGGTGTCGCCGTACGCCGAAGGGCACATGACCGACGCGTGCGTCGAGATGGTCTATCACGACGAGATCGTGCAGACGATCCGCACGCCGATGCGCATTGCCACACAGCGCCTTGCGCGGATGGCCGCGACGATGAGCTTCCTGTCGCCGGCGTATTTCATGGGTCTGCAGGCGGCCGGGCTGGACATGACGACGCAGGCGAAGCAGGGCTTCCCGCTGCTTGCGTCGGTGTCGAGCGCGGTCGGCGGGCTGACCAACCTCGGGCTGATCTGCGGCGCGGTCATGCTGATCGCGGCCGGCGTGTTCTTCTGGATGAAGAAGCCGAAGGCGTCGGATCCGCTCTACATCTTCTACAACGGCCCCGGCGGCTGATCGGAGCCAGACACGATGAGCCAGACTGTGACCGACACGAATGCGAGCATCGGCTCGTTGACGTTCTCGCTGGACACGCGCGACGTGGCGGTGTGCACCGACATCGTGCGCGAGGTGCGCATCGGCGGGCAGGTGAATGACGCGGCGCACAACGTGCTGCGCCACGCGGTGGACGTGCTGCTGCGCCGGCTGTTCCAGCATGGTGTGCGCTACGTGCTGCTGAGCGTCGACGGGCTGACGGCCGGCGAGGCGGCGCTGCGGCCGTTGCTGCGCGCGCTCACGCCGGGCCGCGACATCGAGCGCTGGGTACTGCTCGTCGGCGCGTCGACCGGGCTGCGTGAGTGGCTGGCGGCGAACAGCCTCGGGCCGAAGCGGCTGCCGGTGTTCGACACGATCGATCAGGCCGTCGCCTGGTTGAGTGATCGGCCGGGCGCGATGCTCCTCGCCGGCGAGGAGCCGTTCGCCAGCAAGTTCGAGGAGACGACCACGGAAGCGCGGCCGGGGCTCGGCGGATTCCTGCGCCGGGTGGACGCGGAACATGGCGAGCGCGAACGCAGCGAGCGTCCGGTGCTCATCGATGGCAGCGAGCAGCAGGGACAGCCGGGGCCCGAAGCGCGCCGCATGCGCGAGGCCATGGAGGCGGCGCAACGGCGGGCGTCGTGCGCCGAGCGCGATCGGCGACGTGCCGAGGAAGCAAAGAAGAAGGAAGAGAAGCCGCGCGAGCACATCGAGTTGAAGCGCAAGCGAATGCAGTCGATCAAGGACACGGCGCCCGCGCCCGACACGGCCATTTCATACGGGACCGGCGCGACGTTCCACGCGTCGATCGAGGAGGACGTTGACGAGTCGGCTCCGATGCGCGACCGTCCGGCGCCGCCACCAGCCCCGGCCAAGAAGCCGCCGGCCCGTCCGATGGCTCAGGCGGCTCCGGCCGCGCCGGCCCGGCCCGTGGTGATGAGCGCGCCGGCCCCGGCTGCACCCGCACCCGCTCGTCGACACGCGCAGTCGTCGCCGCCTCCTGCGCGCGAACCGAAGACGCCGAAGACGCCGAAGGACGCCATCGACGAACTTGCCGCGCTGGTCGCACTCGACGAGGCCGTTGCTGTCATGAAGCCGAGCAGCAGCACGATCACGCTCGGCGTGTTCGGCTCGGCCAGTGGCCAACGCGGCGAGGGCGTCGAGGGCGGCGAGTCCACCGGCGACTTCGATGAGTCGGAGAAGAAGGCCGACAAGCACCGCGCCCAGCGCGAGGAACTGGCCGACCTGCTGATGCTCGAGGGCAGCGAGAGTGAGCAGCAAGGTGAGGGTGACGACAGCCGGTCGTTGACGCGCGCCGGATCGATCGCGCCGTCGTCCACACCGTCGCCGCCGTCGACCATGGAACTCGTCGAGGTGATCAAGCGCATGGCCACCGTGCGCTACTTCGCGCAGATGAACCCCGGCAAGGTGTTCCCGCTGTCGGTGAAGTTCACGAAGGAGAAGCTGCAGGAGTGGCGCAGCCGCGGCGTCGCGCAGGTCAGCGGTGACAAGGCGATCGAGGTCACGAAGGATGACCCGTTCGTCACGGTGCGCCCGCACTTCCCCGGCTGCCACGTCACGCCGGCCGAGCGCCGCGTCGATCTGACGGCCGAGGAGAGCGAGGCGACGTTCACCGTCTCGCCGTTCGCGCGCGGCAACATGAAAGACGCCTGCGTGCAGGTGCTCTACCAGGGCGCCGTTGCGCAGACGATCGCGACGCCGACGCGCATCACCACGCAGATGCTCTCACGCGTGACCGCCACCGCGTCGTTCCTCACGCCGGCCTACACGCTGGCGCTGCAGGCCACCGGCACCGACCTCACCTCGCAGGCCAAGGCCGGCTTCCCGCTGATCGGCGGGCTCGTCGAGCAGTTCGGCCTGTTCAACCTCGGCCTGATCGGCGGCGCCATCCTGCTGGTCGCGGCCGGATTGTTCTTCTGGTGGAAGATGCCGAAGCAGTCCGACCCGCTCTACATCTTCTACAACGGCCCCGGCGGCTGATCGCCGAGCTGGTGCTTCGGGATAAATGCTGCTGCGGTCAGAGCGGCGCGCGCAGCTCGGACTCGCAATCCGCCTCGCGCTGCGTGCACAGTCCAGGAGCGGACCGTTATCGTGCGGCCCTCGGGCCCGCTCCCTTGCGGTCGCGGCTCTTGACTGAAATCCCGAAGCAAACCACTGACGGCTTGCACCCCGGCTCGCCCGGAATCGCGATTCGCGGACAGGCTCCCCGTCGGTCGCGGCGCTTGTTACACATTCCGTCCGCCCGCTCGAGCGGGAACGCCCCGCGGCCACCACCAGCACCACGCCTCCGCCATGAGTGACGACAACGGCACCGTCAACCTGCACGTCGAGAACGGCGTCGGCACGGTCAGCTTCTTCCACCCCAAGAAGAACTCGCTGCCGGGCGACATCCTGCGCAGCATTGCCAGCACCATCACCGCGGCCGGCGCGCATGCCGACGTGCGCGTGGTCGTGCTGCGCAGCGAAGGCAGCGGCCCGTTCTGCGCGGGCGCGTCATTCGACGAGCTGCTCGCGGTGACGGATGTCGAGCAGGGCCATCGGTTTTTCATGGGGTTCGCGCAGGTGATTCTCGCGATCCGCGAATGCCCGAAGTTCGTGATCGCGCGCGTGCAGGGCAAGGCGGTGGGCGGCGGCGTCGGCCTCGTGGCCGCGAGCGACTACGCGCTGGCGGTGCAGGGCGCGTCGATCCGGCTCAGCGAGTTCGCGCTCGGCTTCGGCCCGTTCGTGATCGGCCCGGCCGTGCAACGCCGCATCGGCCAGACCGCGTTCTCCACGGCGAGCATTGATGCCGACTGGCGCGACGCGGCGTGGGCCGCGCATCACGGGCTGTACACGCGCGTGGTGGATGATGCGGCCGCGCTCGACACGGCCGTGAACGAGCTGGCCGCGCAACTGGCCGCGAGCAACCCGCAGGCGGTGGCCGAGCTGAAGCAGATCTTCCAGCAGGGCACCGACGACTGGCCGCGGTTGCTCAGCGAGCGGGCCGGCATCAGCGCGAAGCTGGTGCTGACCGACTTCGTGCAGGCCACGATCACGGCGATCAAGGCGAAGTGATCGGCAAGAGCCGCGACCGCGAGGGAGCGGGGGCAGCTGCGAGTGGCGCGAGCGACGCGAAGTTGCCGGCCATCGCCGGTTTCCCCGCTCCCTTTCGGCCGCGGCTCCTGGCGGAATCATGAATTCTGTGATCCGAACCCGATACGGGGCTTACACCCGGCTCGCCCGGCATCAGTGCATCCGGCGCGAGGCGGATTCGTGACCACGCGGCCGCCGGGCCCGCTCCGTGGCGGTCGCGGCGCTTGCCCGGATACACGCTGTCGACTGCTCAGACGGTGGCCTTCACGCCGCCGCGCTTCATCTTCTTGCGGTCGTTCTCGCGCAGGTAGCGCTTGCGCAGGCGGATCACGGCCGGCGTGAACTCGATCAGCTCGTCGTCGGCCACGTACTCCAGCGCCTCCTCGATGCTGAAGCGACGCGGCGGCGCGAGCTGTACGTTCTCGTCCGAGCCGCTGGCGCGCATGTTCGTCAGCTGCTTGCGCTTGCTGACGTTCACGCCAAGGTCCTCGGCGCGGCAGTGCTCGCCGACGATCATCCCTTCGTACACCGGGTCGCCGGGCGCGACGAACAGCTGGCCGCGCTCCTTGGTGCCGTTCAGCGCGTACGCGACGGCCGTGTCGGTCTCGATCGAGATCATCACGCCGCGCGGCCGCATCGGCAGTTCACCCTTGAAGGGCTCCCAGCTCCTGAAGTTGTGGTACGCGACGGCCTCGCCGCTGGTCACGGTCATCAGGCGCGTGCGCAAGCCGATCAGGCCGCGCGCCGGGATCGTGTAGGTCAGCGTCTGCAGGTTGCCGCGGGTCTTCATGTCCACGAGCTCGCCGCGGCGCGCGCCGATCGCTTCCATCGCCTTGCCCGCGCAGCTGTCCGGCACGTTCACCACCAGCTGCTCGATCGGCTCGTGCTTCTTGCCGTCGATCTCCTTGATGATCACCTGCGGGCGGCTGACACAGAACTCGTAGCCCTCGCGCCGCATGTTCTCGATCAGCACACCGAGGTGCATCACGCCACGGCCCGACACCTTGGTCGTCTCGGCCGTCGGCCCGTCTTCAATGCGCATCGCGACGTTGGAAATCGCCTCGCGCTCGAGACGCTCCTTGATGTGGCGGCTGGTCAGGAACTCGCCCGACTGGCCGCAGTAGGGGCCGTCGTTGACCGAGAACACCAGGCTCACGGTCGGCTCGTCGATCGGCACGACGGGCAGTGCCTCGGTCGCGTCCAGGTCGGCAATCGTCTCGCCGATGGCGATCTCGGGGATGCCATAGATGGCGCAGATGTCGCCGGCGCCCACGTGGTCGGCTGGCACGCGACCGAGCTTGGCAAACACCTGCAGGCCCTTCATCTGGGCCGGCCGCGGCGACTTGCCCGGCTTGAGAATGCGGATCTGGTCGCCCGACTCGACCTTGCCCGAGTGCACGCGACCGACCGCGATGCGGCCGAGGTAGCGGTCGTACTCGATCTTGCTGACCTGCAGGCGGAACGCCGGGTCGTCGGTGACCAGCGGGCCGGGCAGCTCGGCGACCACGCGGTCGAGCAGCACATCCAGGCCCTTGCGCTCGCCGCCCGGCTTGTCCACGGTGAAGCGGCCGCGGCCCGAACAGTAGACCACCGGGAAGTCGAGCGCCTCGTCCGACGCGTCGAGATCGCAGAACAGCTCGAACGCTTCCTCGAGCACTTCGCTCGGCCGGGCGTTGTCGCGGTCAACCTTGTTGACCACCAGCATCACCTTCAGGCCGTGACGGAACGCCTTCTGCAGCACGAAGCGCGTCTGCGGCATCGGCCCTTCGAAGGAGTCCACCAGCAGCAGACAGCCGTCGACCATGCCGAGGATGCGTTCGACCTCGCCACCGAAGTCGGCGTGGCCGGGCGTATCCACGATGTTGAGCTTCACGCCCTTCCAGTCGAGGGCGATGTTCTTGGCGTAGATGGTGATGCCGCGCTCGCGTTCCTGGTCGTCGGAATCGAGCAGGCACTCCTGCATCGTCTGGTTTTCGCGGAACACGTGGCAGGCCTCGATGAGGCCGTCCATGAGGGTGGTCTTGCCGTGGTCCACGTGGGCGATGATCGCCAGATTGCGAACGTCGTCGCGTCGTTTCATCGGAGTTGCTGCGTCACTGTTGGGACAATCCGGGCCGCCGCCTGGAGGGGTCTTCACGGGCGTGCGGTAATGTTGGCCGCTGCCCGACGGAGGATGATTAACACTCTGCGCGCCGGGAATCCAGCGGGCACGGTGTGTGAACGTTGTGAGCGGGCCGTGCGTTACGCTGCACGCGATGCGCCGGCCGCGCGGCAATCCGCAACGGCAACCGCATTCCGCACGTTGAGGTGCGCAGAATCCCTGTGCAGGCCCTGCAGGCGCGCTTGACGCTCCCACGGGCGCCTGGTAGCGTGCCGGCCCCAGTCTCAGCAGGCTCGTTCCGGCACGGCCCCGAAATGCGGCGCTCGCCGCTTCTGTCCGGCTTCCGGCCGGCCCCCAACCACGGAGAACCGGCATGGCGGTTTACGACGATCGCGAACGTTTCATTCCCGTTTCGAAGGCCGAGCTCGTCGACCTTCTGAAGCGGGAGCAGGGCGTCCCGGACGAGGACAAGGAGAAGTTCTCCGCGTTCTGCAAGATGATCGAGGCGATCTTCCACTTCGAGTATCACGGGACGCTCGAGGAGCTGAAGAAGACCTACGCGCCGTTTGACCCGGACCGCGACACCGTGGCCGAGTACCAGCTCACTCCCGAGGAGGAGAAGGAGCGGATGGTGCGGCTCGTCGAGGGATTCGGCGAGGCCTGCGAAGGCGCGAACTACGAGAAGATGTCGGACGAGGAGCTCAACGAGGCCTTCGAGGGCTGGAGCCCGTTCGGCGGCATCAACCTCAAGCTCGACCTCAACCACTACGTGGAGTACGCGCTGTACTACCGCGGCGAGACCGAGCGCATCGACATGATCCGCGGCTGGCTGTCGTGGATGATGATGAAGCCGAAGAAGCCGTACAGCAGCAAGGTCTACAAGCGGCTCGCGATCCTCGCGAAGGTCAAGGATGTCGGCCGCCAGACCAAGAAGTTCGACACGAACCACGTGTTCGTGAAGCTCTTCAAGAACGTGCCGGCGCTCGACCTCGAGATGCTGTTCCCGACGACCAAACCGGCGCTCAAGAAGTTCGACATGTTCCAGATCTACATGCCGATCATGCTCGGCGTGTTGATGACCGTGTTCAAGACGACCATGGGGTTCATGGGCGGCGTGGAGCTGGAGAACCCGGGCCCGGTGATCGCCGAGGTCGCCGAGAACGACCACAACGAACTGGCCGAGGAAACGATCAAGGCGTTCCACGACGGATCGCTGATTGTCTTCTCGCTCGACGACAACAAGAAGAAGACGAAGGTCACCGACGAGGCCGAGGCCCTGAAGGCGCTGAAGTTCATGCGCGACCAGGCGACCGGCAGCGAGAAGGCCTGGGCGGACGCCAGGCTGCAGTACGCGGTATTCGTGAAGGGCGACTTCCTCAAGTCGTTCGGCTACGGCGTGCTGGCCGGTGGTGCCGCGGCCTTCCTGGTGCTGTTCGCCTCGTGGACCATGAAGTCGGTCTTCAAGTACCTGCAGAGCAAGCAGAAGTACCAGGGCGTGCTGGCGCAGAACCTGTTCTTCCTCAACCTCTCGAACAACGCGAACGTGTTCGCCGCGCTGATTGACGGGGCCGAGGAAGAAGAATGCAAGGAAGCGTTCTTCGCCTCGTTCTTCCTCAACGCGTACCCCAAGGGCCACCCCGAGACCGGCAAGGCCTGGACCGAGGAAGCGCTCGACGACTACATCGAGCACTGGATCGAGAACAACATCCAGCACACCGTGCGCGACAAGGAAACCGGCGAAGAGAAGAAGGAAGGCATCAAGGTCGACTTCGAGATCGACGACGCCCTCGGCAAGCTCGAACGCCTGGAGCTCCTCGTCAAGCACGAGGACGGCACGCTGAGCATGAAGCCGTGGGACGAAGCGCTCGAGCGCGTGGACTACATCTGGGACAACTACTTCCAGTACAACCAGGGCTGATCAGCGGCTGATCGCGCATGGCACGCGCCCGGCTGCTTCACGGCAGTCGGGCGCGTGTCGCTGCGCAGGCCCCGCGCCCGCGGCGGGTGCAGCGCAAGGAGAACGGGCATGACCGAGTCGGAACACGCCGGTCGCGACAGCGAGCACGACGGCGAGCCGCGGGACGCCGACACGCCCGATGCCGCGACGTCGCCCGCGCCCGCGCCGGCCGGCAGCGGCGGCGGCATGCGGGTGCATGGCCGGCCGCGAATGGACGATGGGGTGGACGACGACGGCGACGATGACGCGGTCCCGTTCCTGCGCGACCTGGAAGTGCCGGCGCGCGGTACCCGACCGATGGTCTCCGACGTGAACGTTGATCTCGACCGGGGTGCGCTCGGCAAGCTGCCCGACCTGCCTGGCCCCGCTGGCGGCACGCGACCGGCAGTGTCCGACGTGAATCTCGACATCGACGACGATCTGGACGCCGCCGCGAACCAGGCACTCGACGAGGAGGCCGCCGATCGAGCGGCCGCCGACACCGTCGTGGTGAGACCGCCGAGCGATTCGCGCACGCTGATGAGCCTGGAAGACCAGGCGGCGTGGCACCGCGAGGAAGGGCAGCGCGCCAACCGCACCCTGCTGCACATCACGCCGGAAGCTGCCTGGTCCGAGCCCGCCGCCGGCGACGAGACCCTGATGGAGATCCGCACCGGCGGGCTCTTCACGCCGCCGCGCAACCGCAACACGCTGCTGCGCGCGAAGGGCAACGACGACGCGGACACCGACGCCGCGTCATCCGCCGAGAAGACCGGCCTCTCGCCAACGCTGCCCGCCGCCAGCCGGCTCGGCGATTCGGTGGAGAGTGGCGCGATCGCTCCGCCGCTGCACCTGCGCACGATTCTTCGCGACGGCATGCCCGAGTTCGACCCGCCGGGCCCGCGCGAGCTCGCGCTGCTGCACGAGGTCGAGCGCATGATGCCGGCCGCGCGCGCCGCGCAGCGCGAGTGGGCGCAGGTGCCGATGGGCAGGCGGCTGCGCATCACCAACCGCATCCGCGCGCTGCTCTACCGCCACCGCCTGCAGGTGGTCGACGCGTTCGACGAGCACATGGCGCAGACCGAGATCGAGACAGTCACGGTCGAGTTGCTCGGTGCGGCCGAAGTGGTGCGTGATATGGTGCGCGCCGCGCCCGAGCTGATCGGCCCGCATCAGCGCTGGACCTGCGACGCGCGACTCTACGCCGGCCGCAGCATCGAGGTGCGCCGCGCGCCGCTGGGCGTGGTCGGCCTTGCCGGTTCCACCACGTGGCCGCTGGCCGAACTCGTGCGCACCGTCGCCGGCTGCATGATCGCCGGCAACGCGTTGATCGTCGCGCCCGGCGTCGAAGCGGCGCTCGCCGACGTGCTGCGCGAGTTGCTGAGTTGCGACGCGCTCGGCGTGCCCGAGGGCCTGGTGCAGTACCTCCCGGCCGGTGCCGAGTCGCGCTTCGCGTTGGCCGGCTCGCCGGTCGACCATCTGATTCTGACCGAGGCCGACGCGGCGGTGCGCCGGCACGTGGGGTTCCGCGCACACGCGCTCGCGTCGGTCACGTTCCGTCTGCCGGCCTCGCCAGGCCCGATGATTGTCACCGCCGACGCCGATCTCGACGCGGCGGCGCGCGCGGCAATCACGTCGTCGCACCGCATGACCGGGCAGGTGCCGGAGAGCATCGGGCGCGTGTACATCGAGGAGCCGGCCGCGGAAGAGTTCGTGCAGCTGGCGGCGCGCGCCGCGCTGGATACGCGCCTGGGCCGCATGGCGGGCGGGTTCGAGGTCGGTCCGCTGGGCAGCACCGACGAGCTCGAACGTGCCGAGGCGCTGATCCGCGACGCCGTGGAAGCCGGCGCGACGATCCACTCCGGCGGTCGTCCGTTGCAAGGCGTGAAGGCGCCGTACCTTCACGCCACCGTGCTCGGCAACTGCGACGACTCGATGCGCGTGGTCTGGGAGCACTTTGCGCCGATCCTCCCGGTGGTGCCGCTGGTGCCCGAGGAGTTCGACGAACTCGCGATCCAGTCGGCGAGCCGGCTGCCGATCCAGGTGGCGTCGGTGTTCTGCGGCGATCGCGAGCGCGCGATGCGCATTGCTGGTCGGCTCACGGCCGGCGTGGTGGCGATCAACGACGAGCCGCGTCCGTTCCTCGACGGTCGCATTCCGTGGCCGGCTGGTCAGGGGCTCGGGCACGGCAGCGTGTACGGCCCCGAAGGCCTGCTCGAGCTCACGCGTCCGCTGGTCATCACGCACGACGACGGGCAGCTGCGCTTCAAGCCGTGGTGGTTCCCGTACTCCCACGTGAAGGTGGAACTGGCGCGCATCATGTTCCGTCTGCGCCACGCGCCCGGCATCTTTTCGCGCGTACTCGCCTGGCTGCGCACGGTTTCGCCGGGCACCCTGCGTGGCGTGCTGTCCGGCAAGGAACTGGAGAGCCTGCGCGAGCCGAGGGCGGGCCGCAAGAAGAAGTAACGCCGCGCGGTCAGTCGTCCGCGTCGCCCGCGTTGGCCGTGGCGATACCCTCACCCGCCTGCGTCACGTCGATGCGCTCGCGTCGGTGCCTCCGGAGCGTGTGGGCGTGATGCACGTCAGAGTGTCGCGAATCGTCCGGAGCCCCGGAGGGGCGGCCCTGCAGTAGCCCGGGGCGTGAGCCCCGGGAACAACGTTGACGGCGGTGTCTGCAGCGAACGCGTGGCAAACCCGACCTCATGCACGCCGGGTCAGTCAGCAGCGGCAATGTCCCGTTCTGCTCCCGGAGGAGCGAACGACGCGACGACGCGGATCGGGCCGACGAGATGCACATTGAAGTCGGCCAGTTCATCGGCCGGCACCCACAGCTCGCGAGCCCTGTCGTCACCGACCAGTTGCTCACGGTAGCGAGACACGAAGGCGGCATCGATGTCGAACTCGGTTACGAAACCCTCGTAGCCACTCGCTTCATCGGTGGTGTTCCAGTCGCGCGCGATAAACTCGGCGTACTCCCGATTGAGCACCGGGTAGAAGATCGGTTGATGCGGCAGTCGCGGCGGGAACTCGCGCCACCCGCTGGCGCGGATCAGTTCGAGTTCGGCACGACCGACCGGTCGCCACAGGGTGCGCGTGGGCGCGTGGGCGACATCGCCCGTTTGCGCCACGATGCGCTCGCGCAGCAACGTCAGGTTGCTGCCGCGGGCCGACATCGAGAAGATGTCGAGCGGCACCAGCCAGCCCGCGACCGCGGCGTGAGTGGCAAACCCGATCCACACCGCGCCGATCCACGGCAACGCATCCATCAGTTGTTGCACGTCAGCCTTGCTCTTCAGCATCGTCGTGGCGCCGCCGCCGCGAATGAAGATGCCGCCGGCCAACAGCGCCGCCAGTCCGATCACAAGGCCGAACGACATCACCATGCGGATGAGTCGCCTGCGCGGCGGATCGCTCTCCAGGCCGTCGCGCACCACGCCGTCGGCGTCGAGCGCGTTGCACGCCGCCAGCCACTCGGGGCGCACCCACAGGCCCATCAGCAGCACGTCGCCGTCGCGGGCGTGTGCGCGCAGCACGCGGTAAATCGCGCATCCGAGGATGACCACGAAGCCGACGCACGCCACGCCGTACGACAGGATCGTGAGCGCCCCGCCGACATCCGGCTTGATCAGCGTGCCGCCGAACAGCTGATTGAACGCCACGATCGGCATCGCCAGCAGCAGCAACGACCAGACCAGCAGGCCGCGGGTGCGCTCTCGCGCGGTCTCCGACAACGCGGGGTTCGCCGCGAGAATTCGATCGCGCGCGGTGCGGTCCGGCGGCTTGCCATCCGGCCCGATCTCGTTCACGCGCACCCAGCGCTGGTGCAGCGTCTGCGATGCCTGCCTGGACTGCAGCAGCATGTAGCCCTGCCCTACGGCCCACACGCAGGAGTAGACGGCAAGCACAACGAACGCGAGGAACGGCTGCAGCACGCCGAACCAGGTGGCGTTGATGTGGATACCGGCGTAGGAGCCGGCGCCGACCGCCACGCACAGGCTACTCCACACGGTCAGTGAGGTATAGCCAGCGAAACGGTTGAACACGGTGCCAGGCGGCAGGGTCAGCCCGTCGTTGAGAATCCCGGCGTTCTGGATCTGTCGCGCTGTCGCATACGATCCGCACGCCAGCAGCAGTCGCGACGGCACGGCCCACTGCACCACGAGCCAGTGCAGCACCAGTACGCTCGCGGCAAGCGCGATCAGGTTGTTGATCGCGCCGAGCACGCCGTGGTTGTGGCCGGGAATCAGGTCGCGATCGAGAAAAATCCACGGCAGGTAGAGCGTCAACACGCCCGCCGCAGCGGTGACAACCAGATGCAGCGCGACGCGGCGCTTAAGGCGCGCCGCGTCGTCGAGGAGTTGCGGGTTGCGTGCGAGGAACTCGTCGTGGCTGACCATCGACGATCAGCCGTCAGCTGCCGGAGGCGAAGTGCGTCTTGCGGATCGCTTCGACCTTCTCGCGGAACGGCTTCGCCTTGGCCGGGTCCACCATGTGCAGGTAGGCGGCGTAACCCTGGATGTAGCCGAGGAAGTTGGCGTGACGGCCGCGGTTGGCCTTCTCGGGGCCGTTCTTCAGCGCGTCGTCGAGCAGCGCGCGGAAGCGGCGGACGGAGGCGCGGTCGAGCGACGGCTTCTCGTTGACGACCACGCCGGTGACGCGCTGCTGACGGCCGGCACGGAACACGCCGATCTTGTCCTTGTGAACCGTGAAGCCCTCGGACCGCAGGATGCGGCCGGCGCCACCCATGATCTGGCCGACCACCTTGCGGTCGCCGGTCGGGCCGCTGAACGTCAGGTCGTCGGCGTAGCGCGTGTAGGCGAAGCCGTACTTCTTCGCAAGGCCCGCGAGGCGCGAGTCGAGCCGGCGGCAGACGATGTTGGTGATCTGCGGCGAGGTGCACGCGCCCTGCGGCAGCTGGCGCTTGCCGACGGCGACGCGGAACTTCTGGCCCTCGTACTCGGCCGTCACGCGCGGCGGTTCGGTGCAGACCAGCGCCATGATCGTCGCGGCGGCCTCGCCGAAGCCGAGCGACTTCTGGAACAGGCCCTTCACGCGCGGGAACGTGATGCTCGGGAAGAAGTCGACCACGTCGAGCTTGATCACCACGGCCTGGCGCACGTGCGGCTCGGCGTTGCTCTTCGTGCTGCGGCCGCCGATGAAGCCGTGCGCGGCGTCGTGCGCCTTGACCTTCATCAGCACGTTGGCGAGCACCCAGTTCTGCGCCCTGCGCAGCAGCGGCTTCGGCGAGCTGATCGGCCGTTCGCCGCCAGAGCGCTTGGGAATCGTGAAGCGGTGGTAGTGCTCGGTGGTCGCGTCTTCGCGGTGGTAGCAGAGCCAGCGCATCTTCTTCGGCTCGATGCCGATCGCCGACGCGACGTCCTCGGCGCTGCCGAGCCTGGCGAGGCCGTACTTCGCGAGCTTCTCGGAGTCGAACGTGGTCTTGCTCAGGCCGGCCGACACGCCGCGGCCGACGAAGAACACCTGCTTCTCGAGCATCGCGCGGTACGCGGCCTGCGTCTCGATCTTGCGGGCGATGCGCCGCTCGTGCTCCTTGCGGCGGTCTTCCTCGTACTCGGCGAACGTCTTGCGTTTCGGCTTCTTGCCCTTGCCGGTGCCGCCAGGCACGGCGCGGGCCGACTCGGCGAGCGCGCTGAGCTGCTCGTCGGTCATTTCCGGCTGCGTGGCGGGCGCGGCGACCGACACGGCCTTCTCGCGCGGCTTCGCGGTCTCGACGATGATCGCGGCGCCGGCGGCCTCGAACTCGGCCTTCGCCTTGTTGAGCACCGGCTTCGAGACGTTGAGGACCACAGGCGTGGGCGCCGAGTCGGTGAGCTGCATCGCCTCGAACAGGCCGCAGTTGGCGTAGCTGCGGATCGCCTTGACGATGAGCAGCCGGGCCGCGGCGCCGGTGGGGCGCTCGTTGAGCACGATGTCCCAGCGGCTGCCGTCGTCGGGGTCCTCGATGGGCGCGGGCGGCGGTTCGGGCTTGGGCTCCGGTTTCGCAGCAACCGGTTCCGGCTTCGGAGCCGCCAGAGCCGCCAGAGCCGCCGGAGCCGCCGGAGCCGCCGGAGCCGCCGGTGTCGTCGCCGCCGACACCACCGGCTCCTCCTTCTTCGGCTCTTCCACCTTTGCGGCGGGCGCTGCGGGCGCCGGCTCCGCCGGCTTCGCATCGGGCACAGCGGCTGCCGAGAGCACGCTCTCGGGCTTCGCCGTCTCGATCTGCTCGATCGACGCCAGCAGGTTCTCGACGTCGGCCACCGTGGCTTCGGGCTCGCCCACGCCGGTCAGCGAGGCGCCGCCAAGGTCCACGGCGGTCTCGGCTGCGAACATCGCCTGGCGGGTCTCTTCCTCCTCGTCCGGCGGCTCGACAATCGAGTGGTCCTCGCGCTCGATCAGCCCCACGCCCGGCTCGCCACGCATGTGTCGCTTCGCGTTGCGCCGTTCGGCAAACCCTTTGACAAACAGCACCACCACCACCGCAATGGCGGTACCGAGTAGCGCATACTGGACGATGCCGGCAGCCAGGACGTGCATCATGGAACTCTCCGCCGGTGAGGCGGCCTCGCGGTCTCAGTCGGTCGGTCAGGCGGGCGCGGCGCCGGGCGAACCGCAGGGTCCGCACCGGCAACCGGGAATGTCAGGCGCACGCGGGACTCGTGCGCAGGATTGTGCTGCCGGCCGAGGCATGAGCGGCTGGCGCTCCACTATCATCCATCGGACATCGGAGAACGAAAACGTGGCGCGCGCTGCTCTAGTTGTGCATTCAGAATCCGCAGGATTCGTCCCGGTGAATGACAACTAGAGCAGCGCG
>JBFWQT010000048.1:0-21451 GCA_050249295.1 Planctomycetota bacterium
GAGACGACCGCCGACGGACCGATGTCGCGCCGGGCCAGTTGGCCGAGCACGTCGTCGAGGAGGCGATCATTGCCGAGCACATCGCCGAGAATCGCGAATCGCATCGCCGGTCAGTCAGTCGTTCAGACGGTCGGGCGGTCAGACGTTCGGTCGATCAGTCGTCGTTGGCATCGCTCAGCGCATCGAGTGCCGCGTCGCGCGATTCGGCCGAGGCGAGAATCTCGCCGATGCCCAGCCGGTCGAGCCCGGCCTTGAGCGTGGCCGAGAGGCCGAACAGCGCTACGCGGCGATCCGCCTCGCGGGTCATCTCGCGGATGAAGTTGACGACACCGCTGATCGCCGCGTCGTCCCAGTTGTCGAGCGCGGTGCAGTCCACGAGCAGCTGGCGGATCTCGGCGGTGCGAACGATTCCCTCGAGGGTGTCCGTCAGTCGGCTGACATCGGCGAGGCCGATGTTGCCGACCATCTTCAGCGTGGAGACCTTCGCACCGGTTTCAAGCACAAGATCCATGGGCGTCGCGGGCAACGGGCAGCGGTTTGCGTGGAGAGGAATGGTACGGGACCGGCGCGACCGATTCCAGCGCGTGCGTGATGCGCGGCGGGTGGCGACTCATGGGTCGTCGGGTTCGTTCGGCAGATTCACGGGTCATTGGGTTCGCTCCGCAGATTCACGGGTCATTGGGTTCGTTCGGCAGATTCACGGGTCATTGGGTTCGTTCGGCAGATTCACGGGTCATTGGGTTCGCTCCGCAGATTCGTGGGTCATTGGGTTCGCTCCGCAGATTCATGGGTCATTGGGTTCGCTCCGTAGTCCAAGCGAGAGGACGCTCGGGCCAGCCCGACGCGGAGCGCAGTGGAGCGAGGGACGATTGCGGCGCGTCCGTGGCGACTCATGGATCATTGGGTTCGCTCGGCAGACTCATGGATCATTGGGTTCGCTCGGCAGATTCGTGCGTTTCTCGCGGCAGGTGGTTCGCGACCGGTTAGGTCCGCATTGGGTTCGCTTCGTCATGTCATTCATCGGCTCACGGGCAGTCGCCTGACCAACATCAAACCTTTACTGCATAATACGTTGCAGCCGAATCGCGTTCGTTCGGCCGTCTCTGCCAAGGCGCTGCCAAGTTGTAAAGTTTATTATGTATGCACGTCGTTTTCTCCTTCAGTTTCCCTATCCACAGCTATTGGACGTGAACGTTGAATGAAAGTCAGAGAAGCCTCGTAGCGGCACCGTCAACCCCTCCACGCGTCGCTTCTACCTCATCTGGGCACACGCAAACGGCACGCAGCACGGCCGCCCGAACTCCGGCACGATCTCACGATCCCCGGCCCGGTCCGGCGCACTGCGCAATGGCACACGCTACCAATAATACGACATCCGCGGCCAAAGTCAAGTTAAAAACTTCGCTTTTGTAAAAATCCTTACAATACCGACGCGCCGCCACAACAACCTCCACCGGCGCCGCATGAGAGCAAGCACAGCACTCGTTGCGCGATTGCACCGCTGACCCTTGATCGGCCGTATCCCACGGCCGATCATGGCATGCGCAAACCCCACGACGACGACGACGACGACGGCCGCGCAATGCCAACGGGTCCACAGCACTTCGATCCAACCGTGCCGCGTCGCGGCGGCCGTCGTGTGCCACCACAGCCACCGCCGGACACCGACGACGTCCAACCGACCGCCCCGGGCACCCGCGGCGCAACGCCCCCTCGCCCCACCCGCCCCACGCCGTCCGAGCGGTCCGCCACGGCCGCTCGATCCGACCGCTTCCAGCTCGGCTCCGAACTCGGCCGCGGTGGCATGGGCACCGTGCGCGTCGCGCAAGACCCCAAACTCGGACGCGAACTGGCGATCAAGTTCCTGCAGGCGGCAGATGCCGACGCGGCGGCACAGTTCGTCGAGGAGGCGCAGATCACCTCGCAGCTGCAGCATCCCAACATCGTCCCGATCTACGAACTCGGCGAGGACGCGGCCGGCCGACCATGGCTGGCAATGAAGAAGATCGAAGGGCAATCGCTCGCCGACCAGATCGCCGACGCGAAGGCGCAGGGCAAACACCAGCCGCTCGGGCCGGACGACACCAACCGCATTCTCGACATCTTCGGCAAGGTCTGCGACGCCGTGGCGTACGCCCACAGCTGCGGGGTGATTCATCGCGACATCAAGCCGCACAACATCATGGTCGGCAGTTTCGGCGAGGTGCTGCTGGTCGACTGGGGGCTGGCCCGGCCGCTCGGCCGCGACAACATCGCGCGGCCGGTTCGCACGGCCCGTCGGGCCGACCAGGCCCAGCTGACACTGGATGGCGAGGTGTTCGGCACCCCGGCCTACATGCCGCCCGAACAGGCCGAGGGCCAGATCGACCGCGTCGACGAACGCAGCGACATCTTCTCGCTCGGCGCGGTGCTCTATCAGTTGCTCACGCTCGAGGCGCCGTATCGGGGTCGCAACGCCGCCGACACGGTGGCCCAGGCGGCCCGTCACCAGCTGACGCCGCCGCGCCGGCGCGCACCCTCCCGGCGCATTGGCAAAGAGCTGCAGGCGATTGTGCTCAAGGCAATGGCCGCCGACCCGGATGACCGCTACGCCAGCGTGCGGGACTTCCAGGCCGACCTGGCTGCCTGGCGGGCGCACCGCCGGACCACGGCATGGCGGGCCGGGCTGCTCTCGCGTGCCAGCAAGTGGACGCGCCGGCACCCCACGGCGTCGCTGGCGGCGGCACTGCTGATGGTGGCCGGGCTGACGGTTGCGGTGCTGGTCTCGCAGTTGCTTGCCAGCCAGCACGAGACCGAACTCGCCACCGAAGTCGCCGCACTGCGCGCCGCGCAGGCCCGCCACGAGTCGCAGTTGCGCGAACACGCCGAGCACCAGCGCGATCAGCTCGGCACCAATCTTCGCGCGGCGCTCGACAAGCGGTCGCTCCAGAACCTTGACGACTTCTGGGCGCGCCTGGATGAAGCGCATGCCAGGGGCATCGGCGAATGGGACTTCGGCAACACGCTGAGCAAGCAGCAGGTCGGCGATTACCTGCTGGCGTTCAACGCGCTGTTCGATGTCCACCGGGTGCTCGGCACCGAGCCCGACGCAAACGAACACGCGAGTCGCGGCCTGATCCTCGGGATGACCGGCGACGCGAAGGGCGCGATCGCCGACTTCGACGCGGCACTGCAGCAGGATCCGACGCTCGTGGCGTGCCGGATCCAGCGCGGCAACGCGTACGTGCTGGCGGGGCAGACCGACAAGGCGATGGCCGACTACAACGAGGCCCTGCAGCGGGACCCGGACGCGTACCAGGCGTACTACAACCGGGCCATCCTGTTCACGAACGCCGGCAGGTTCACCGAGGCCATCGACGACTACGACAACGCGATCCGGGTCTACCCGACCTATGCACCGGCGTGGACCAACCGCGGGGCGCTGCGGTTCCGGCTCGGACAGTCCGACGCCGCGATGGTCGAACTCGACCACGCGATCCGGCTCGATCCGATGTCGAAGAACGCGCTCTGCAATCGCGGTATTGTGCTCGAGGCGCTCGGGCGCACCGAGGCGGCGCTGGCCGATTTCGATGCCGCGCTGCGCATCGACGCGCACATGGCGCAGGCCCGCTACGGGCGCGCCAGCGTGTTCGGCCGGCTCGGGCGACCCGACGATGCGCTGAAAGAATATGCGATTGCGATCCGCGAGAATCCGGAGTTCGTGCCGGCGCGGGTGAATCGCGGGGCCCTGCTGGCCGGGCGCGGGCAGGAGGACGAGGCGCTCGCGGACTACGAGGCGGCGCTGGCGATCGACCCGTTGCACGTCGAGGCCCACCTGAATCGCGGCGTCGTGCGCCACCGGCGGCGGGACTACGCGGGTGCCCTGGCGGACTTCGATGCGGCGCTGGCAGGCAAGCCCGAGCATGCCATCGCGTGGTACTGGCGCGGCCGTGCCGCCTTCGACAGCGGACAGATCGCCGACGCGATTGCGAACTTCACATCGGCGCTGCGCTTCGATGCGTCGATGACCGACGCGCGCATCCGGCGCGGCATGGCACTGGAGGCTGGCGGCCGGTTCGGCGACGCGCTGGCCGATCTGGATGCGGCCGTGAAGATGGACCCCGCGCTCGCCGCGGCGCACGGACGGCGCGGGTGTTTCCATTTCAGTCGCGGCCAACTGCAGCAGGCCACGGCCGACATCGACAAGGCGATCGAGCTCGAGCCGGGGAATGCGGTGTGGCACTACTATCGTGGGAACATCCTCCAGCAGCAGTCGCAGTTCGACAAGGCAATCGAGGCCTTCAACGAGTCGCTGCGCCTCGATCCGTCCAACCCCGAGGCGCTGGTCAATCGCGCGGTGATCCGGCAGAAGTTCGGCCGGTTTGCCGAGGCGTTGAAGGACTTCGATGCCGCGCTGGAGTTGAATCCGGATCTCTGGCAGGCGGCCGCCAACCGCGGCATGTCGCTGGAGCAGTTGGGCCGCAAGCCGGAGGCGATCGCCTCGTTGCAGCATGCGTGGCGCTGCTGCACGGTCGCTGTGGCGCGTGGGCAGATTGCGGAGCAGATCCGGCGGCTTGGCGGTGAGGTGCCGCGCGGCGACTGAGTGCAGGCTTGCCCTTGCCTTGCCCCTTTCCCCCTTCACCCCTTGCCCTTGCCCTTGCCCTTGCCCTTGCCCTTGCCCTTGCCCTTGCCCTTGCCCTTGCCCTTGCCCTTGCCCTTGCCCTTGCCCTTGCCCTTGCCCTTGCCCTTGCCCTTGTGGTGCAGGCTTCCAGCCTGCATCCCCTTGCAGCAATCCTGATGCAGGCTGGAAGCCCGCACCACAGCAGGCTGGAAGCCTGCACCACAGCAGGCAGACACCATCCCCTTGTGGTGCAGGCTTCCAGCCTGCATGCTCCCATGGCGGCGCGAACTTCCGCGAGCCATGCAGCGCACATGACCACGCCCGGTACCACAGCCATCCCGGCCAGCAACCTGTTGTGGGGCAAGCTCGTGCCCGATCGCATCCGCGAGGCCGCGAAGTCGCGCGGCGCCGACGCGCTGCTGCGCGACCTGGCCGGCGTCGAGACGCTCTGTGTGGCCGGGCAGATGGTGGGCAACGGCGACCTCGTGCTGCACTCGCCGGCCGGCAGCTACCAGGAGTTCGCCGGCAGCTTCCGTCGCACGCTCACGCGCCTCGTGCTCAGCCACAACGGCATCCTGGCCGAGCTCTCCGACGATCGCTTTCTCGTGCTGTTCCCGCGGCTGAAGGACGTGATCGACAAGCCGATCGGCTCGGGCTTCGCGTTCTGCACCGAGCTCGATCGCGAGTGCCACGATCTGTTCTCGGCGATCGCGCACCGGCTCTACCACCATCCGATCACGGACGATCACAAGCCGCGCCGCTACGGCTTCTCGGTCGGCATCGATCTCGGCGAGATCAGCTGGTCGCTGCACGACGGCATGCTCGTCGTCTCCGGCCCGGCCGTGACGTGGTCGCGCCGGTGCATGCAGGGCGACGCCGATGCGGTCATCGTGAACAACGCGCTGCGCTGGCGGATGGCGGATTCGTCAACGCTCGAGGCGGCGTCGGCGGTGGCGCTGTACGCGCACCACATCCTGTTCCGCGAAGTGGTGCTGGTGTCCGACGGCATCACGTTCCGCGCGTATCGCCTGGCGCGCCGCAAGTAGCCCTGCACCATCAACCCCGGCGACGCAGGCGCTCCATCCCGTCGAGCAGCAGGTCGAGGCCGAACGAGAGATCGTGCAGGCCATCGTGCCGGCCGGACATCACCTCCATGGAGAGGCCCGCCAGGTGCGGATACTGCTCCATCGGCAGCTGCGGCATGAACTCGGCGGCCGCGTCGGCGTACTCGTCCGGCGCAAACGGAAAGTGCAGGCTCTGCAGCGTGAAGCCGTAGACGAAGCTGTCGAGCGTGTTCCACACGCGGTCGGCCATCGCATGGCTGAAGCCCGCACCGAGCAGGCAGCCGAGCGTGGCATCCACATAGCGCAGCATCACCGGGCCGACGTTGACACGCGACATCAACAGTAGCGCGGCCCACGGGTGCTTCGTCAGCACGGCGTGCGCCGAGGTGGCGCGGCGCCGCATCTGCTCCTGCCAGTTCTTGCCGGGCGTCGGCAGCTCGATCCCGGCCGCGACGATCTCGACCATGCCGTCGAGCAGGTCGTCCTTGTTCTTCACGTGGTGGTAGAGCGACATCGCCTCCACGCGCAGGGCCGCGGCCACGTTGCGCATCGACACGGCCTCGATGCCGTCCGCATCGGCGATGCGCACGGCGTGCTCCAGCACGCGCTCGCGACTGAGCGGCGCGCGCCGTCTGCTGCGCGGTTTCTTGCCCGCCTTTGCAGCCATGAGTCCTCCTTGAAGGGTGAATCGAGCATACACCGGGATTCCGGCTTGACAATCCTTACAGTGTAAACTAGGCTTACGGTGTAAGTCGAATGAACCTGCGAAACAGACCTGAGCCAGAGGAGTTCGCCATGACAACCGCCGCGCTCGCCGCTGCTGCCGCCACTCACACCGCCGATGCCGCGGCCAACTCGCCCGACACGACGATGCGCGCCGTCGTCGCCACCGGTTACGGCAAGGCCGCCGACGTGCTGACGCTGACCACCGTGCCGCGCCCCACGCCGAAGGCCAACGAACTGCTCGTGCGCGTCTGCGCGACCAACGTCACCTCGGCCGACACCATGATGCGCCGCGGCACCCCGGCCTTCGCGCGGCTGTTCCTCGGGCTGACGAAGCCCGGGGCGGCGATTCCCGGCACCGGCGTCGCCGGCGTGGTCGAGGCCGTCGGCGCGAACGTGACCAGCTTCAAGCCGGGCGACGAGGTGTTCGGCGAGAGCGGCCTGGGCTTTGGCGCGCACGCCGAGTACGTGTGCGTGCCGGCCGACGGCGTGATCCTGCCGAAGCCGGCCGGCATGTCGTACGACGACGCGATCGCGATCGCCGATGGCCCGATGACGTCGTTCAACTTCCTGCGCCGCATGGCCAACGTGCAGCCCGGCGACAAGGTGCTCATCAATGGCGCGTCCGGCGCGCTCGGCACGGCCGCGGTGCAGCTGGCGCACGCGTTCGGCGCCGAGGTCACCGGCGTGTGCAGCACGGCCAACGTCGACCTCGTGCGCTCGCTTGGCGCCGATCACGTCATCGACTACACGAAGGAGGACTTCACGGCGCAGCGCGATCGCTACGACGTGATCTACGACACCGTGGGCAAGAGCTCGTTCCGCCGTTGCCGCAAGGCGCTGACCCGCACCGGCAGCTACCTCTCGCCGGTGCTCGGCCTCGGCCTGCTGTGGCAGATGATGTGGACGCGGATGTTCGGCCGCAAGCGCGCGCGCTTCGATGCCACCGGGCTGCGTCCGCCGGCCGATCTGCGCGGGTTCCTCACGCAGCTGATCGCGATGTGGGAAGCCGGCACGCTGCGCTCGGTGATCGAACGGACGTACCGCCTCGACGAGATTCATGCGGCGCACGAGCACGTGGACAGCGGCCGCAAGAAGGGCACGATCATCGTTCACCCGGCCAGCTGAGCCGCACCTGGCCGGTGGTGTTTCACGGACGTCAGTTCGCGAGCCGGGTCAGCACGGCGTCGGTGAATGCCGTGGTGCCAACCGGCGCGACGCCGCGAACTGCGATGTCGGCCGTGCGCAGTCCGGCATCGATCGTCGCCTCCACCGCGTGCTCGATCCGCGCGGCCGCGTCGTGCCAGCCGAATGCGTGACGCACGAGCTCGGCCACGCAGAGGATCGCGGCCGACGGATTGGCGATGCCGCGACCGGCGATGTCCGGCGCGCTGCCGTGCACCGGCTCGACCAGCACCGCGCCGTCAACGCCCAGCGACACCGACGGCAGCATGCCCAGCGAACCGGCCAGCACGGCGCATTCGTCGGCCAGGATGTCGCCGAACAGGTTGTCGGTGAGCACCACGTCGAACGCGGCGGGCCGCGTGATCAGATGCATCGCGGCGGCGTCCACCAGCATGTGGTCGAGCGCGATGTCCGGCGCATCGGCCGCGCACAGGCGCGTGACGGTGCGACGCCACAGGCGCGACGTGGCCAGCACGTTGGCCTTGTCGATGTGCGTGATGCGACCGCGACGCTGCCGCGCAAGGTCAATCGCAACGTGCGTGATGCGCGCCACCTCGTCGGCCGTGTAGCGGCACGCATCCTCGGCCGCGTCGTCGCCTTCGCGCTTGTCGCCGAAGTAGATGCCGCCGGTCAGCTCGCGCACGATCAGCAGGTTCACGTCGGCGAGACGATCGGCGCGGATCGGCGAGGCATCGGCCAGCGCGGCGAACGGTCGCACCGGCCGCAGGTTGGCGAACAGCTGCAGCTCGCGTCGCAGCGCCAGCAAGCCGGCCTCCGGCCGTTGCGGCGAGTCCGGCCCGTAGCGCGGATCACCGACGGCGCCGACGAAGATGCCGTCGGCGTGGCGACACTGCTCCAGCGTGGCGGCGGGCAGCGGCTCGCCGGTGGCGTCGATCGCGGCCGCGCCGATCAGGCCCTCGTCGATGATGATCGCCGGGTCGATCGCGTGCAGCACGCGCATCGCCTCGTGGGCCACCTCGCGGCCGATGCCGTCGCCGGGCAGGCAGACGATGCGCTTCATGCGAACCTCCCGGCCGTTGTGACGCCGCTGTGCGCGATCAGGTAGTCGAGTTCGTCGATGCCGCGCAGCAGGCAATGGCGGGCGAACGGATCGATGCGGAACGCGATCGGCGCGTGGCCGCGTCGCGTGATCGTCTGCGCGTCGAGATCAATCGTAAACTCGTCGTCGGCAACGAACGCGGCGGCGGTGTCGCACTCGCACTCGATCGCGAGCAGGCCGTTCTTCAGCGCGTTGCTGCGGAAGATGTCGGCGAACTGCGGCGCGAGCACCGCGCGGAAGCCGGCATCGCGCAGCGCCCACACGGCGTGTTCGCGCGACGAACCGCAACCGAAGTTGCGCCCGGCCACCAGCACGTTGCAGCCGTGATCGCGCGGGTACAAGGCCCAGTCGGCGAACAGCGCGTCGCCGAAGCCGGCCTCGCGCGGCCGCGTGAGGAAGCGCGCGGGAACGATGCGGTCGGTGTCGATGTCGGGCGCGTGCAGGACCAGTGCACGGCCGACGATTTGCGTGATCGGTTCCATGTGATTCTCCAGGATTGGTGATCAGTGGTTCTGTGATGTGATTCCGGGCGAGCCGGGGGTGTAAGGCCGACTCCATTGAATTGATGCAGCGGCCTTCCGGAGCCCCGCAGGGGCGGCCCTGCAGTAGCCCGGGGCGTGAGCCCCGGGACGAGGCGAACCGTCCCACTGCTTTGCATTCCCTTGCCGGAGCCCCGCAGGGGCGGCCCCGGGCTCGCCGATTCGGGGCCGCCCCTCCGGGGCTCCGGCACGAAGAGCGGGGAGGATGGGCGCGCTCGCCTCGTTCCCGGGGCACACGCCCCGGGCTACTGCAGGCACGCCCCTCCGGGGCTCCGGAGCGCTTCCCGCGATTGCTCGCTACCAGGCGCAGCCGACGACGACGCCGGGCATCAGCACGCGCGGATCGGTCACACACCCGCGCACGGCCGCGGCCGCCGCGGTGAGCGGGCTGGCCAGCAACGTGCGACCACCCGGCCCCTGTCGGCCGCGGAAGTTGCGGTTGCTCGTGCTCACCGCGACCTGGCCGGGCCGCAGCTGATCGCCGTTCATCGCAATGCACATCGAGCAGCCGGGCTCGCGCCACTCCGCGCCGGCATCAACAAACACGCGATGGAGGCCGAGCGCCTCGGCGTCGCGCTTCACGCGCTGCGAGCCCGGCACCACCAGCACGCGCACACCATCGGCCACGCGACGCCCGCGCATCAAGTCGGCCGCGGCCTGCAGATCGCCGAGCCGCGAGTTGGTGCAGCTGCCGATGAACACCACGTCGATCGGTTGCCCCTCGATCGGCCCGGGCCGCAGATCCATGTACGCCAGCGCAGCCGCCTCCGCCGTGCCGGCCGCGGGGTCGGGCACGTTGCCGGTGATGGCGATCGACATGCCGGGGTCGGTGCCCCAGCTGATCATCGGCTCGATCGTGCTCGCGTCGATCGTCACCGCGCGATCGAACGTCGCGTCGTTGTCGCTACGCAAGGTGCGCCACGAGGTCACCGCGCGATCCCACTGCTCCCCGCGAGGCGGCGCCAGTGGCCGGTCGCGCAGCCATGCGAAGGTCACGTCGTCGGGCGCGACCATGCCGGCCCGTGCACCGGCCTCGATGCTCATGTTGCAGAGCGTCATGCGCGATTCCATGTCCATCGCGCGCACAGCCTCGCCGGCGTACTCGATGACGCAGCCGGTCGCGCCGTTCACGCCGATGCGCGCGATCATCGCCAGCGCAAGGTCCTTGGCCGTCACGCCCGCGCCCGGCCGACCGCGGAACACCACGCGCATGCTGCGCGGCCGGCGTTGCAGCAGGCACTGCGTGGCCAGCACGTGGCCGACCTCGGTGCTGCCGATGCCGAACGCGAGCGCGCCGAACGCGCCGTGCGTGCTGGTGTGGCTGTCGCCGCACACAATCGTCATGCCCGGCTGCGTGAAGCCCAGTTCCGGGCCGATGACGTGCACGATGCCCTGCTCGCCGCCTTCGGGCAGCCGGCAGTGGATGCCGTGCGCGCGGCAATTGGCGACAAACTGCTCGACGATTGGCATGGGCGGCATGCGCGGCAACGCGACGCCGCTCGTCGGAATGCAGTGGTCCACCGTGGCGAGCGTGCGTTCGGGGTGCCGCACAGGCAGGCCGCGACGGGCCAGCATGTCGAACCCGGCCGGCGACGTGACTTCGTGGATCAGGTGGCCGTCGATCGACAGCACGGCGGGCGTGTCGTCGGTTTCGTCCGCCACGATGTGCGAGTTCCAGATGCGATCGATGAGGTTCATTGCGTGTCGGCTTTCGGCTGGCGGTCAGAAATGGATGCGGCGAGTTCGCGGCCGGCGTCGATCACGAGTTGCTGCAGGTCGTCGTCGCCGACTTCCTTGCGCGCGTCGGCGAGGCGCTTGAACGCCGCGAAGATGTGCTCGAGCGCGTCGTTGTCGGGCGCGTGGCCGAGCCGTTCGAGCCTTGCGCGCAGCGCGTGCCGGCCGCTGTGCTTGCCCAGCGGCAACTCGTTGCCGGCAAAACCGACGTCTTCCGGCCGCATGATTTCGTAGGTGGCGGCATGCGCGAGCACGCCGTGCTGGTGGATGCCGGCTTCGTGCGCGAACGCGTTGCGGCCGACGACCGCCTTGTGCCGCGCGATCGGCAGGCCGCTGACCGCGCTGACCAGCCGGCTCGTGGCCAGCAGGCGGCGCGTGTCGATGCCGGTCGTCACGCCGAAGTGGTCGCGGCGCGTGCGCAGCGCCATCACCACCTCTTCGAGCGAGGCGTTGCCGGCGCGCTCACCGATGCCGTTGATCGTGCATTCCACCTGTCGCGCCCCGGCCTCGATGGCGGCCAGGCTGTTGGCCACGGCCATGCCCAGATCGTCGTGGCAGTGCGCGCTGAGCACCACGCGCTCCACACCGCGCACGTTGGCGCGCAGCCAGGCGATCAGGTCGCGGTACGGGCCGGGCATCGCGTAGCCTACCGTGTCCGGCACGTTGATGGTCGTCGCACCAGCCTGGATGGCCGCCTCGCAGACCTCGGCCAGGAAATCGCGCTCGGTGCGCGAGGCGTCCTCCGGCGAGAACTCCACGTCGTCGGTGTGCTCGCGCGCGAACGCCACGCCCTCGCGCGTGCGCCGCACGATCTCGGCCTTCGCCATCTGCAGCTTGTATTCGCGATGGATCGCGCTGGTCGCGAGGAACACGTGCAGCCGCCGGTGCGCGGCGTCGGCCAGTGCATCGGCCGCGCGCGCAATGTCGTCGCGCGTGCATCGCGCCAGCGCGGCGATCGTCGGCCCGTGCCCGCTCTGAGCAACCGTTCGCGCGATCTGCTGCACGGCCGCGAAGTCGCCCGGCGACGCTGCCGGGAACCCGGCCTCGATCACATCGACGCCGAGTCGTTGCAGTGCGGCGGCAATCTGCAACTTGCCGGCCGTGGTCATGCTCGCGCCCGGCGACTGTTCGCCGTCACGCAATGTGGTGTCAAAGATGATCACGCGATCGTGATCATCCGCTGGCTTGCGGATCGTCATGGTCTTGTCCTGGCAAATCGGAATTCGTGGCGGTCACGCGAGGTGCCGCGACGAAACGCGACGACCCCGCACCTCGTCGATGGAGATGCGGGGCCGCGGCCGCCGGCATGCCGGACGGACAGACGGAATCTCAGCCCGCTCTCCGATCACGCCCGGACTGCTGACGACGCAGCCCGGGCCCGCGCAGGGACAGGCGCGGGAGTGCAAGGCACGTCGGCAGTGAACGGATCGGCGTCATGTCAGTTGAAGCGGAAACGAAAACACCCTGCGCGGAGAGCGCAGGGTAGTACGGCGTGGCGAGTCTGATCGCGGCGACGTCCCTACGCTCTCCCGTCGGGGAGCAGCAGCAGCGCGAGCAGGGACAGTCGGAGCGTGTGGAACATGACTTGGTATCAGGCGGCGCGCGCAGCGTGAGGTCGTTCGGTTGCGGTGCGGGCTAGATACGCTCGCAATCTGTGCAACACAACAGCCAATGCGTTTTTCCGCGTCACGAACTCACCGCATCGCGCGTGAGCAGGCGCGTCTGGCTCGGCGGCGGGCTGAACAGCGTGTGCACCCGCATCGGCTGCACGCGGCCGCGGATCGACACCTCGCCGAGCAGTTCGAGCCGCGGCAGTTCGAGCGTGGAGGTGTTGATGCGCACGGTGTCCTCGTCGTCGCCGTCGGCGCGCGGACGATCGTCGCCTTCTTCCTCGCGGCGCAACTGCGCATCGGCCTGGCGCGCCCGGAGCAGCGCGTCGGCCACGGCCGAGCCCTGGAACGTGCCGCTGGCACTGAACGCCGAGCCGACGCGATGCGTCGTGTCGTCGCTGATCAGCGTCGTGACGCCCTTCTCCTTGGTCAGCGACTCCAGGCGCGAGGCGGTGTTGACGGTGTCGCCGATGATCGTGAACTCCAGCCGCAGGCCGCTGCCGAGGCAGCCCGCGACCACGGCGCCACTGTGCACGCCGATGCCGAGTCGCACCGGTTGCCGGTCGCGGCGCTGCAGGTTGATGCGCTCGATCACGCGCAGCATCTCGCTGGCCGCGCAGATCGCGCGCAGCGCATGGTCGTCGAGTTCTTCGGGCACGCCGAACACCGCGAGCATGCCGTCACCCATGAACTTGTCCACGGTGCCGCCGTAGGTGCGCACGACCCGCGCCAGCGCGCCCTGCACCTCGTTGAGGAACGTCAGCACCTCGTCGGGCGAGAGCGACTCGGAGAATGCGGTGAAGCCGCGCAGGTCGGTGACGACGACGGTGGCGTCAACGCTGCGCGGCTGCGTGACGAGGCCCATCGGATCGGTGTGCGCGTCGTCGATCACGCGTTGCGGCAGGAAGCGCGTGAGCATCGCGCGGCCGACCTCGCTCTTCACGGCGCGATTGACGATGCCGGTGATCCACACGCTGAGCGCGCCGAACGCGGCCAGCAGGCCGACGAGGATGCCGTAGTTCGGCGTGAGCTCCATCAGGCCCCAGCTGGCGACCACAAACGAGATGATCGCGACCGCGGCGGTGAACACGGCGGCCGATCGGGTGAGTCGCAGCGCGCCGCTGGCGGCGAGCAGGCTGCAGGTGATGCCGATCGTGCCCAGCCCGCCCACGCCCTTGAAAAACGCGGTGCCGAGTGCGAAGCGCGCGCCGAGGAACGCGAGGCTGATCACGACGCCGTCGATCGCCGGGAACAGGTAGCGGAGCCAGCCGCGGTACAGGCCGCTGCGCAGGATCAGCATGATGATGATTGCGATGCAGGCCGCGCTGCAGGAGATCAGCGGCATCCACAGCGGGATCTGCTCCTGCTGCATCAGCTGCGGATAGACGTAGCTGACGCTGTCCATGCAGGCCATCAGCATCGTCGCGAGCACGCGCGTGTACGCGATCAGCAGCTCGTTGCGCCGCGCCTCGTTGTGCAACGTGCGCTCGACCGAGCGGGCGATCTGGCGAGTGGCGCTGCGGGGTTCCGGGGTCATGATCACCGATTGTGGTAGCGGTCGTGCCGGCGCAGCCCGGCCCGCGGCCGTACGTGGAAGCAGGTGTGGTGCACGACGCCGGCGCGGCCCTTCGCGACTCGCTCGCGCCGGGCGTCCCGGCCAGAGACCCGGCCTCAACTATACACGACAAATGGAGAGCGCGGCGTCGCATCGCGGGGCGGCTTGCGCTACCGTTCAGCCTGCCACCGCTGTCGTCGCACGGAGCTGGCCGTGTCGCACTACGTGGATGAAGACCCGCCCCTCGAGCCCCTCGAGCCCCTCGAGCCGACGACCGGCACCCGCCTGCTGGATATCGCGCCGATCGACCGGCTGCATGTGCTGACCAACACGTGGGCGCTGGGCCGCGCCACTGGCGGCGGCGGCGACTTCATCGCCGTCGGTGCGGTTGCGCTCTCCACAAGGCTCGGCCCGTCCGGCATCGACGTGAGCGACCTGCGGCCGATCCTGTTCGGCGCCGGGTTCCTGCTGATCGGCCTGCTCGGCCAGGTCGTGCGTCACCCGTCCATGCTGTCGGTGCGCGCGCTGGCACTGCTCGTCACCGGACCGTGGCTGGCCGCCAGCGGGTTCGGCTGGATCGGCGATCCGGGGAACGTGATCCTGGCGATCATCGGCGTACTGATGACGATCCAGGGCATCAACGCGACCACGGGTGCGAGCCGGATGTGGTTGAAGCCAACGACGTCGCGCAGTGACCCGCTGCTGGCGTTGATCGCGCCAATGCTCGAGCGGGCGATCCGTCCGAAGATCGTCGACGATGGCTACGACCCGGTGATCGAGGTGCGGCCAGTGGTGGCCGATCGGCTCGGGCCGTTTGTGCGCGTGGTGCTGATGGCCGACTCGCTGATGTTGATGAACAAGCTCGACCCGCTGCCGGCGGTGTTCCCGCGCGACGCGATCCGCTGGCGCTGGACGGTTGGCGCGACGACTGCCCGGCCGCGGATGTACCTGCGGACGTCGCCCGACGTGGCCTTCCATCTGCAGCTCAAGCCGGACGATGTCGAGCAGATGGTCGATTGGCTGCCGGCGGAAGATGGTCGTGGGAAGGATGCGGGCGCGACCAGCGGGGAAGTGGCAACCGCAGAGCCGAAGAATCCGCTGGGTTGACGCGGCCGCTCGACTCATGCGCCACCGCTTGTGGGAGTAGAAACTTATTCTTTTTCGGCCATTCTGGCAGGCGTCTGGAACCGGCCTGGCAGTGGACCTGGACCGTCAAGCGAGATTTTTCTTTTTTTTTCGAGCCTGCCAAGGGCCCTGGCGGGCGACGGGGTCTCTACAGGGACGAGTTGTAACTAGCTGAAATCATGGATTTTGTGTCATCATCCGCGCGGCGGTGGCGCATCCAGACCGCCCCGCGACACCCGGAATTGCGGGCCTTCATACTTCTGTCAATTTGACTTCGCTCGTCCGTGTGCTATCTATAAAAACCAACACACCTGTAGTTGTGGCTCGCCGAGCCGGCCGGGTCGGGAAGTCCCGAGGCACCCGGACCGCAGACGGTGCATCCACACTACCGGTACACATAGAATTGTCGCCGGAGTGATCTGGCACACCAAGTGTCCGGCTGTAGCCGGGCGTACCTGAGGAAGCCCAACGATGCCGGCATTTGCCAGCACAGGGCACAAACGGAGCGAACGGAGAACACGATGAACAAGCAGCAGCTTATCGACCAGATGATCAAGGACGGCGGGTTCGACAGCAAGGCGGCCGCCGAGCGCGCGCTGACCTCGGTCCTGGACGCCGTCAAGAAGGGCCTGAAGAAGGACAAGACCGTCCAGCTGATCGGCTTCGGCACCTTCGCCGTCAAGAACCGCAAGGCTCGCAACGGCCGCAACCCGCACACCGGCCAGCCGATGAAGATCAAGGCCAGCAAGACCGTCGGCTTCCGCTGCGGCAAGGCCCTCAAGGACGCCATCTGATCCACCGGACCGGTGATCAGACAGCTCTGAGCCACTATTGCAGTTCGAATCGGCGGCAGCGGGATTGATCCTCTGCCGCCGGTTCGCGTTTCGGGTACTCGCTGCGGAATGCACAGAGCAGGCCGCCGCCATCGGGCCGCACTTCCATTCGGCAGCCGAAACGAATACTCTTCTGTCCCGGCGGTGGCCCGCCCCGGTCGCCCCTCGCCCCTCCGTCGCGCACCCCGCTTCGCTCCACTCGCGCTCGCCCGCGCAAGACCGAATGAGCACCCCGTTCGAGCAACAGTTCGCGTGGATCGCCATCGAACTCGGCCTGCTGGACCAGAAGGTCCTGCTGGACGCCGTGCGCGAGGCGCGCGACCTGCGTGCCCGCGGCGAGGATGCCGACCTGCGCAGCGTGCTGGTGCGCGGCGCATCGATCGGCGTGCCGGGTGCCAATCGCGTGCTCGAGCGGATGGCGTCGGTGCCGATGCGCTGCCCGAGCTGCGGCCGCGAATACATGCTGACCTGGGATTCGCACGCGCGACCGGTCTGCGCGGCTGACGGTGCCGGGCTGCTGCCCACGCTCGCGCCGCGCAATCCGATGTCGTCGACCGGCACGCGCATGCATCAGCCGGGCGACCCCGCGCCGCCTGCACCCACGCCCACGCCACAGGCGCCGGCCGCTGTCGCCGCTCCGCCGCCACGTCGCGCCACGCCGATGCACACACCGCGCACGCCGGGCACCGCGCAGCCCGCGCCATCGCAGCCCGGCGACATCCGCGAGTCGCCGCCGCCCGCCGCGCGCGCACGCTCCGAGCACCGCAGCGGCAGCGGCAAGGGTGGCGACGCCGGCAACCGCCTCGTCGGCCGCCGCTTCGGCAACTATCGCCTCGTGCAGATGATCGAGCGCAACAGCAAGTCGCTCGTGTTCAAGGCCAGCATCGACGGCCGCAGCGAGTTCTACGCGGTCAAGATCCTGCTCGTCGACGACGAGAAGATGCGCAAGCGCCTGCAGCGCGAAGGCCAGCTGCTCACGCGCATCAACCACCCCAACGTCATCGACATCGTCGAGGTCGGCGGCGTCGACAAGTACCTCTACCTCGCGATGGAATTCGTCGAGGGCCACTCGCTGCAGAACGTCATCGAGGAGCGCGGCAGCGTGCACTACGTCGAGGCGGTGCCGTGGTTCCTGCGCATCCTCGATGGCCTCGGCGCGGCCCACGCGGCCAACGTCGTCCATCGCGACATCAAGCCCGGCAACATCATGATCGGGCACAAGGCGGTGAAGATCCTCGACTTCGGCATGAGCCGGATCCAGGAGGTTCACTCCTCGATGACCAACCTGACGGACATGGGCACGACGCTCGGCACGCCGGCGTACATCGCGCCCGAGCAGTTGCAGACCAGCAAGGTCGATCATCGCGCCGACATCTATTCGTTGGGCGCGACGCTCTATCACACGCTGGCCGGGGTGCTGCCGTTCGTGCGCGACACCACGATCGACATGCTGATGGCCCGCGTGAGCGAAGACCCGCTGCCGCCGTCGCGCCACCGGCCGGACATCCCGCCGGAGCTCGATGACGTGGTGCTGCGCATGCTGATGCGCGACCCGGACAATCGCTACCCGTCGGCGCGCAAGGCCGCCGATGCGCTGATTGCCGTGACCGGTGGCTGAAGCCTGCTGCGCATTCCGCCGTTGAAGCCACTGAAGCCCGCGCATCCTCGCGTGGCCGTCGGCGCGGATCCATTGTGACGCACTTCCGCGTGAAGTAAGGTCCGTCACCTCGCTCGCGCACTACCACCAACGAACCGGCGGTGATCGAATGCCCGGGGCGACGCCACGCAGATCGGGACCGGCCATGCCGGCGATCGGGTGGCGCGAATGGCTCGCCTTGCCGGCCCTCGGCATCCCGGCGGTGAAGGCCAAGATCGACACCGGCGCGCGCACCTCGGCGCTGCACGCCTTCGATCTGCACTACAGCGAGCGCAACGGCACGAAGTGGGTGCGCTTCAGCGTGCATCCGCAGCAGCGCAACGCGCGACACAAGGTGACTGCCGAGGCCCGCGTGGCCGAGTTCCGCGCGGTGCGCAGCTCGAGCGGACACAGCGAACGCCGGCCGGTGATCCACACCACGGTGGAGGCGCTCGGCACGTCGTGGACGATCGAGCTCACGCTGACGAATCGCGACGAGATGGGCTTCCGCATGCTGCTCGGCCGCGAAGCGGTGCGCAACCGCTTCGTCGTGGATCCGGGCCGCTCCTACTACAGTGGCCAGCCGGCCGCGCCGCCCGCCGCCACCATCAAGAAGAAGAGCAAGAGGAAGAGCAGCAAGAAGAGCAAGAAGAAGAAGGCTGCGACGAAGACGCAGTCGGCCGCAACGAAGCAACGCAACACCAGGACCAGACGGAAGAAGACCGCCGCCGCACGCACCAACCGGAAAGGCACCCCGTGAAACTCGCCATCCTCTCGCGCAGCCCCCGCTGCTACAGCACCGCGCGCCTGCGCGAAGCCGCCGCGCAGCGCGGTCACAAGGTCAAGGTGCTCAACACGCTCAAGTTCTCGATCGACCTCGAGCAGGGCGAGCCGCGACTCTACTTCCGCTCGAAGCTGCTCACGCACTACGACGCGGTGCTGCCGCGCATCGGCGCCTCCATCACCTACTTCGGCTCGGCCGTGGTGCGCCAGTTCGAGCAGATGGACGTGTTCTGCGCGAACACGTCCACCGCCATCGGCAACTCGCGCGACAAGCTGCGCAGCCTGCAGATTCTCAGCCGACACGAGATCGGCATTCCGCAGACCACGTTTGTGCGCGACAAGACTGACGTGCTGCCGGCGATCGAACGCGTCGGCGGCGCACCCGTCGTCATCAAGCTGCTGGAGGGCACGCAGGGTGTCGGCGTGATCCTCGCCGACTCGGTGAAGGTGGCCGAGGCGATCATCGAGACGCTGCAGAGCACGCGGCAGAACGTGCTGGTGCAGAAGTTCGTGGCCGAGAGTCGCGGCAAGGACATCCGCGCGTTCGTCGTCGGCGATCGCGTCGTCGCGTCGATGCGGCGCGTCGCGCAGACCGGCGAGTTCCGCAGCAACGTGCATCGCGGCGGCCGGGCCGAGCCGGTGACGCTGGACGACACCTACGCCGCGACCGCCGTGCGGGCCGCGCAGATCATGGGTCTGCGCATCGCCGGTGTGGACATGCTCGAGTCCAGCGACGGGCCGAAGGTGATGGAGGTCAACTCGTCGCCGGGCCTGGAAGGCATTGAAGGCGCGACGCAGCTCGACGTGGCCGGCGCGATCATCGACTACATCGCGGCGCAGGTGGAGTTCCCCGAGGTCGACATCCGCCAGCGGCTGACGGTCAGCGCGGGCTACGGCGTGGCCGAGTTGCATGTGCCGGCCGGGTCGGCGTACGTCGGCAAGATGATCAGCGAGTCGGGCCTGCGCGAGCGCGACATCAACGTGCTGACGCTGCAACATCGCGGCGGCAAGGTGATCTCCAACCCGCGCTCCGATCGCGTGCTGGAAGCCGGCGACCTGCTGCTCTGCTTCGGCCTGCTGGAAGGGATGCGTGGCCTGGTGCCCGAGAAGACGCGCAAGCTGCGCCGCCCGCCGGTAGAGAAGCTGCCGGCCACCGCGCGACCCGAACCGCGCCCGGCCGCTGATCCGGAAGATCACGAGCGCGAGGATCACGAGCCGGAAGTCGATCGCGACACCGATCACTACGACAGCTGAGCCATGCACCACATGCACCACATCGATGTCGATGTTGCGGTGATTGGCGGCGGGCCGGTCGGGCTGGCCGCGGCGATCCTGTCGCAGCGCGCGGGCTGCCGCGTGCGCGTGATCGAGGCCGGCGCGCTGTGCGACACGGTGCGCCGCTTCCCGACGCACATGACGTTTTTCAGCGAGGCGCGCAACATCGAGATCGTCGGCCACCCGATGACCAGCGTGGGCAGCCGGCCGACGCGCAAGGAGGCGCTGGCCTACTACCAGCGCGTGGCCGAGGTCGAACGCGTGGACGTGCGCACGTACATGCGCGCGACACGCATCCTGCCCGGCGAGGTTGGCGGATTCACACTGCGGCTGGAACCGGCCGGGGAGGCGCCACGGCGCGAGGCCGGCGAGTTGCGCGCGCGCTTCGTGATCGTTGCGACCGGCTACTTCGATCAGCCGGATCGGCTCGGCGTGCCGGGCGAGAACCTTCCGCACGTGTCGCTGCGTTACGACGACGCTGCGCCGTTCTGGGGCCAGCGCGTGACCATCATCGGTGGCAGCAACGGCGCCGTGGAGGCCGCGCTCGACCTGTACCGCGGCGGCGCGACGGTCACGGTGGTGCATCGCCGGGCGGAGGTGCGCGACGGGGTGAAGTACTGGTTGAAGCCCGACTTCGACAACCGCTTGAAAGAAGGCGCGATCGCCGCACGGATGGAGTGCGTGGTGCGCGAGATCACGCCGCAGGACGTGGTGATAGTTGATGCCGCCGGTGTGGATCACCGGATCGCGAGCGACTTCGTGCTGGTGCAGATCGGCTACCGCGCCGTCGACGGCCTGCTTCGCGATTGCGGCGCGCGGTTCAGCGACAACGGCGAGCAGCCCCTGCTGAGCGAGCAGTACGAGACCAGCGTGCCCGGCCTGTTCGTCGTCGGCAGTGCCGGCTTCGGTCGCGAGACGCGCACGGTGTTCATCGAGAACGGCCGCGAGCATGCGCGCGTGGCGGCGGCCGCGATTGCCGCGCGGCGCTGACAATGCGGCCGCGATCAGCCCGGGGCCTCGACCTTCGGCACCGGCAGATGCTTGACGATGAACTCCTCGTCGAGCAGGTGGTCGAGGATCTCCTCCTGGATGTCGTCGTTGAACTTCGCCTTGGCGGTGTCGAGCACCTGCACCAGCTCGTAGCCGGCCGGCACCTTGAACGGGCCGAGCACAGTCACCGGCTTCGCGCCGAAGATCTCGGCTTCGTACTCGGGGATGTTGCTGCCGCGACGCACCCAGCCGAGGTAGCCGCCCTTGCGCTTGCTGGTCACGTCGAGCGAGTGCTGCTTGGCGAGCTTCTCGAACGGCACGCGGTCATCGACGATCTGGTCGCGCAGCTCCTGGCAGGTGGACTGGTCCTTGACCACCAGGTGCCGCAACTCGACCTCGTCGAAGTTGCTCTGGTGCTCGAGGAACCAGCCCTTCACCTTCTTGCCGAACAGCGCGTCCTTGAGCTTGCGCAGCAACTGGCGGAACTCGAGCTCGCGCTCGAAGTCGTCGATGCTGATGCTGAACGTCTCGAGGAACTTCACCGTGTCGGATGCGCGGAACAGGCCGTGGTGCACGCGCCACGCGTCGGCCTCCTTCTGCAGCTCGTCGTCGGTGACCGTGATGTTCTTCTGCTTGCAGTAGTCGAACACCAGCTTGCGGATCGCGGCGCCGCGGATCTGCGGCTCGAGCGCGAATGTGGTGCGCATGTCGCGGACCACGTCGCTGTCGGTGATCGCGT